>JAQGOH010000083.1 GCA_028293705.1 Francisellaceae bacterium | reverse complement strand
TGGTTGACGAGGACGAGCGCGGCATATTAATCAGTCGTCGCGTTTTTGAAGATTATTTATTGGCAGGGATGCCTTTAAATAATTACTGAAATTAGCGACGCTATCATAATTTTCTGGGAGTTAATTTTTTCCGGAGAGGCCATTAAACTGTGATAATCTTACCCTGGAATGAAATCTATTACTTATGAATTTCATAAGCATTTTTTAAAATTTAAAACCGAGGTTTTTGCGAGGTAGGAGAATCAGAGGGGAAATGATTTAAGGATTCTTTCCAGCTGGCTAATATATCCGCATCAGATGAAGAGTGAGCTAAGAGCTTCTCAATGGCAAGCTTATCATTATTATAAATTTTATTGTTTTCCACATAAATTTTGTCTGGAATATTTAATATTGGCTTGTTATGAAACTTCATTTTTGTCTCTCTTTGCAAAATGCAATTTAGGTATAAATAGCATAAATGACTCTTCGAAATAAGTAAATATGAGTCAATTAACTATATTAGTATAGTAAATATTAAAGAGGCTGTCTCTATCAATTTGGCTCATAATTAATTTTCCCAAGGGTTATCTGCATCCATAAAAGGGGATATTCCCTCTCTTTCATAAATACGACCATTGGCTACCCCCTGTTCATATAAGCTTTTAAATTTTAATATTAATATTTGAGTAGCAGATTCTTTTTGACCTATTTTTAAACGCGATTCTATGATGGAAAGCATTTGTTCGGCCTGCATTTTAAAATCTAAGATCGAACGTGACATATATTATTTACCTAGTATTTGTGTGGTACAAAAAAAATTATAATACCTTTAAGGCTTAATGTCGAAAACTAAGTTTATTGACCTATAATAAATAGGTTAGATTGCTCAAAATAAAGATAAGTGCTACATTACTTTTTTGTTGGAGGTAAGGCTATATGCCTATCGATACAAGCCATAATATACAAAATGATTCTTTTCCTATTCATTTAAGTGACTTAGCCTACAAACATTTTTTATCGCTTATTGAAAAAGAAGCTATTCCCAATATGAATATTAGGGTCTCTGTCTTAAATCCCAAGACCTCGAAAGCGGAAGTATTTATTACTTTTTGTCCATATAATGAAGAAGAAAAGGACGACCTGAAACTAAATTATTCTGATTTTAAAATTTTTATAGAAAAAAAATCTCTCCCTTTTTTACAAGATGCCACCATAGATTATAAAGCAAATAAGGTTGGTGGAGAGCTTTCTATTAAAGCACCTCATTTAAAAAAAACATTAGATACCCATAATTTAAGTTTATTTCAAGCAATAGAAGACCTTATTTTAAATGAAATTAATCCCTCTCTAGCTAGCCACGGTGGCAAAGTTACTTTAATCGATATTATAGAACCGAATATACTAATTTTAGAATTTGGGGGAGGTTGCCAAGGATGTGGTATGGTAGGCTATACTTTGAAACATGGAATTGAAAAAACCCTAAAAGAACATTTTCCGCAAATTACAGAAATTAAAGACGTAACTGATCACGAGGCAGGTACAAACCCTTATATGTAAGAAGATAATTTATTTAAGGAATATAAATGTTAATTAACTCTTTGAAAAAAAATTATGTCAGTGAAGAGGATATTTTTTTACAAAATTTAGATAAATCTTCTGATGCTTTCTCACCTAATCGTATTAATGAACACGAAAAACATAAAGCGATTGGCCAATTAAGAGATGAAAAGATAGATGAGGAAGTTTTATCATCTTTTTTCGAAGAATTTTAATTCATTTTTTCTAAACAATTTTCTGACTTATATAAATTAAATAAGGGTAAATGGGCATTACTCTTAGAAAAGTTTTTTAATAAATTTATTTTTAAAATACCTAACTTAAGTTCCACTTTTTTAATTTGATAACTTAAATCCGGGATAAATTTTTGTAAGATGATAAGTAATTTATTAGAAAATTCATTGGATGTTTGATGGTTTTCCGCATGTTTAAAGCAAACATAAGCCTTTATTAATTGATTAAGTTGGGTTTTAGAATTTTCTTGGGCAAAAGAGCGATGGGCTTGTTTGAAGATTAAACAACCGATTTCAAATAAGATGGAAGCCTTATATTCTAAATTATTATAAATATAAGGTAATAATTTTTCTAATATATTATCAATACCTAATTTTTCATATATGGATAGTAGAAATAACAACCAATCGTAATGAGTCTGTAATCCCTGGTTAGGATTTAGAGGTTTGATTTTTTGTATTATTTTAAATGCTCGATCGGAAATACTTTGTATTTTCTCTTCAACTCCACCAGTCAATTGAACATTATTGATTTCTAGGGGCTTAACAGCTATAGATTTAATTTCATAAAACAAATTATCAAGTTGATGATTTAATTCAATATACTGTTGATTGCGTAATTGGAAAGCTTTAATCTTTTCATTTATTTTTTTTTCTTGAACTAAAGAAAGTTGATTAAAAGAAAAATCTAAATTGACAATTGAAAAGTTTTGCTCTAAGCAGCTTAAAAATAAATGAATCCCTTTATAATTAATTTGATTGTTACATAAATGAATAACCCTTAATCGCGGATGCCGAGCAATCGACAAAGAGAGATTATTTAAGCCTCCATTTGTGATTTGACAGGAATTAAGATTTAAATTTTCAATGGTTTCATTTTTACTAACCGCAATTGCCAGAGAAGAAGCTCCTAACGGCCCTAAAAAATTATGAGAAAGATCAAGATGCTTTAAATGATAGTTTTTAATAAGTCCTGCAGCTAGCGTATTAATACCAGGACTATTAATTTGATTATTACTTAAATTTAAATATTCTAGAGAATGGTTTTGACATAGCATGCGAGCTATTTTTTTTGCACCCTCATCTTTTAAAAAATTATTGCTTAAATTTAAATATTTTAAATAATGGTTATGGATTAAACCAATACTTAATGCTTCGGCGCCTTTTGCATAAATAATATTATCTGATAAATTTAAATTAAGTAAAGTTTTATTTTTTGCTAAATGGAAGGAAATGTATTGAATACTTTTATCATTAATTTTATCAGAACTGATGTTTAAAGTAGTAATATTTTGATTATGCTTTAATAAATGTCCTAACCAAAAAAAACTAATTATATTTAGAGGATTATTATTTAATTCTAGATGGATAAGACTTGAGTGATTAACTAAATTTTTACACAATAAAATGACGTGATTATCTGTTAATTTTGTATTATTTATAAATAATCTTTTTAAAGTATTATTTAAGGAAAGAGTAGAAACCAATTTTTGTATACCATCATAGCCTAATGGATTATCGGATAAATTTAACTCTTCAAGTGTAGAGTTTTTTAATAAAAGGATAGCTAAATTAGCGCAACCTAGAGATTTAATTGCGTTGAAGCTTAAATTTAATTTTTTTAAATTTGTATTTTCTAATAAAGCTAAGCTAAGACGTGCCACACCCTCATCTTCTAAATAATGATGACTTAGGTCAAGCTCGATTAAGGTTTCATCATTAAGAGTAAGGCGCTCAAGAAGTTCTTCAAATTTTTTTAAAACAGAGTGCATACTTAATCCCCTAACGAGTATACTGATAATTCGTATGATAGTTTAATTATGGTATTAAACTGACAAAAATACTAATTGCAGGTCTTATAGAATTCGTATTAGATCTATGTCATAAAAAATCTAGAAACTCATAAAGAAATTAGACCAAGAATTTAATTCAATTAAAGGAATGAATATGAACAGTAATGAATCTAAGGAAAAGAACAAATATTCTTCTCTTTCAAATGATGCGCTTGACGGTATAGCTGCTGTTATATTAATTGCAATTGCGGTTATTGGAGTTTTTTATTGGTTAGAAACTATGCCTTAATTGGGTAACAAATATTTCTCAATGTATTAGTTTAGCCATGCTTGATAAGTGAATTTACACTCTATATAATGCTGCTATGGTTTTTCTATAATTGGTTCTTAATAAAAAACTTTTATAAATCAATCTTTCTTTCTAAATGCTTAATAATTTTTGGAATATTTTATGTTTACAGTGCAAAACCAATTAATAAATACTCATATGTCAAAAGATATTCTTTTAAAAGGAAAAAAAATTATTCAGCATGTCTCCTCAACTCCGCCTCTTCCCAAAAGAAAAATTGAGCTTACAAGAAAAAATAGTGCAGATCATTCAAGAGACATGCTTAGCGTAAACCATTTTTTTAATAATTTAGAATTATTAACTAGGACCCCGCCTAAACAAAGGCGTAAACTTTCTTCTAAAAATATAACCCGTAGTCATTCATACGATACTTTTGAAGATGATTATCATGTTCATAAACATAAAGTAAGATCAGCAGAAACTTCTCCCCGACATAGGAACTCAATAAATTATATTGAAAAAAAACAATTCAATCAGGTTTCTAAATCTTCCTCAAATTTGTTATTTTCCCACCATGCTCAGTCAATGACCATTAATGCAAACCATAAAATTGATAATGATCCTGGCCATAACCAGTTAATTATTCAAAATTCTATTATGATTGATACTAATAGTGAACAAGGGGTATCCAAGGCCTATTCTTCTCACATAGAATTAAATACAACAGCTATCTGTACTGATTCACAAGGTATTGAGATTAAACAAACCGTTAATATTGATTCGGTAAATGATACTAAAGACTCTAATGGCCTGACCGCTTCTATAAATTTTTTAATTGAAAATTATTCTAAAGAAATAAATCCTTTATCCATTATTAATCAATTTACAACTCCAATTAGGGTAGCAGTTATAGAGGATACTCAAACAGCTCGCAAAGTTATCAACAGAATGTTAATAAATCCAATATTTATGTTTAATGATATTACTGACTCTTATGTTAATACAGCAGAGGCTGAGGAAGCTATCCGCTTAAAAATTCTTAATAAAGAAAAACCTTATGATTGGATTATCACTGATATCGATTTAGGAGCCAATGTACTTAAAGGACATCAATTTATAGATAAATTATTATCAGATCCTCTTAGTAAAGAAGCTTATCAAAACTGTATAATCATATTCCAATCGGAAGGTAATCTATATTTGGCAAAAGAGTGGTTTGATACGAAACAACCTAATAACACTTGTTATTTTTTTGATAAGCCTTTTTCAAAAAAACATTTAAAAGACATTTGCGAAAAACAAAATATTGATGTTTTGAAACTAGAAGTTAAGTCTTCTCAACCAGCGTTTTTAAAAGGGTTAAATGATAAGCTCTGTATCTAAAGCTTTAAAATCCCATAAATTTTTATCTAATAATTGAGACGGCTTGATTTGAGTTAAAGCATGTAACATATTACTAGGGACTTTAGGATTATTTAAGGTAAGTTCATCAATGAGCTTACCAATTCTTTTTCGAGCAAGATTTTCTTGAGAACCACATAAATTGCAGGGGATAATGGGAAAGGCTTTGAGCCTGGCATATTCGATAATATCTTTTTCTTGTATAAAGCTTAAAGGTCTTATAACAATATTTTTCTTATCATCGGTTAATAATTTCGGAGGCATTGAACGAATTTCACCATTATAACAAATAGACATCAGCAAGGTTCTAATTAAATCATCTCGGTGATGACCTAAAGCGATTTTATTGAAGCCATGTTCTTTGGCATAGGAATAAATAATACCTCTTCTTAACCTAGAGCAAAGCCCGCAATAAGTGGCTCCCTCCTCGATTTTATCGATAACAATTGAATAAGTATCTTTTCTTAAAATTTCAAAAGGGATATTTTCCTTGTTTAAATAATCTCGTAATTTTTGATCATTCCACCCAGGCTGAGCTTGATCGAGTATAAAAGCAAAAATACTAAATTTATTATGGGAGCGAATTCGTAATTTATTTAGAATGGTGAGCATAGTGAAGGAATCTTTTCCACCTGATAAACATACCATAATTTTATCGTTCGGGGCGATCATATGATATTGAGAAATAGCTTTATAAGTATAATGCATTAATTTTTTTTCAATTCGTTCAATTTTTTTATCTTTTTCTTTAGTACTTAATAATTCTAAGGTTTGAGTAGTATTTTGCATTTATTGGTTTCCGATGATGATCTTGCTAAGAGCTTTAATCCATAAAGGATGAGTATTTAAACAGGGTATGAAAATAAAATTTTCCCCACCTAAGGCTTGCCATTGAGCCTTGGCTCGAATTGCAATTTCTTCTAAAGTTTCTAAGCAATCGCTAACAAACGAAGGGCAGGCAATTATTAAATTTCTTATACCTTTATTCACTAATTCAATTAATAATTTATCAGTATAGGGTTTTATCCAAGGTGTTACCCCTAAACGAGATTGAAAGCCTAGAGAATATTGTTCCGGTGCAAGCTTAAGAGCATTGCTTAGCAAACGAGTGGTTTCAAAACACTGTGCACGGTAACAATATTGGTTTTCAGCTCCAATACCTGGGCATTCTTTATCTCTATTACATTGTTTAATAAAATTTGGTTCGGATTTAATTATTTGCCTTAATGGTAGGCCATGATAACTAAAAAGATAATGGAAATTTTCTAAACTGTGGTAAGGCATTAAACATTCTTGGATATGGGTCTGCCAAGCATTTATAAAATCAGGGTGATTATAAAACTGATTATGTATTCTAAGTTGTGGAATATTTATGCGAGACTTTAATAAGTTAAACACCTTTTCAAGAGCAGATCCTGTTGCTGCTGAAGAATATTGGGGGTAAAGGGGAAGGATAATTATTTTATCGCAATAATTTTCTTCTAGAATTTTTAAAGCCGAGCTAAGATTCGGTTCACCATAATTCATTCCTAAATTTACAAGATATGAATTTCCTAACTCAGTTTGTAATTTTTCTTTTAACTTTATACTTAATTGAATTAAAGGAGAGCCCGGTGTAGTTTCAGAATTCCAAATAGTTTTATAAGCTTTAGAAGATTGTTTAGGTCTAAAGGGGAGAATAAAAAAATTCAATAATAATTTTCTTAGCGCATAGGGAATATCAATAACCCTTTTATCGTTTAGAAATTCTTTCAAATAAGCCCTTACGTATTTAGGTTCTGGATCTTTTGGGCTACCTAAATTTATTAATAAAACACCAGTCCTTAAGGCTTTAGTTTCCATATATTTCCAAAAATGATAGAACAGATAAAATATTTGATAATTAACTAACTATTATGCAAAAAGATGTATAAATATTGCCTTAATTTAATAGACTCGTCAATTGATAAGTTATTCGTTTGGGGTTTCTTCTAATAAATGCTCATGTTCTAACCACAATACATTAATAATTCCACAGGCACATGCTAAGAGTACTCCTAGAATCCACGCAAAATACCACATTGATTGAACCTCATCAAAGTTAAAAGTTGTGAAGCTTAAGTACCTATTTTCCCTCTAGTTACCTTATAAACCCAATAGGTATATCCTAAGTTAATCGGTAATATAATGATTAAAGCTATCATCATCCATAATAAGGTTAATTGACTAGAACATGCGTCCCAAATGGTTAAACTATGATTTGGGTTTAAAGAAGAGGGTAAAACAAAAGGGAATAAAACGGTGGCAAAAGTGATAATAATAAACGTAATAGTTAAACCATTTAATATAAGTCCAAGCTTAGGCTTATCAAGATGAGAACTTAATAAAGATAAGCTAAGCGTTAATAAGCTAAAACAAGGAAGTAATAATAATAAGGGATACTGATAAAAATTATGTAAACAATTGTCAGGTAATAACAAAACCGTTTTTGTTAAGGGGTTTAAAATTCCATTTAATTCTCCTATTGTTTGAATTATATATCCTGGTAAATATTTCATTTGCCAAAAAGCTAAAGCTAAACTTATCAGTACGATTAAGCTTGATAGTTTAATTGTTTTTATGGCTCGATTTTTTAATTCATTATGGGTTTTCATTTGGATAAAAAAAGCCGCATGTAAGGCGAACAAACTTAAACTAATTATACCGATAGTTAATGAAAATAAATTAAATAAATGCAAGAAATTTCCATGATAAAAAGAACGAATATTATCATCAAATTCAAAAGGGACCCCCAAAATTGTATTTCCAATCGCTATTCCAAACAATAAGGAAGGTAACAAACCGCTGATAAATAAGCTCCAATCCCAAAATAACTTCCATTTAATATTTAGAATTTTATTTCGATAATCAATACCCGGGGGTCTTAAAATGAGAGCAAGTACTACTAGCAAAAAAGCAAAATAAAGGCTTGAAAAAGCCGTGGCATATACTAAGGGCCAGGCAGCAAATAAAGCGCCCGCCATGGTAATGAGCCATACTTGATTGCCTTCCCAGGTAGGGCCAATACTTGCTAATAAATCTTTACGGTCCTGATCGGTTTTACCTATGATAGGTAATAAAAAAGCAACCCCGAGATCAAAACCGCCAGTCACACTAAATCCTATCATTAATAATAAGATAAAAGCCCACCACATTACTTTAAGGGGTAGATAATCAATGAGCATAAGAAGTGCCTTGTGAATTTAAAATCGATAAATTATCTTCTGAGGGTCCTATTTTGGTGTACTTTACCATTAAATAAACTTCCACAATCATTAAGCCTGTATAAAGAATAATAAAGGCCGATAAACTGAGCGCTACATTTACACTCGAAACCGAAGATATACCTAAAAAAGTGGGCAGGATTTCCGCTATAACCCAAGGCTGTCTTCCATATTCGGCCACAATCCAACCACATTCATTAGCAATCCATGGTAGAGGTAAGGACCAAAAAGCAAATTTTAGTAGGCGAGTGTTTTCATGTACATTCCGTTTAATATTATAATAAAAAGCAGCTAAAAACAGAATTAACATAAGCCCGCCGCATCCCACCATTATCCTAAAAGACCAAAATAAAGGCCAGCTTTTTGGAACGCTGTTTCTTGCCGCCGCTTTAATTTGGTCAGGCGTTGCGTCAATAACATTTGGAGTATATCGTTTTAATAATAAACCATACCCTAACTCATTTTTGTATTTATTAAAATCTGAATTTAAGTCAGGGTTATTTTTATCTTTTTTTAAAGCTTGTAAAGCCGCATAAGCTTTTATACCAATTTTTATGCGTGCTTCATTTCGGGCTATTTGATCTTTTAATCCTAGAATTGGGGTATCTATCGATCGGGTAGCTATAATACCTAATACATAAGGTATTTTAAGTGCATAGCGGGTTTCTTGTAATTCTTCATCTGGAAACCCAATAACAGTAAAAGACGCCGGGGGCTTTTGGGTTTCCCATTCTCCTTCGATAGCCGCTAATTTTGCTTGTTGCACATCCCCTAGGGTATAACCGCTCTCATCTCCTAAGACAATTACCGATAAAATTGAAGCCAATCCAAAACCCGCGGCCACCGCAAAAGAACGTCGTGCAAATGCTAAATGACGTTTTTTTAATAAATAATAAGCACTAATAGCTAAGACGAAAATGGAACCAGTTACATATCCACTCGCAACCGTATGAACAAATTTTACTTGGGCTACTGGGCTAAAAAATATTTTAGATAAACTGACTAATTCCATTCGCATGGTATTAAAATTAAATTCAGTACCGATCGGATGCTGCATCCAAGCATTCGCTATTAAAATCCAAAGAGCAGATAAATTGGCACCTAAAGCTACAAGCCAGGTTACCATCAAATGTTTAGGCCGACTTAACTTGTCCCATCCAAAGAAAAAAAGCCCTACAAAAGTTGATTCTAAGAAAAAAGCCATTAGGCCTTCTATAGCTAAAGGTACTCCAAATATATCGCCGACATAATGAGCATAATAGGCCCAATTTGTACCAAACTGAAATTCAAGAGTAATACCGGTTGCTACTCCCATAGCGAAATTAATAGCAAAGAGTTTTCCCCAAAATTGGGTCATTTGTTTATAAATGGATTTTCCTGTCATTACATAGACAGATTCCATAATAGCTAGAATAAAAGAAAGACCTAAGGTTAAAGGCACAAATAAGAAGTGGTAAAGAGCTGTTAGGGCAAATTGTAATCGGGACAAATTGACTAGGGTTTCATTTATCATTATTAATCCTTTGGTCAGGAGCAATTATATCATTACCAAAAATGATAGAAGGAAAAGTATTATGAATAAAGGTTTTAGAAAATGGATGACTAAAAAATAATTTCCATATTATAAATATACAACTAATTTTTAAAAGCGTTATTAGTAATAATTTATGAATAAAGGGGTCTTTAAATGATTTCATATTTTAACTATATTCTTTTTTATTAAAAAATTCCAAATTATTCATTAAACTTAACTTAAAAAATTAGTTAATTAAATCACTAATAGTTCTGCCTTTTAATTATAAATAGGTTACCCTCCAAGTTTTTTTTAACTTAAATTCGGATTAAGCTAATATAAATTTGTTTTTATTGCTTGTCTCATAAAATTGAAAATTTAGGTCACTGTTGCGAGGAAAGAAGTCTAAGTCGAGCTTAGAGCAGGCAGCAACCTAGGTCTTGAAGAGGCACTGATAGGCGAAGTCAAGTCAATTAAGAAATCGGTTTCATATAAATGTTAAATAGCAAATGGTTGATGAGAACGAACCGGGGCATATTAATTAATCATGGCCTTCTTGAAGATTATTTATTGGCAGGATGTCTTTAAATAATTATTGAATTCGTCCCTATATATATCCGTAACCATGGATATCTAACTATTTTCTTCGCTATCGAAATATAGCTTAGATTTGATCATTCAACTATTAATTGAGGGGTAATTTATTACATACCAAAGTTTATAAATCAATTTAACCAGAAGGAAAGCCAAAGAATGAAAAAAGATAAAGTTCCTTTGTAAGTAATCAGCGGAGTAAGGCTCTCACATAAACTATGGAAGTGTGCAGGCAAAAATGTTTATTGAAAACAATAGAACATTCATTTATAGTTACCGCTTAAGTTCAAGAGTTAAATTAAGTAAATACAATGATTAAAGGTAAAATTGCTTAAACTAAATATGGCCCCTTCAACCTTGAAGTGCAATTCTTTCGGCTGGTTTCATCGCTTTTGACATTATCTCTATTGGTTTTCGATACCCTAACACTTTTCTAGGTCGATTGTTAA
>JAQGOH010000082.1 GCA_028293705.1 Francisellaceae bacterium | reverse complement strand
TTAACAATCGACCTAGAAAAGTGTTAGGGTATCGAAAACCAATAGAGATAATGTCAAAAGCGATGAAACCAGCCGAAAGAATTGCACTTCAAGGTTGAAGGGGCCTATCATTGATCATGGGTATATACTCCTTAAAAAGGTCTTCTACCGATTTATTAGAAATAATTTTAAAGGTAAAATCACTATATTGTTCTTCTTCATGAATGCATTTTATGCTGTTTAAATTTAAAAATTGATCTCTTAAAGATTCTATTAAAGGTGTATGAGCTAAATTTAGGGGAATCTTAGTTAATGGGTCATATTTTATAATATACGAAAGGACTAGGTAATTGGTCATTCGTTTTAAATTTTCTTTAAATTCATTAATTTGATTCTCGGTCAAGGAGGATAATCCTGTATTTAATAATGTTATCGCCATTAAAGGGCCTCTCCCTTTTATGTTTTCATTTAAAAAACTGCTTGTAATAAGAAATCTTTCTCCCGCAATTTCATCGAATTCCTCAGGAGATATCCCATTAAATTGAGGTTGCAATTCATTTTCTGAGGCATGTTTACCCACACTTTCACTACTTCTATCTGGAGTAGAAGCGTCATCCTCATCAGTGTCTTCAGAATTCGAATCAGCGTTATATGGTCTTGAAATACTTGAGGAATAATCACTTGAATCATCGTCGGAGTCATAATATGAAAAAGATTTCATTATGGCGCTTTCAATTTCATTTAATAATTTATCGATCCCCTTACGAATTCTAGTTTTATTGTTTGGAAGTATTTTAGCTGTTTCTATTCTAGTAGTTAAAAATATATTTTTTGTAATATCATTTAATTTATTTTGTGTAATAGGATCAAAAACCATAATAATATTGCTCCAGTTTTAAAAATTTATATCACTATTTATCTTGTTTTGATGACTTATATCCTAAAAAGTTCATTGTTTCTAATAAAAAATAATGAAGTTAAAATAAGGGTGTATACCCTAGTATAATTTCCTCCTCATATAAATAGTATTAAGGATTGACTTAAACTTTAAGAATAAGGATAATAGTTAAATATATAACTATATGCGTGTTTATTAAATTTACTTTTCATAGTTGGAGATAAGTATGAGCTTTGAAATTCAATTTACTGAAGCCTTAAAAAAGGCAGACTTAGAAATTATTAAATCATTAATTGCACAAGCACCTAATTTATTAGCGGTAAATGTTCAAAATCCCTTGGCACTGGTTTTATTTGATACTAAAGAAGATTCTATTGAAAAGTTATTAGAGAAGGAGAATTCTTTAGCAAAAAAGCAAGTAATATCTTACTTATTATCCATCAAACCAGAAATTTTAACTATAACACCTAAAGAATTGATGGAACAGATCTTGATTATTGCCATCAAACTTGGGGATGTTGAGCTTATTGATTTGATCCATAAAAAAGATCGGACCCTTATTAAAAATACATTAAACCAAGGAGAAAGTGTTTTATTAGTGGCAGCTTTAAATGCACAACATGAAGTCATTAAATATTTATTAAAAATAGCCCCCGTATTCTTACCAGAAGCCCAAAAAGTTATATGGAGAGCAAAAACTGTAGATGAGAATACAAATTCTTTTTATGAAATAAATTTTAATGTTGAGCAATCAGGTGCCTTAAATAGCGCCAATATGTTTATTGAAAATAAAAGAAATGCAAAAAGCATTTACAATAATCATATTCAAATCATTGAGGAAAATTTGAACCCTTATTTAAAAAAATATTCATTAGAAGTAGATTCATATTTTGATTGGGAGTATATGGATGACATGATTGATTTTTGTAACTTTATAATGGATTTGCAAGAGTTTTTAAGGTTTACTAATTATCAGCTAGATGATGAAAAAGATTCATTTATACTACGGAGATTGGCTTATGTACAAACTTCAATTGATGATAAACTATTAAAAATTTCATTAAAAGACAATTTTACCATTTATTTACCCAAAAGTATTACGAAACGAAAGGATACAGTTTCTTTCACTCCTGAAAAATTAATTTTGTTATTAAAGGACGGATATTTAATAGAAAAACCATTGGACCAGTTTTATGAGAAAGATAAAGAATGGCAATCTTTAGTGCTAAAGCATTCCTTAGAAATTGAAAAAATTAAAAATGATGAGGTGTTTCAACAACAGTCTGCCAATATATTAAATAAATTGCTTTATCTTGACATGAGTATGAATAAATTAATTGAAAATAATTTAACTACTAAAATTCAAGTATCAAGATATATGTTTGAACAGGTTCAACAAACCATTAAATTATATAAAGAAGGCGTGGAACAATTATTGTTGAATAATTCTAAAGTATCTGGAAATTTGGAAGATTGGTTAACTCAATTAGATACTATAGTGAAATTAGTAGAAACTTATCCTCAACAGTTTTTCAACTTACAAAAACAATTTAAAATTAATTATCAAAGAAAAGCTCCATTAATAAGGGAAATGGTTCAATCAGGTGAATTGCGGCATTCCAACAAACATTTAAATTCTTTGGAACTAATTTATTCGCAAACCGATAAGCTAATAAG
>JAQGOH010000042.1 GCA_028293705.1 Francisellaceae bacterium | reverse complement strand
GCCAGACTGCTCCACCCCGCGATAAGAAATAGCAATATACTAAAATTAAGCTTGTCGTGCAATAGCTTTTAATTAAATTAGTTAACAAACTAAAAATAATACAAAGGGATGGTTTTTAATCACTTTTAAATGGCTGAAATGAATAAAAACCATCAAGTGGGAGAAATCACACAATGAACTTGATTGCCTTTTGCATTATAAGTTAATTCACTAAAAGATATAGATTTGGCTAATAAAATTCCCCGACCATGTATGTCTAATATTTTTTCTGGTTTAAATTCTTGATAGGATTGCCAATCAAACCCAGCCCCTTGGTCGGTCACTTCAATAATGATCTCGGTTTTATTTTTTTTGAATGTCACCTCTATGTACTTATTTTTATTTTCAGGAGTTAAAAGCCTTTTTTCAATTTCTTCTTGCCAATTCAGTTGTTTTTTGAGCAAAGTTTTTTCTTGATAAGAAATATTTAGGTTGCCATGTTCTATGGCATTAATAAAAATTTCAGATAAGCCCACTACGGCCATCCTAGGATTCGGGCAAGCTTTAGCCAAAAAATTCGCGAGATTACTAGCTTCTTCAAGGGTACGAAATTTGAAATTAGCGCTTTCTAAAGAATGAATAACTGAATTTGACAGCTCTAAATCTTGATTAAGTTTATTAACATTTAAATTATATTTTCTATTATTATGAATTGCTTGATTGATAACAATAAGTCCATATTCTTCAATTTTGTTTAAGGGTAAGCAAAATTGAGCTCCAGAAAGGAGTGCTTTTTTAATAAAATTTAAATCCTCAGATTCTGTAAGAATGATAATAGATAATAATTTTAATGAGGTACTAAGCTGAATTTTTGAGCAAAAATCTTGATCGCTTGATAAAAAATACTGATCGAGGATAACTACCGAATACATATCAGGGTGTTCCAGTAAATGAATAAAAGCCTCATCTTTATTGTTGACTATATCAAAATGAAAGTGATGTTGGTTGAATAATGTTATTAAACTTTCAAGGGGGTGTTCCGTACCACATATTAAAAGTATACTTCCCTGTGTGTCATCCAAGATGCTCTCCCAGTATTTGCCCTATTTATAAATATAGTAAGGTTTAAGAAATATGATAACTTTTAGTGAAAGTTATAGATTATTATGGCCTATAAAATGCTCGGATAGGTATTCTTGATGAGAAAGCTGAGCTCTTAACATTTTTAATAAAAGAAAGGGGCAGAATACTGATAATAATAAATTATTTGGATGATAAAATGCCCAAATGGTGATTAAAAACTCCGCAGTGAATACTACTAGCTGATGATTTAAGTTTTGGGGCCTTATTAAAAACCAATTTTTTATGAAAGGAAAGCTCACTATTGTTATTAATTTGAATAAAATTAAAAATATCCAGTAGACAGTTTCATTATATTGAGTATAAAAACTAATAATAAAAGAATTATTAAATTTTAATCCCAAGCCCCCTAGTATGATATAAAGTAAGCCTGGAAATACCAATTCATCTAAAGGTCTTTTAAACACAAATGTAATTAATAAAACAATTAAGCTGCTTATTAACCCATATTTAAAAGCCAATTGCCAAGCGGTATCGGTAAAATTTAAGGTGTGAGCTGTGGTGATAAATAAAGTAAAAGGAATGACTATTAATACATTGAATAATTTCTTATAAATAAATTTGAAAATTTCCATTCGAATCACTCTTGGTTATTGTGGTTAGCTTTATGGGTTATTTTGACTCATTATAAGTGCATCTTTTCCAGCAATTAAAGGCATGTAATGGTTTAATTGTGGCTGGTTACCTAATATTTGTTGGTAAATAACGGTAAAAGATAAAACATTTTTTACATAATTTCGGGTCTCATTATAAGGGATGGTTTCTATCCAGGCATCTGCTGCCATCGTAAAATTTGGCATCCATTTTTTTACCCGGTTAGGGCCTGCATTATAAGCGGCAGTTGCTAATACGGGGTTATTTTGATTATCCTCTAACATCATTTTTAAATAATGGCTACCAAAGTGAATATTTTTTTCAATATGAAAAACATCTTCCAAACTTTTCAAATGGATATTTAATTTTCTAGCAAGCATTTTTGCTGTGCTAGGAATAATTTGCATTAATCCCATTGCCCCTGCATGTGATTTAGCTTTAGGCATAAAAGCACTTTCTTGTCTTGTTACTGCAAAAATCCAAGCTGGATCAATTTGATTCAATTGGGCGGCTTTAAAAATTTGTTCAGAATGCAAAATAGGAAAACTTAATTGGTAGGCATTTTTATCTTTTGCATTCGCTAAAGCCATAATAGCCCATTTAGGCAATTGCCAATCCAGGGCCAATCGAGCAGCTGCTTGTCGTTCAGTATCAGCCATCATTTGGGTTGCAAAACGCCATTCTTCTTGTCCTTTATTCAATTTTTTTAAAATATAAAATTCACGAGCACGGGCAATGCATGGTCGTCTTGCTACTGAAATTAAGGAACGGGCACTAATGGTAATTTTAGATTGGGACATCGTATTATAAGGCTTTAACAATAAATGGTTGGCTAAAAAGCCATAATAATTTCGTTCGTGAACCATTTTTTGTAAAATATCATTACTTTCTGTAATTTTATTTAATTTGCTTAAAGCTCGTGCTTTCCAGTATTGCCATTGGCTTGAATGGTGTAGCTCTGGCGGCAATTCCTCTATCCAATGTAAAACACCATGCCAATCATCTTTAGATAAGGCGACCCTTATTCGCCATTCATGTACTAATTGATTAGTGTACATGGCAGGCACTTTACTAAGCCATTTTTCAGCATCAGGGTGGCGTTTATAGGCGTAACTTAAACCAATCGCTCTTACGACTAGACCCCAATGACGCTCAGTAAAGGCGTATCGTTTGGCAATTAGAGGCCATAATTCTACAGCTGCTTCTGGTTTGTCTTTGGCAATACGGCTAATTCCATGGACAATCATTTCTAAAAGTGCTGGATGTCTTCCTTTGAAATATTTTGGGTCAATAACAATTTCGGGATTATTATGAATGTAAACCCATAATTCAACTAAGGCTTGTTCTGATCTTTTTAAATATTTACTTAAACGTTTTGCCACTAAACTGTTGTCAGCTTGTATGGCAAGTTTAACCCTTTGCCAAACCAGGGCACGTGTTAAGTAACCATTTTCTTGCCAGGCATTAAATAGGGGATCGCAAACCTTAGGTAGGGATTTTCCTTGTAACCACAAAGGTTCAACTTTGGTTAATACCGCTTTATTATGATAAACATTTAGTTTTGCCCATAAATATTGGCATTGCATTCCAGTATCTTCAGAAGGTACATAAGCATGTAAATAGTCTTCCCATTTTTCTTGTTTGGCTTTAGTGTTAAGCCATAATTTTCTAAGTTGTTCATGTAAGGGAGTATCGGAATATCGATTCATGAAGTCTTTAAATTCTAATAAGGATAGCTTATCAATACGCCGTTCTAAGTCTGCATACACTAAATAGGGGTAAAGCGGGTAATCTCTTAATTGTTCTTTGAGTTTTTCAAATTCGGTATATTTACCCTTATTAAAAGCAAGCTCAGCTTTATTAAATTGTTGACGAAAGTGATTCCATTTATCTTCTGCAAAACAAGGGCTAATGAATAAATAAGATAAACAACTTAAAAAAATGGTTAATATAATTTTGTGGCCTATCATCATCCCCATTTAACCTATATAATTATGAATTCCTATTATACATCATAGATTACCTTAGTATCATTTACGATAGTCTCATTCTATACCATTATCATTGAAAGATGTATCCAGGTTTTTGATTAGTAAAAGGCTATACTAAATATAAATATCAAAGAGGGATGCCTGCGTGTTTAATAAAATTTCATTACCAGTATCTGGGGAAGCCATCAAAGTTAGAGCTGATAATTCAATTGAAGTGCCCCAAAACCCCATTATTCCTTATATTGAAGGGGATGGTATAGGGGGTGATATCACTCCCGTTATGATTGAAGTAGTCAATCAGGCCGTTATAAAAGCCTATAAAGGGGCTCGTCAAATTGTTTGGATGGAAATTTACGCGGGCGAGAAAGCCCTAAAAATATATGGTGAGAATGAATGGTTACCAGAAGAAACCCTTAGGGCAATTAAAGAATATAAAATTGCTATTAAAGGTCCTTTAACTACACCGGTTGGGGGAGGTATTCGTTCCATTAATGTGGCCTTAAGGCAGGAGCTTGATTTATATGTCTGTCTTCGACCCATTCGATATTATCAAGGCACTCCTAGTCCTTTAAAAAATCCTGAAAAAACCAAAATGGTTATATTTAGAGAAAATTCGGAAGATATATATGCAGGGATAGAATGGAAGGCAGGAAGTGAAGAAGCTAATCAATTAATTGCCTATCTTCAACAAAAACTAAATGTTCAAAAAATAAGGTTTAGCGAAGAGTGTGGTATAGGAATTAAACCCGTATCTAAAGCCGGTACCACTCGATTGGTAAGAAGAGCTATTCAATACGCTATCGATAATAACCACCCTTCGGTAACTTTTGTGCATAAAGGTAATATTATGAAATTTACTGAAGGAGCTTTTAAAGAATGGGGTTATGAAGTGGCTCAAACTGAATTTGGGGCTCGACCCTTTGGTGAAGGAGGGTGGCAAGTAATAAAAAATCCTAAGTCCGGCCAAGAGATTATTATAAAAGATGCTATTGCAGATGCTTTTTTACAACAAATTTTATTAAGACCAGAAGAATATGCGGTTATAGCAACCTTAAATTTAAATGGGGATTATATATCCGATGCTTTAGCCGCACAAGTAGGAGGTATAGGGATTGCACCAGGCGCTAATTTATCAGATAGCATCGCTTTATTTGAGGCGACCCATGGCACCGCCCCTAAATATGCAGGTCTTAATAAAGTTAATCCAGGCTCTCTAATATTGTCAGCAGAAATGATGTTACGATATATGGGATGGATAGAGGCTGCTGATCTTATTATCAAAGGAATGGGTAAGGCTATTAGCAATAAAACGGTTACTTATGATTTTGAACGTTTGATGGAAAATGCCAGCTTATTAACTTGTAGTGAATTTGGTGAAGCAATTATTAATCAGATGAAATAAATTTATTTATTAATATCCTTAATATTGAAAATATTTCCTGCGAGAAGAAAAATTTATAAAAAAATAAAGCTGGAGAAAAACCAATCAAAATAAATATGGATAAAAGGGATGGTAATAAAGCAGGCATAGACAAGATTATATGAATTTGATGAAAAAATAGTTATGCTCAAATATTTAGAATGCACAAAGGAACTTGTTTAACAGTAGATTTAAAAAACATTTAATTATAAAATCTTATATTTTGGATTTTTAGCTCTGTAGATAAAGACAGAATAATCAATTAAAGGCATATATAACTAATTTATTCCCATTATTAAACTATATAACAAATGACCTACCACAGCATTTAGGGTAAATTTACCTTTTTATATAAAATCAACTCTAACCTCAAAATTATTAACTTTTGTAACGTCGCTAATTTCAGTAATTATTTAAAGGCATCCTGCCAATAAATAATCTTCAATATACGTTGACTGATTAATGGGTGGCACTCGTTCTTATCAACCAATTTTTATTTTGTATTTATATAAAAAGGGTTTTGTTAATTGACTTGACGCCACCTCTCAGAACCTCTTGAACCCCTAGGCGGTTACGCAGTTTACCCAGCTCGGTTTCATTTCCTTCTTCGTAACGAGGGTTTTCCCTGATATTAAAATAGTTGCGAATGTAATATTCTACTTTCCCGTAACGAGATTGAATTAAACCGTTTTTAAAATTTTATGCAAAAACGAATTTATAGATAAATAGCTAAGGAATATTTTATCATGCATTCCAAAATTAAAAATAATAGCTCTAAAAAACCACAAAATAAAAATAAAAATATTTCCTCATCCAGACCGCCACTTGCTTCTCCATCGAAAAGTAATGCTTCCCAAAAAACGAAAAAAATTGGGAAAACTAAGAATGAAAGAAAGATTAATACTGAAATCGCTCCATTAGAAGGGGGAGGGGGAGACGGTGGTTCTTTACAAACCGCTCAAGACACAGAAGAAAATTTAGAAACACCCAATAAATTTATATCTTCAACTGCAAATGCTATGCTAAAAAAGGTAAACCGTTACCACTACAGATTTTCTATTCCTTCTTCTTCTGAAGTAGTTACAGATAAAAATATAACTGTTCATGTGTCGCCACATCGAGACGCTAACTTATTATCACCTTCTCATATCTCACATATCTCTCATCTTGAAAATTATAATACCCCCATTAAAAATAGTAAATGGACTGTCGCTCCCGTTGATAAAGAAAAAAATATTAAATTTTTAAAAAATTTTTCTCTCAATGATCTGGCCACCCCAGAAAGCATTCAAAATATTGAGAATTCAAATAACCTTTACCAAATCACTTCTCCCTTAAATCATTTATTAAAAAATGAACAATTTCCTTCTAAAGTCAAGGAGATTGATGAGTATTTAGAAAAACAAATAAATAGGTTAAGTAATATAGAGAAACTTGCAGATATTTGGAAAACATTTTGTTTAGTAGATGATCTTGATTGGTATGAAAAATTAAAAAAAGTTATTGAGGAGATGAAATGTTTATATATTGATTTTACTGATGAATTTCAAACTAATTGCTCACAGCCTTCTAGTTTAACTACTCCAGATTCTATTGTACAAAAAAAATTAGATCTGAATTCAGTAAGAAATAACAATGATCTTGAGTTTACGAAAAAAAAGCAAATTATTATGACAAAATTTGCCATGTTTGAAATAAACTTTAAGGAAGTTATGAAATCTTTTGAAGCTGATAAAGGAATTTATTTAGAAAAAAGAATTAAAAAATTAATTGTATTAGGTCTGAAAAAATCATTTTCAAAAATATATACAATGCATGAGTGTATAGCCGATAAGTGGCAAACCGAAATAACTTCTTTATTTTCAAATACTAATGATGAAAGTCAACAAGATCCAGATCCTTTAAAAGAGATCAAAAATTTTTATGATAGTAAAGGGTTATCTTGGAAAAAGAAATATACTCAAGCTAAAAGTCAATTAAAGGAAATGGAACAAATCGTTTCTCGCGCTAGCGAAATAATGATCAAGAATGACGAACTGTTAAAAGCTGAAATAAAAGAATTAAATAATCAAATTAATGATTTAAAAAAACAAGTTACTAATCTTAATGAGGTAGGGGAGATTGAAAAAAAAGACAATCATGAAAAAAATATATTATATAATTATCAATCAAAAACTCAAAAAATAAATACTGAAATAAAAAGTTTAAAAAATGAATGTATTGATTTAAAAGGCTGTGTAGAACAGACATCTAATAAAAATGAGTTTAATGTTTAACGAATTTGAAAGAAAACTGATAAATAAACTTAATTAAGGGTGCTATTAAGTTTTAACCGAATTAATTTATATCTTAATGGGGGAAACGTATTATGCATGGTAATTCTAAATCGAAAAAATTAAAGAGCTCGTCGCTGGAAAATGCTAAGGAAATGGTGCAAGATATGGCAAATAGGTTTGCAGAGAATTCTGCTAATAATGTTAAAGGGAAGAATAATGCTAATCAAAATTTAGATAATCAAAATATATCTGGGTCAGACGGCGTGAATAACCCTAATTCTCAAAATTTCATGACACCCTTAAAAGTTGGAAAAAATCGGACCCTTCTAGATTTTACCCCCAAACCTCCTTTAAAGGCACTATCTGCTGTTAGCCCAGAATCTATTTCTCCGCCGCAAAATAAAAATATTTCTGATTTAATTATTAATGAAAATGAAATTAAAAAGTTCGCTCGGGCAAAAGAAGAGCATGTAAAAAATTTGATGGAAAAAGAAGAAGCAATAAAAAAACTGAAAGAAGTTGAAGAACAAATTTTACAAGTTAAACAAGATAAGGAATCGATTGAAAAAGAGACCAATAACTTTAAACAAGAAATAAAGCAATTGAAAACTGAACATGAAGAAATGACACGCAAATTGAAAGAAGCTAATGATGAAATTTTGCAAACTAAAAAAGAGAAGCAGGAAGCCGAAGTTAAAAACAATGATGAAATTGATGATATTTACAGTAATGTAAATAAAAAAATGGAAGAAATAATAGCTGCCTATGAACAAAAGGTTGAAGAAGCACAAAAAGAGCGTGAAAATCATCTAAAAACTTTAAATAATTACAATATCATTAAAGATAAATATAAACAAATGAAAGAATCATTTTCTGGATATCACGAAATTGCTAGAAAGAACCGTGAAATCGTCAATGGTATGCTAAAGCATTTTGATGAAGTTATAAATTCTGTGGCTTCCAATAAGACTAATGGAATTGAACATGACAGCTCTTCTTCGACAAAAAAGAATTCATTAAAATGAATAATTTAAATTCTTTATTAGGTCGGATTCATGAAAGTCAAATTAAAAGTTATTGGAGGTGAATATGCCAAAAAAAGATTCTAAAAAGGTTTATGAAAAAAAGATGGCAAATATGTTATTGCAACCACAATTAGCTCCGCTTGAAATGCCTAATTTTAATGAAGATCTAGCAGTTGTATCTAATGCTGATAGTGTTTTAAATAATGAAGTTAAAGCGGAACATGAATTATCAAAAAAATTAAATGACTCAATGAAAAATATCTCTCAAATTGAAAAGAAAAATTATAACCAAAAGAATCCTGATGAGGAAATAAAAAAAATGCAAGCAGATTATGCTGCTCAGTTTGAAAAGATGCATGCCGAACGAATAGAAAGAGAGATTGAGGCACGAAAAAAAATAGAAGAAGCCCAAAAGGGCCGAATTTTAGAAGAAGCGGCACGTCAAAATATAGAACGCTTAGCTGCTGAAGAGTTAGCGAAACAAAAGGCCGAACATGCTAAAGAAGTTGCTGCGGCACAAGAAATAGCTGAAAGGGAATCTAATGCTCGGGCTGAAGCTGAAAGGAAAAGCCTTATAGAAGAAGCAGCTCGTCAAAAAATTGAACAGTTAGCTGCTGAAGAATTAGCTAGACAAAAGGCTGACCATGCAAAAGAAATTGCTGCAGCCCTAGAAGTAGCTGAAAGAGAATCTAAAGCTCGTGCTGAAGCTGAAAGGGCAAGAATTTTAGAAGCAAGAGCGCCTCGTGATGATGCAACTAATATAAACCATGAAACACGAGAGGCTAAGTTAGCTCGATTGGAACGAGAATCAAAGATAAATCCATCTAAATTAGGGGCTTATTTTATAGCGTTTCGAGGTAAATGAATTATTTTTTAATTTTTGAAAAGGAATATGGGTTAATATGAAGAATAAATTTTATTGGTTATTTTTAAGTGTTATTTGTATTATGGCAAATAAATCTTTTAGTGAAGAATATTTAGAGTATAAGACTTTATTCCTTGGAGTAGATGCTCAATATAGATATATGCCATTTAAAGCAGGTTTAGGAAGAAATAATCTTAATAAAAATTATATTCAAGGAAATATATATTCTGGTTTGCAATTAAATCCATATATAGGATTAGAGTTGGGATATGAATATAGTTTTAACCGTAAGCATATTGCTACGGTAGGTCCAGGAGAAAATTTTTTAGGAATTAATAATCCCTCATGGATTACTTCCAAACATAAAATTAAAACTAAAATTAAAGGTCCTCATTTAGATGTTCTGATTTCTTTGCCTTTAATGAAAAATAAGAAAATCAACATAGTAACTTTAATGGGACTCTCTCATAAAACAATAGAATTTACTGAATCTTTATTAAGTCTAAATGGCCGACCTCAGCTTATGGGAAATAATCATTTTAGTTCTACTAAAACATTTTACAGATTAGGTGGAGGGCTGAGGTATTTTTTTGATAAAAATTATGGTGTAAAAACTATGGCTATTTGGGAAAAAGCATCATCACTTAAATATTTAAAATCAAGTAACGAACGTTGTATTGATCAAATTGGTTTAAAAAATCAAATGATTGTTAGTTTAGGTTTTTTCATTCGATATTAATTTTTTGAATTAGGTTATATATACCTTTAATAAGCTTGGCGTGAACAATCGTATTAAGCTGTTTAGCTAAAATCTTACAATCATGAACTTAGCATTTTTAAAGATATGTTAATATAACTCTAGTACGGGGTCTTCAAGGAGGGGCTGATACACGTAAGATGTGGATTTTCTCCGACGACACAGCAGGCTTTCAATATCCTTTGAGTGCATCAGCTTATTTCTATTTTTTACGCAATCAATAATTTTTGCAAACAGTTAGAAGACTACACTAAATGTGGTGTTCTTCCTCCTCCCTCTTAATCAAAATAGGGTCATTCCTGTTTCCTACACAATATTGAAATCATGGTGATCTTAATTTTTTTTCAAATAATTTACTTTCGTGATTTCAAAACCTTTTATCTATTTTAAAAAAAGACGCTTCTTGTTGTGCAGTGCCCCAATAAAAACTGATCTACTTAATTATTAACTTGATGAGAGGATTGTAAAAGAGAGAACTGCTCCAATGATTAACAAAGGAACTTAAAAATTTGATATACTATTAATAATATGAATTTTAATTTCCCATCAAATCAAAAAGTTATAAATTATCTGCATAAATATTATGGCATTCAGGTTATTAACCTCATTCCTATTTCTTTAGGTGCTGATCCTGACGCGGCAGTTTATAGAGCTAAAGTAGATAATAATTTGTCTTACTTTGTAAAACTTAACCGTGGTTTCCAGCATGGCATAGCCCCAATTATTATGAAGTTTTTGCAAGATGCTGAGATCCCACAAATAATTCCAATTTTCGATACCCTTCAAGGTGAATCAAGCCAAGTTTTAGATAACTACACTCTTACGGTATTTTCCTTTGTCGAAGGTGAAAATGGATTTACCCGAGAATTAACAAACATGCAATGGTATACATTTGGCAAAGTACTGAAAAAAATCCACGCAATTGATTTGCCTCTTTTTATTCAAAATAGTATTAAACAAGAAACTTATTCTTCCCAATGGCGAGAAACACTTAAGTTGGTTTATGATTATATTCAATCTGAGCCTAAAGGCGATGAACTTGCTTTAAAGATGTTAATATTCCTGAAAAACAATCGCGAAGCAATTCTGCGGTTAGTCGATAGGGCTGAGCAACTAGCCGAAAAGATTAAAACTCAAAATTCTGACTTTGTACTTTGTCATTCTGATCTTCATGCAGGTAATATATTAATGAATAAAAATGAGGAATTTTATATTGTCGATTGGGACACACCAATTAAGGCACCAAAAGAACGTGACCTTATGTTTATTGGCGGTGGTGTAGCGAATGTGTGGAATAAGAAATATGAGGAAGAAAATTTTTATGCAGGATATGGCAAAACCAAAATTGATAGAAATATCCTTGCTTATTACCGGTATGAAAGAATTATTGAAGATATAGCTATTTATGGCCAGCAATTACTTTTAACAAGCGAAGGTGGCAAGAAGCGGAGTGAATTTTTTAAACAGTTTATTGACTTATTTGCCGTAAATGGAGTAGTTGAAATTGCATTTAAAACAGATGATCAACCTATACCGATTTTATCCTTTGTTGATTGAAGTGCAATTTTTCAAGTCTAATTAAATATTAGATTAATAAAGTTTTTTTCCAGAGAACATCTGTCATTATTCCTAGAATATTATTATCCATTTAATTGCAATATTTTATCATAAGCCATATTATATAAGATAAATTCAAATGTGTAAAAATAAATTTTTTTGCGATTTAAAATATATTTTTAATAAAATAATTCTAATAAATAATTTAGTTGAGGTTAAAATGAATCATCGGCTACCTAATCGATTAACACCCTTTATTTGCCATTTTTTGAAGAATTACAAGATTGTCATGGCAATATATGCTTGTCTTGCCTTCTTGGCTGGGTGTTGGGGGCCTTTTAATAGTATGCTTATTAAAAATATTATAAATAATATTTCTTCAGAAAAAATAAATATTATTTATTCGCTTAAATGGCCTGCAACCTTGCTTGTACTCAATTTTATAATATTACTTGGAGAACGATTGGATATCTTAATTTAAAATACCAACAAAAGATTAAAAATTTAATTATTAAAGAAACATTTAGATTTATTCTGAGCGCTTCTCATCAATATTTTCAAAATAATTTATCAGGACGTATTTCTAAACAAATAAATACTTTGGCAGATAATATCGATCTAATTTTACATTATTACTCATGTGATTTTATTAGAGGGTTCTCCCTTCTTCTTTTAGCATTTAGTAGTGCTTTTTATATCAATCCATACTTTTTTTATATTTTATTAGTTTGGTTTATAGCATTCTCTTCCTTTAGCTTATTTATGTCTAAAGAGCTCGTAGAATTATCTTCTCAACATGTAGCTTCTGAATCTGATATTTCTGGTCAATTGGTCGATAGCATTAGTAATGTTAACAACATAAGATTTTTTGCTCAAAGTTCAGAAGAAATATCCCGCTTTCAAAAATATTTATTAGATGCAGAAACTGTCTTTCAAAAAAGAGAACTATTTGCTCTCAAATTACATAGTGGTCAAGGACTATTAATATCAATCATGCTAGGTTTTATGATTTATTTCTTAATATATTTTTATGAACAACATAAAATTAGTATAGGAGATTTTGCGCTTATTTTAGGCTTAAGTGTAGAGGTTGGTCATATGACTTGGTATACAATGCAACAAGTAGATAAATTTAATCAGGCTATAGGTAAATGTAAACAAAGCCTTTCTCAACTAAATATTTCTCCTGAAATACAAGATATAAAAAATGCCTCTCATTTATTGGTTACAAAAGGCAAAATCACCTTTGCGGGTGTAAAATTTAATTATAGTGATAATGAAAATTTATTCCAAAATAAATCAGTTATAATTGAAGCCGGACAAAAAGTGGGCTTGGTGGGGCATTCTGGCGGGGGTAAAACTACTTTTGTTAATTTAATACTTAGACTTTTTGATGTGGTTGAAGGAAAGATCCTTATTGATGATCAAGATATAAGAAAGGTTACTCAAGAAAGCCTTCGGAGACAGATTGCTATAATTCCTCAAGATCCTTCTTTATTTCATCGAACTTTAATGGAAAATATTCGTTATGGACGTATAGATGCAACTGATGAAGAAGTTATTGAGGCAGCTAAAAAAGCGAATGCCCATGAATTTATAAAAAAATTGCCTGAAGGATATAATTCATTAGTGGGTGAACGAGGACTAAAACTATCAGGAGGACAGAGGCAACGAATAGCCATTGCAAGAGCAATTTTAAAAAATGCGCGAATATTAATTTTAGATGAAGCGACCAGTCAACTTGATTCAGTTACAGAAAATCAAATTCAAAAAAGTTTGTCACAATTAATGCAAAATAAAACAAGTATAATAATAGCTCATCGTCTTTCGACTCTTTTAAATATGGATCGGATTTTAGTTTTTAATCAAGGTGAAATTGTAGAAGATGGTTCTCATTCGGATTTGTTAGCCAATAATAGTTTATATAAAAAGCTTTGGGATGCCCAGGTCGGCGGTTTCTTAGCTAATTAGATAAACCAAGAAAACATTATGAGTGTATTCGTCACATTTTTGTATTCAATAATAGCGAAGTGATTATGCAAGAGAACCGAGTTTAATAAATTTATTTGCGCCTTATCTAGTATTCTGGAAACTTAAAAACATGGAGGGAAATTAAATCAACTAGAAGGGAAGGGGATAAATTATGTGAATATGGTATCTTATTTATAAGATTTCAATGAAATGACTTAAACTATTATGAATAGGCAACCGTTTAAACTCTGGTAAATATTTCTTGAATCTGCAAAAATTAGGTTCTTATTTTTTTTTATTACTGAATACCTTAAATTATAGTAACATTAAAACCTCTACCTTACTTATGAAGAGAATAAAAAATAAGATTCTGAATTGAAATAATTAAAATCAATTAATATTTTAAGGCTACTTTCTCTACAGGATCTCCTTGGTGAAATTATTTGCTAACAATTTTTTTTGTGACATCAATACTATTTTAGGCTCATTTAAATGTTGGTAAACTGAGAAACCAGCTTTTTGATAAGCCTTAATGGCTCGAATATTATCAGTATTTGGGTCGACTATACATTCATCAAAATTAACAAAAACCCATTCATTTAAAAATTGCTTTAAAATAATGGGCCCATAACCCTGATTTAAAAATTCTTCTTCTCCAATAAAAATATCAAGTGCCGCTAAAGTTTTTTTATTTCCAATAATATTTTCTAATTTATAACCATCTCTCTCAAAATCTAAGGCATTATAATACTGTATTTAACCAACAGGTTCAGCATTGACAAGGATAATAAATGAAAA
>JAQGOH010000041.1 GCA_028293705.1 Francisellaceae bacterium | reverse complement strand
CTAACCTTAAACCGATAAGACGCGCTATATTAGCTTCTTTACTGCTAGGCATAACAGAGCCTATAATAACTTCTTCAATGGCATCACTATTAAAAGGTTGCCGGGCTAATAAAGGCCTACCACAACTCACCGCTAAATCTGAAGCGCTTAAGGGATTTGGTTTTGCTCCTGCTTTGATAAATGGGGTCCGTAACCCGTCAATAATATATACATCCTGTTCAATCATTTTGCTTCCCTCTTTAATTCATCGACAAAAAACTCATCCACTTGGATGACATCCAAATATAATTCATGAAATTCTACAAGATTATTAAATTCAGCTTCAGTTATTAAATCTTTTTTTAAGGCTTGTTCACTTTTTAGAATAAAATCTTTGGTTTTAGGTAAAACTCCTTTTTTAATATTCTGATTAATAAACATTAACAGGGGTTCTATAGTAATTAACTTTTCAAAAGCTTTTTCTAAACGATAAAGTGGATCATTATTATTTTTACCAACAAAAGTATACTGGGTGAGTTTATCTCTAAAAGAAGAAGGGAGCATCATTGTTTTGACTAAGCGGTGCTCTAGGGCATCACTAGATTTTAAATAAGTATCTAGATTTAAACAAAGTATTTGTTTTAAAATAAATTTTATAAACCGATTGGGAAAATTATTAACAAAATCATTTAAAGCTTGATTTGCTTTGTGTAAACAATAATTTAAGCCCCATATTGCATAAGCTTCATCTATCGCCTCTCCTTTTGTCTCATAATATTTAAGTACGCTACTCGCTAGATATAAATAACTTAGGACATCTCCTAGTCTTGCCGATAATCTTTCTCTCCTTTTTAAATCTCCCCCTAAATACATAAGTGCTAAATCACTGGCTACTCGTAGTATTAAACTCATTTTATTCATTTTATTTATATAGGGTTTGAGTAAAGGTTTAATTTGGATCTTTAAGCGCCTAAAGCCCCCTTTCACTAAATGATGAAATATCAATTGTACGACTGAGGATAAACTATCTTTTAAATGACTATAAAACACTCTATCAAAAGCTTCTAAGGCTTCTTTTCCAGATAAGTTTAAAGCTTTTAATTCTTCTGGTATAAAAGGATGTGCCCGCATTACTCCCTGACCAAAAATCATTAAATTTCGGGTTAAAATATTTGCTCCTTCAACAGTAATGGAGATGGGGATCCCTTGATAGCCACGCGCTAAATAATTGCGTGGTCCAAGCATAATACCTCGTCCTCCATGAATATCCATGGCATCATTTATCACTATTCTGGCCATTTCTGTCATATGATATTTTGCGATACCGGTAATTACCGAGGGTTTGAATTCATTATCGATAATATTAACCGTTAACAAACGGGTAGCTTCTAAGATATAAGTAAATCCTGCAATCTCGGCTAATGAAGCTTCCACCCCTTCAAAATGACCTATGGGAGTATTAAATTGTTGCCGTATTCGAGCATACGCACCCGTAGCTCTATAAGATAATTTACCGGCGGCAGTGCTTAAAGCGGGTAAAGAGATTCCTCTACCTGAGCTTAAACATTCAACTAACATCTTCCAGCCATGACCAATACTTGTCTCCCCACCTATAATCCAGTCTAGTGGAATAAATACATCCTTTCCTCTAATGGGTCCATTCATAAATGACTGATTTAAGGGAAAATGTCGCTTACCTATTTCTACATTAGGATGGCTGGCAGGTATTAAGGCCAGAGTGATTCCCAAGTTGGGTTTATCGCCCAGAAGGCCTTCTGGATCATATAATTTAAAAGCTAAACCTATAAGCGTTGCAACGGGTGCCAATGTGATATAGCGTTTATTCCAGGTTAAGGATATTCCTAGAATTTCTCGGCCTTCATGCAGCCCTTTAGTAATAATCCCTGTATCTGAAATCGCTCCGGCATCACTTCCCGCTTCTGGAGAAGTTAAGGCGAAACAAGGAATTTCAAGCCCAATAGCTAATCGGGGTAGATAATAATTTTTTTGAGCAATCGTTCCATATTTTAACAATAGTTCAGACGGACCTAAGGAGTTAGGAACCATAACCGTGACGGCCGCTGAAAGGCTTTTTGTGGCAATTTTTTGAACAATATTTGAACAAGCTAAATGGGAAAATTGGAGTCCCCCATAAGATTTGGGAATAAGTATTCCAAAAAATTTTTCTTTTTTTAAATAATCCCAACATTCTGCGGATAAATCTAATTTTTTATGCGTCATTTCCCAGTCATCCATCATCTCACACAGATTTTCGGTTTGATTATTTAAAAAATTTAATTCTTCGGTGCTTAAGTTGACAGAAGGCAAGTCCATTAACAAAGACCAATTTGGATTCCCCTTTATAAGCTCTGCTTCAAACCAAGTATCACCAGCTTCTATTGCTTCTTGTTCAGTTTTACTTAAGGCTGGTAAAACTTTCCTAAACCACTTAATAAGGATGGGATTAATTAATTGGTACCGAATAGGTTTAATACAAAATATAAAAGTTATTAGGGCTATTCCCAGCCATAAAAAGGAAGCTTGGCAGCTTGAAATAAGATTAACCCATTGGAGAGTGAAAAGAATTGTGGCAAGACTTATCATCCATAAAAGGGCAGGCGCTTGGATGGCCATCAAGCCCAACAACCAAACGATTATTCCTAAACCGTACACCAATAAATGATAGAAGGAAACAAGCATGCTAATTAATCCTTTATTTTTTAGTCTTATCTTGATGGTATACTGAGACCTCTCTCATAAGAAAGAGTGTAAGTAAACAATTTTAAGTTTTTTACTTTTATATTTTGCTTATAGACAAGCTATTAGGGATAAGGTCAAATAAGGACTTTGCAATTGATTCTTCAATAGTTAAAAGTAAATCATTTTATTCATTTAACTAAATATTAACTTATGCAATAACTTCGGAGATTGTTTTTACTCCTTTGTCTTAAGGATTAATTCATGAATACTAAAAACTCAAAAAAAGTGATCGTTGGATTATCGGGGGGCGTTGATTCTTCTATAGCCGCCTATTTGCTTCAAAAACAAGGGTTTCATGTAGAAGGCTTGTTTATGAAAAATTGGGAGGAAGACGACAATGCTGAGTATTGTAGTGCCGCCCTAGATTTACAAGATTGTGAAATGGTTGCCGAAAAACTTAATATTAAGCTTCATACCGTTAACTTTTCAGCTGAGTATTGGGATGCGGTATTTGAAAATTTTTTAGAAGAATACCAAAAAGGCCGCACTCCTAATCCCGATATTTTATGTAACAAAGAAATAAAATTTAAAGCCTTTCTAGATTATGCTCTATCTTTAGGCGCAGATTATATAGCGACTGGTCATTATGCTAAAAAAGTGGAATTGAAAGATAATAAATATGGATTACAAAAAGCTTTCGATAAAAATAAAGATCAAAGTTATTTTCTCTATACATTAAATCAAGAGGCCTTATCTAAAACCATATTCCCCTTAGGCGATTTAACTAAGCCTGCTATTCGACAATTAGCCATGGAATTGGGATTTTCAAATGCCAAAAAAAAAGATAGCACCGGCATTTGTTTTATCGGAGAACGTAAATTTAGAGATTTTCTAAGTCAATATTTAAAACCAAACCCAGGCCCGATTATCAATCTTGAAGGAAAAATGATTGGTGAACATTCAGGCCTTATGTATTTTACAATTGGGCAAAGACAGGGTTTAAATATTGGGGGGTGTAAGAATACCCCTAACTTACCCTGGTATGTTGCTAAAAAAGACTTAAACACTAATGCTTTAATGGTCGTGCAAGGAGAAAATCATCCCTTATTATTTACCGATTCTCTCTTGGTAAGTAATTTAAGCTGGGTAGCTCAGGATGTTAACGTAAATCAATTTGACTGTAGCGCTAAAACTCGATATCGACAAGCCGATGTTGAATGTCAATTTCACCCTCAAGATAACCCTAATAGGGCATTGATACAATTTAAAACTCCTCAAAGAGCAGTGACTCCTGGGCAATCTATAGTATTTTATTTAAATGAGCTATGCTTAGGAGGCGGTATTATCGAATCTACCTTCAATCGAAAAGAATTATCACATGTCACATGAAAATAAAGCTTTAGACTATCGAACCTTAAGCCTAGCAGGCGTTTTTCAAACGGCCTCTTTGGTGAAACAATTAGCGACCACCGGGAATATTAATAAGCTCTATTTGAGTGCTTCCTTAAAAAGCCTTTTTATATTAAATGCTTCAAATGCCGTAGAAATTTATGAGAACCCCTTAAATTTAACATTAGGCTTAAATGCACTGATTGATTTTTATGAGCCACCCGCTAGACAATTACCCGATAGACAAATTGCGCACTATGCATTTTCTTTATTACATTTAGAACGAACTTTAACCAAAAACCCTGAAAAATTAAAAATAATTAAGATAGGTTTAGAAAGAACCCAATCGCAAATGCTGCATTATCCTTTATTGCATGAAAATATAATGGCAAGCCTTGCCAGTATCTACCTTGATACCTTAAGTACTTTTCGATTTAGGATCCACGTTATAGGAGAGCCTCTTTATCTCAATAGACCTCTCTCCATTAATACTATTCGTGCTTTATTATTAGCTGGCATTCGTTCTGCCGTTTTATGGCGCCAATTGAAGGGAAATCAATTACAATTACTATTTGCAAGAAAGGCAATGGTAAATGCGGCTAAGGCATGGCTTAAAGGGAACCCTTAATCTTATTTTTTATCAAAAGGATTGCGGTAGGGTGGGTGACCTGGTACAATCGCGCTTGCCAAACCTCTTATGAAAGTGTTTACCAAGGAAAGGGTTAAGGGGAGATTTTATGCACCAAACACAACTCGGTATTCTCTTTATGATTTTGGCGCAAGCCATCTACGTCATTGTTGATGGTTCAGTTAAGCTATTAGAGATTAATTACCCTACAGGTCAACTTCTTTTTTTAAGAAATCTTTTTGGTATTTTACCTTTTTTTGTGTTCATAACGATCAGAAATAAGGCATTCAAATTAAATATACCCAAACTAATCGACCATTTTCCTAATAGTATCGCCATCCTCATTAGTACTTATCTGGTTTTGTTTGCTTTATCCAAAGGCGCACTAAATGAAATTGTGGCAGTTAGTTTTTCCGTAGTCTTTTTTGTGTGCATCCTCTCTAATTTCTTATTGAAAGAGCGGATATGCCTTCATCGGTGGGTAGCCACCATTGTAGGATTTTTAGGCGTTCTTATCATGATTAACCCTAGCACCCTTTCTTTAAATTCAACCACTTTATGGGCTTTAATTGCCTGCCCTTTTGATGCCTATAGTATGATCCGTGGTAAACAATTGAGCCTCCATTACTCTACGGCAGAAATTTTATTCTTTAATTTATTATTTGGAACCCTTATTACCAGCGTGAACATTACTCTCCCCACTTGGATTACCCCTACCCCTCATGATCTATTACTACTTGGCATGATTGGAATCGGCAGTATTTCAGCTTATGGTTTGGTTATCAAGGCTTATACCAAAGCTTGTACTTCAGTGGTAGGCCCCATGATCTATAGTTCTATGCTTTGGTCTTTAGTATTTACTTATATTGTTTGGCAAGAAATCCCTTCTTTACAATTATTATTAGGTGCTTTTATTATTATTTTAAGTGGAATTTATATTATTAGGATTCGTTATAAAATGGATAAAGCCCATCAAAAAGAATTGCTTAAAGAACTTACCTCTTAAAAGGTTTACTTTAATCTCAAACAATCAAGGTGTTTAAATTATGGATTTACTCAAAAAAAAAATTCTAGGAGGAAACTCCTTAACCTTTTCTAAATATGGATTACTGTTATTAATTTTTATTTTTTCAACATTCATCATTCTAAATATATTTACCTATTATAATAATATAAACTGGCAATTTCTTGAAATTTTTTTAAACCCAAAACTTCAAAATGTTATTCTCCTTACCTGGGGCTCAATGGCTCTCATCATGATGGTTTATAGTAAAATATATAAACTTTATCATGTATGGTATATTGTAAGTCTTATTTTTTTTATAATTATGTTAAAATTTTTATTTATTGATTTATCTTATCAAAGCACTTTGATCCGAATTATATCTTTTATGTGTTCTGGAATATTACTAAGATTAATTGGATATTTGGCTCCTACTAACATTTCTTCAAAACCTATAAAATAAATTATGATAGGCAGAATTTATTTTAATAATAATTTAAAATATTATCATGTACCTACACGTATTTTATTATAAGTTCCTATTGAATTTCCTCTGAAAATTAGATATAATTTATCCACAACATTAATTAGATTCATCATAATTATTTTAGGAGTATCTTTTATGCCATTACCTATCAAATCACCTTCTCGCAGATCAATTTCAAGAGTTAATCATTCTTATAGCCCTTACCCTCAAAATAACTTTAGAACACCTTTAATTAACCGTATTAACAGGGCAAACCATTCTCCGCTAGATTCTAAACCCAATACCCCAGATGGTAATCATCATAATTTCCCATCTCAAAGATCATTACCTTTTTACGGATCTCCTTTACAATTCGAACATTTTCATAATCAAAACCACGAAAACACCCCTATTAGGAATAATGTTTCACCTGCGAGTGTTCTTGATAATTTTCTATCACCTATTCCGCCCCATCATCCTCCTTTATTTCGACAAAATGCTTTTATTAATCATCAAGGATCTCATTCTACAGAATCCCTCGTTCATTCTCCCCTTAATTTGCCTTCACCTGTGCTTAGGCAATCTAACAATTCAGAGGATAGAGCAGTAATAAATCCACCAAGAAATTCTAATGATATTTCAAATATCTCACCTATTTCTCCTATACCAGCTTCACGTCCTGCTCATCTTGCACAAAATAGAAGGCCTTCCTCACGCAATTTATTAGCAAGCTTTGCCAGCATAGATTTGACGACTCCTGCAAGGGAATTATCCATGAGTTCATTGTCGTTAACAGGAATGTTTAATTCTCTGAATCATACCCAGAACTCATTAGAAAGAGGAAATTTCCAAGGACCATCGGATGAAATTTTTACTCCCTTAATTAGACCCCTGCTAGATGGTTTTATCAATTTTGGTATTAGGCATGAAGCAGATCCATTAGAATCCAAATCCTCTGCCCCCTTCTCTCCTTAAATTTTTGCGAGATTTGGAAAAACTAGCCCTTTAAAAAGGGCTTTTTTTATTTAAAAGATTATAAAATATTCGTAGTTTCTTTATTGGGTCTCTTTATCGACAATAGGCCTCTTTCGAAACCTAAATGTCAATTTTAAAATTACAAATTCCTGCAATTAAATTGGATCTAAGTCCAAAACCTTTTCTGCGATTTTTGTTTTGGTCGGCAATAGTTTTATACCGCTTCAATAAACCAATCACATTCGTTGCGCGGTATACTCGGCTTGGTTTCGCCTTCCTCATAGCGATAGTCAATTATATAAATGTCAATTGTCTGAAAAAGCTATTATAATAGCCGCATACTAAAAAACTAGGAAACATTAATGAGTACAGCCCTAATTAAAGCCTGTCAAACGGGTGATTTAGAAAAAGTTAATCTTTTATTAGCACAAGGGGTTGATGTTAGGACTAACAATAATGAAGCAATTCGCATTGCAACTCAAAATGGTCATTTAGGGGTAGTCGAGCGGCTTTTACAGCTACCAGGGGTTGATGTTACAACTGATGATAATGATGCAATTCGCTGGGCAGCTTATAATGGTCATTTAGGGGTAGTCGAGCGGCTTTTACAGGTGCCAGGGGTTGATGTTACAGCTAATGATAATTCTGCAATACGCTTTGCAGCTTCCTATGGTCATTTAGCGGTAGTCGAGCGGCTGTTACCGTTACCAGGGGTTGATGTTACAGCTAAAGATAATTATGCAATTCACATGGCAGTTCTAAATGGTCACTTAGCAGTGCTTGCACTTATTTGCGAGACTCTTCGCTTATAAATATTAGCTGACTTTCATGAAGCTTATAAAAATGAAAAATTAGAAAATAAAATAAATTCTCCCTATTTAAATTTTTTAGATGAAGGATGTCAGCTTAAATTTAAACAAATGGTTTTGACTAGAATGGGGAATATAAAGGAGATTGAAGCTATCATTGAAAGGCAGATTATTCAAAAAACCTTTATCGAATATCAAAAGAAAATACAAATTAGTAATAGCTTATCTATTACTATACCACTCACAATATTAGGTCTTATTTCAGAATATAATGAAAGCTTAGCAGAGGAGCATAAACCTAATTCTCCTATAAAAGAAGAATCGGAGATGCAAGATATCCAAGCTTTAGCAACCATGCAAGTAAGTACAAAAGATGAAAACCTTACTTCCTACAGAAATAAAATGCTTTCTCAAATGCATGTGGCTCAATATAAGTACAACGCTGCGAGAAAGGAAAGCGAAATTGAGCCGAGTAGATCACTTGATGATAATAGTGAATTACCGCAAAAAAAGAAAGAGAAAAACAAACAGCTGTCAAATTAGCGTGTTTTATATTATAGAAATGGTATAAAATTATTGCCGACCAAAACAAAAATCGCAGAAAAGGTTTTGGACTTAGATTCAATTTAATTGCAGGAATTTGTAATTTTAAAATTGACATTTAGGTTTCGAAAGAGGTCTAATGGATGCTTAACAAAATTTCAATTTTGATTGGCTTTTAAGTCTAATTTTTTATTATGAACACTTGATAAAAACCAGCCATATACTGAACATATAACCTATTTAATTGAAAAAAATTTTATAATGAATTAATTACAACCAAGATTTTTTTCAAATTTTTATGTATATTTTAATACCAACTATTCTTTCTACATTTATTTTATATTAAAAGACATAAAAAAATAATTAGTAAAATGATTGCAAATTTCAAAGTTTTGTCAACCTGAATTTTAATATCACTTCTTTAATAATAATCCTAAAAGAAGTGTTTCTATATATACCAGTCGTCATTTAAAATGCGATATGTAGGTGCACAATCCCTCAATAAAATGTTACTATTCCTACCATGCTTAGAAAATTAAACCCTACAGAAAAACAAGAGTTAAAATCGCTCCACCG
>JAQGOH010000116.1 GCA_028293705.1 Francisellaceae bacterium | reverse complement strand
ATTTCCTCTAGCCACTAAAGATTTGTTATAATCGGACCAGTTGCTGGGTTTGTATTGAGCTTTCCTTGTCATTTTTACTTCCTTTAATTGATTTGTTGCAGAACCAATTATATAGAAAGTAGGAATTTTTCATAGAAGTTAGAAACTTACCCAGCAATTTTAATTTTTTATGCAACAAGGCCATTATAAGTAATAAAATAATTAGAGCATGAACCATATGAAAGCTTACAAACCCCAATACTTAGATACCCTATTTTTACAATTTTAAAAATTTTAAGTAAATTTTTTTATAGCTTCTTGTATATATTGAATTATAAACTGTTGGTCTTTTTCGATTCCTATCCATAATGGCAATCTTAATAAGCAGGAACTTATTTGATTGGTTATTTTTAGATCCCCATGAACACGACAATATTTTTTTCCAACTAAAGAAGAGTGTAAAGGAACATAATGGGTTACTAAACTGATTCCTTTATTTTTACAAAAATGGATAATTTTGTTTTTAATATTAAATTCAGAAAAAATAAGATAATAAAGATGTGCATTATGTTTAAAATTTTTTGGAATTAAAGGATTATAAATCAAATTATTGGAGAGTGGGGATAGCTCTTCAAAATATTTGTTCCATATTAATAATCTTTTTTCAGTTATCGTCAAAGCTTCTTCAAGTTGAGCATATAAGAAAGCCGCAGTAATTTCATTACATAAATAGGATGATCCAATATCCACCCAAGAATACTTATCTACGGCACCTTCAATAAATTTTTTTCGATTTGTTCCTTTTTCTCTTATAATTTCAGCTCTTTCAATAAACCTATCGTCATTAATGCACAAGGCTCCACCTTCCCCTGCGATAATATTTTTAGTAGCATGAAAACTAAAGGTGCTCAGGTGGCCGATGCTACCTAAACGTTTACCTTTATAGTCAGACATGAGGGCTTGAGCTGCATCTTCGATTACAAATAATTGATGTTGAGCAGCCAAACTCATGATTCTATCCATTTCACAGGAAACACCACCATAATGAACAACTACAATTGCTTTAGTTTTTGCTGTAATAGCAGTTTCAATTTTATTTTCATCGATGTTTAAAGTAATTTTATTGATATCTACAAAAACAGGGATCCCCCCTCTTGACAAAAAAGCCATGGCTGTTGAAACAAAGGTAAATGAAGGCATTATAATCTCATCACCTGGTTCAATATTAATTAAAATTGCTGCCATTTCCAAAGCAGCGGTACATGAAGGCGTTAATAAAGCTTTTTTGCAAGGTAAATAATTTTCCAACCAATGTTGGCACTTCTGCGTAAAAATTCCATCACCTGAAAAGTGTTTATTTTTTAATACTTCATCAATATATAATTTTTCATTCCCCGTTATATAAGGTAAGTTAAAAGGTATGTCCATAATTTATCCTTCAATAAATCTCAAAAAAATTCAATGTAAATTATTTATCTAGTTTTATTAAATTAGATGAATCTAATAAAAGCCTATTGGCTTGAGCAAGTGACTCAAATGTACCCGCGTCAGTCCATCTTCCCTTTACAAACCCATATTTTAATTGTCCTAATTTTGCATAATGATTATTAACATCTGTGATTTCAAACTCTCCTCTTGGTGAAAGTTTTAAAGAATTTATAATTTCAAATATTTCGGTATCATACAAATAACAGCCTACAACAGCATAATTAGAAATCGGATATGAGGGTTTTTCAACAATTGAAATAATTTGTTTTTCATCTAATGCAGCTATTCCATATCTTTCAGGATCTTTAACTTCTTTTAGTAAAACATAGCTTCCTTTTTCTTGTAAATTAAATTGGTTAACATGATCAGATATCGTATATTCGAAAATATTATCGCCGAGTATGACTACAATTTTTTCATTTAGAGCGAAAGATTGAGCTAATAATAAAGCTCCGGCAATACCATTTGGTTTTTCTTGAACTTTATATGTTAAATTACATCCAAATTTATAACCCGAACCTAAAGAGTTAACAATATCACCCATATGTTCAGTTGAGGTTACTAAGAGTATATCAGTAATACCTGCAGTAACGAGTTGTCTAATCGAATGCCAAATCATAGGCTCTCTACCAACAGGTAATAAATGTTTATTAGTGACTTCGGTTAACGGGGCAAGGCGGGTGCCTTTACCTCCTGCCAAAATAATTCCTTTCATTAAAATGAAACCTCAATAAATTAAATGTAAAGATACCAATATAATTTTTTATATAAGAACTTAAAATAGGAATAGTTTAATTAAATTTTTAAAATAGGTTAGCCTTGAGCTGTAATGCAGGTTCCTACTATAATTAAAAAAACTCCAAATAATTGTTGATAAGAAATCGTCTCCTTTAATATAAAATGGCTTAACACTATAACGATGACGAAGCTTAAACTCATAAAAGGATATGCGTAATTTAATTTAAACTTAGTAATCGCGGCCATCCAAGTTATCGAAGCCAAAAAAGCAGAAATAAAAGCAGAAAGGATAATAGGATTTAATAAACAATTAAACAAAAACTTTATTTTGTGTGGGAAATTTTCTGGCAATGCTCCCATTTTATTCATTTGCAATTTAAGAATAATTTGGCAATAAACAGTTAACCCGATCGTAGATGCAATATATATGTAATTTTTGTAATAGTTCATTATGAAATACCTAAATTCCTTTATTAAATATTGATTGTTATTTTTATCATAATTATATATTATAATTTTTTTAATTTATCACTAGATAATCGGGAACGTTGGGCAGCATGCCCTATGTAAATACCTTCAGGTTTTGTATCAGATAATATTAAGGCACCTGCTCCAATAATACATTTTTCCCCAATAGTTATATAATCTCGTAAGGTAGCATTAACCCCTATAAAACTCGAATCTTTTATTACTACTCCACCTGAAATTACCACTTGAGAGGCAATAAAACAATGATCTTCGATAATAGAGTTATGCCCGATTATATTTCCACACCAGATAATTACATTATTACCAATTCTGGCGAATGGCTGGATAGTATTATTTTCTAAGATAAAGCAATTCTCACCAATATAATTATTATATAATATAGTTGAATTAGAATTAATATAGGAAGCAAATTTATATCCTAACTCTTTTATAGTAAGGTACTTTTCTTTTCTAAGTTGGTTAACCTTTGAATATCCTAAGGCAATAAAAAAATAATGAGTTTTGGCCGAAAAACGTTGATGAATCTGTTCAAAGGGTATTACTGGTAATTTACAAAATTCATGGTTTTGAATATATTTCTCATCTAAGGTAAATGCTACTATTTTATAATTTGAATCATTAGAAAAATAATAATGTGCCAATTCTGCTAATTTACCCGTTCCAAAAATGACTAGTGGTTTTTTCATGAATTTATAATATTCCCTGTTATTTTATACATTAAAGTTGATATTATATCATTCATATTAGTTTTCGTATATGTTTTTAACAATTGTATAAGGACGCCTTTTAGTTTCCAAAAATATTTTTGACAAATAAATCCCTATGATTCCTATAAATAAAGTAATTAGTCCTCCTAAAAGCCAAATAGAAGCTATAACTGAGGTCCATCCGTTTAAAGGAGTAGAAAAATAAATCCAATTTATTATAAGATAAATAACATAAAAACTTGCTACTAATGAAATAAATAAGCCTATATAAAAAATTATTTTAAGTGGAAAGTTACTAAAAGAAACTACTGAATTAGTTAATAAGGAAATTTTATGGTTTAAAGTATAACTAGAGGGGCTTGTAGAATGTTTCTTAATAATAATAGGCTGTTGTTTAAACCCTGTAATGTAACAAAGACCAGCCATGAAAATTTCTCTTTCTTTATGTAGTAATAAAGCTTTAACATATTGTTTTGTCATTAATCTGGCTGTTACTAAATTTTCTGAAAGAGGGATGTCAGTTAAAAATTTAAATAGAGAGTAAAATAGCTTACCACTCCATCGCTCAAAGGTTCCGCCTTTTCTTATTTTTTGTACACCATATATAACATCTGATTGTTGTTTTATTAGTTCTTCATTAAATTCTATTAACCATTCAGGCTCTTCTTCAAGATCTGAGTCAATCAAATAAATTAAGTCTCCGCAGCAATATTTTAATCCCGTCATCATCGCTTTATGGTGACCAAAATTCCTAGAGAGGTTAATTACTTTTAAATGAGAGTCTTTACTCTGCAATTTAATCGCTATATCAAGGCTATTATCTGGTGAACCATCGTTAACCATTATAATTTCATAATCGTCTTTATAAATTTGTTGAGCACAAAGAGAAGATCTGCGATAGAATTCTTCAAGGTGAAGGGCAGATTTGTAAAGTGTAGTAACAATAGATAATTTCATTTTTTACCAACATATTTCATATATAAATTAGATTTTTTCCCGCAATTAAATAAGAGATCAATAATTGATACAAAGTGACTAAATCCATTCCATAACTGTGGGTAAGGCGGATAATTGGAATAATCAAACCATATTACATCTAAGGAGTTATTGTGAAATTTTTTTTCATTAATATAGTTTTTAGCACTATTACCAGAAACATATAGATTCGCTGAAGCTTGTTTACAAATATTTATAAGACGCTCATTTTTATCGCCTTCGAGAGTATAGTCCCATGAGTTACTCATTTTTGTTTTAATATTTAGATAAGCACATATATGTTTTATTATATTTCTATTGAATTCGGACAATAAGGTGTACGATTGATCTAAATATAAAGGAGCTAAGAGATGGGAAATTTCATTAAAATAACATGCCTTTTTATAATTGTAACATAAAGTTTTCCAGTGAACTTCTGCCCATTTAAAACCATCTATTTCTGTTTCTCGAATTGATTGTTCGTGTTTATTTTTAACTGGGACAGTAATCCATTGAAGTCCAGTGGGTGTTTTTATTTGATTTCGATTACGCCAATCTCGTTTAGTATATTGTACATCATCATAAAAAATAAATTCATCAACAAAAGCAATTATATCAAAATAGCCTTTCCATGGAATATAATTGGACTGAAGAATAGCAATTTTTTTCATGTGTTAATTTCTTTTATTAATATTACAAGTCATTAATGACTCATTAAATGATCGAGAGGGTTTATAAAGTATTTGTTCATACTTTTGAGATAAAGCACCCATAGGGGAAAGAAATTTTCCAACCTGCACATAATCATTTTTTAAATTTATTCCATATTTTTTTAGCAATGTTTCAGAATGACTAAATGGCCCTTTTGGTTCAGTCAATATCCACATATGGCCAATTTCAGAACATGAGTTTTGATCTAATGATGCTAATAAATAATTTGCACTCCCTCTATATCCCCCTAACAACCAAGGCTGGCCTATAGGCTTTGCTCCCAGAATATACATGGCCCCTGGATAATGGCCTGTTAAATCTAACATGGGGGATCCTTTTTTAAAACCTGCCGCGTTGGCTGTGATTTTAAGCTGGTTAACATAAGTTACCAACTCATTAGATAAAATGATTTTATCTAATGAGTCGTGAATTGTCACTTTAACATTATTCATTTTTAATGATTGATACTGTCTATAAGGTGATTCCATAGCTTTATATAATAAACAAATAGTGGTGGTTTGAGTTATGATTGCCAAAGGTAAAATAGAATTAAGATTTTTTCCTAAGTTTTTGGTTGAAGGATGCAGGATGACTACTGATATAATATAAAAAATAGATACATTTACTCCTGTAAGCCAATAATTATTATTAGTGCCTAAAGCATAAATATATGGGAATACCATAAAACATAGTGATAAAATTAATGAATTAAAATTATAGTTGTCTTTTTTTAAAATATTTATAATTAGGGTTAATATAGACGCTATAGGTATTGAATATACTAAAAAACCCTGCGTTTTACTGATATATGCAGTAATAATATTCAATTCTTGTAAAATTAATATATTATAAAAGCTAAGGATAATTAAAAAAATAAACCCTACCCTTTGTTTTATTTTATTGGACGAATTACATAAATAAATAATCAAAGAAATAAAACATAAACTTAAAAAACATGTAAATTTATTAGTAAGACTAATAGTTAATGGATCCCACCGAAACATATTAGTAAATGAAAGACCATTCTCTAGAATTTTGCCCAATTCAACCCCGAGGATTAGTCGATTACAAAATTGTTGAATTGAACCATCTATATATAATGCAGATCCGATTAAGAATAGAGTAAAAGTTAATCCCATAGATATTATCAATCTAATGGCTGATTTTTGAAGGACGAAAATATAAAATATTATAATACCACCTAGCCCTAAAGCTGTGGAAGGTTTGGCCATAAAAGCTAACCATCCCGAAATGCCAATCAAAATAGCTGAAATATAATTATACTTAATGCTAGGAGGATTAAGAAGAATCATCGCTATGCCAGCTAATAAAAGCGATTGAAAAGCTAAGCTATTATAACTGGGTGTTGGGATCCAAACGCTAAAAAACAATAAACATGGACTAGCATATATAGCTGCTAGGAGTATACTTTTTAACCCAGGACAGTTTTTATTTTGAATTAATTGTCCGTTTAATAATGAAAAGCATAAAAACCAAGAAAGAGTAAAAGTAATTAATATATTTGCTTGTCTAAGTGGTATGATATGTTTTGGCAAATAATGAAAAAATAAATTATACACATATCCAAATTGAGTAATTGAGCTTGAATAAATCCAAGGGTTAGATATCCAATTTAAATAGAAGCTTTCGTCGGTAAGATCGAGCCCGTAATGGCTCTTACCACAAAGAAAAAATATTAATTTGGCAATAACTATAGCAGAACAAAAGATGATCCAGTTTTCTATTTTAAGGAAAGATTTTTTTAATTTTTTATTTTTATGAAATGGAAACATTTTTTCCTTCGTTAAGCAATCAAATATATTTTATTGAATATTGTTAAAATACCAATTCACGGTGTTACGAATCCCTGATTCAAAGCTATATTTAGGAGTCCATTTTAATTTTTCTTTTATTTTATTAGAATTAATTGCATACCGTAGGTCATGTCCCGGTCTATCTCGTACAAATTTTAAAAGTGAAGCATGGGGGCAAAATAATGAAGTTGAGTTTATTTCATCTAATAAATTACAAATAGTAATGGCAACGTCTAGGTTTGTTTTCTCATTTTCCCCTCCAATATTATATGTATCACCAGGGATGCCACTTTTAAGAATAGTCCTAAGCGCAGAGCAATGATCTCCGACATAAATCCAATCCCTAATATTTTTCCCATCTCCATAAATTGGAATTGGGTTTCCTGCTATTGCATTATAAATAATTACAGGAATAAATTTTTCGGGAAATTGGAATGGTCCGTAATTATTTGAACAATGAGTGGTTATGGTAGGGAATCCATAAGTATGATGGAAAGATCTTACTAAATGATCTGAAGCAGCTTTGCTTGCGGAATAAGGACTATTAGGAGCATAGGGTGATTGCTCGGTAAAAGTCGGATCGGTAAAAGAGAGAGAGCCGTATACCTCATCCGTAGAAATGTGTAAAAAACGAAAAACAGACTTTTCTTGTAAAGATAAAGTGTTCCAATATTTATAAGTACTTTCTAATAAATTATAAGTGCCTAATATATTGGTATCAATAAATGGACGCGGATCACGGATGGATCTATCTACGTGAGTTTCTGCAGCTATATTTATTACTGCTCGTGGTCTATATTTGATCAATAATTCATTAACAATTCCCTGATTCTTAATATCACTTTGGTAAAATTTGTAACAAGGGTTATTCGAAATATTAGATAAGTTTTCCACCTTAGCTGCATAAGTGAGTTTGTCAAGATTAATTATCAATTCATCTGAGCTTGCAACCCAATCTAATATGAAGTGGGAACCAATAAAACCTGAGCCTCCTGTGACTAAAATAGACATATGTAAGTCCTAAATAGATCATTATGTAATTTAAATCTTTGCAAAAACATTAGCATAGTTTTTATGTAATATCCATATTGTTAGTTTGTTAGTTTGTTAATTTACTGGTGTGATTTATAATTTAAATGTTAGGATATTTATTTTTAAAACCTATGAGGTATAAATTATTTTGCTTAAGTATTAATTAAAGGTATAATCAGTCCCAGGTATTTATAGGTTGAATTTATAAATTCTATTATTTTATAAATCTTCCTAAATATTTGTATTCTTGCCAAATATTTTTGTTTATTTTGGGAACTTGATAATGACAACAAATTCCAATTTTAATTTAGCTATCAAAGACATTATAAAAAGTATTTTAGATGTACAATTTTGGTTATATCTCAGTTGGTCGGAATTAAAAAGAAGATACTCAAGAACCATATTGGGCCCTTTTTGGGCCACATTAAGTATGGGGATTTTTATTTTTACTACCGGAATTTTATACGCTAAGTTATGGAAAGTTGATATTAATGAATATCTACCATATATTTGCACAAGCATATTAGCATGGAATTTTATTTCGATGATAATAACTGAAGGGTGTACGGTTTTTATCAATTCAGCAGGAACTTTTAAGGAAATACCTGTTAATTATACCCTATTTGTATTAGATGTTATTGTCAGAAATATATTTGTATTTTTTCAGTGTTTTATTATCTATTTAATATTAATTCAATTTTTTCAAATTAAATTACATTACAGTAACTTTTCATTTTTAATAGGTTTGTTAATTGTTGCTTTAAATGGATTGTGGATTGTATTAATCAGTGGAATGGTATGTGCTCGGTTTAGAGATATTCTTCCATTGGTTTCTAATATATTACAAATCGTATTTTTTATAACGCCAGTTATTTGGCGAGCTAATAATTTGTCCCCTAATCATTGGCTAATTTTATATAATCCTTTTTATCATATGATTGAATCCATTCGTGCACCCTTACTTAATTTACCTTTTCCTTTTTTAAGTATACAAATATTGGCGATACTCTTTATTTGTGGTATGAGCTTAAGTGTTTATTTATTTTCGATCTACAAAAATAAATTAATTTATTGGATATAAATTTATGACATTGATTTCTTTAAAAAATGTTAGTTTGAATTTCCCTGTGTTTGATGCTTCAAGATCTTTACGAAAGATGCTTTTAAAACCATTAATGATTGGTGGTAATATATCTTCAGAAAACCATAATAATATTAGCGTGGCTGCTTTAGATAGCCTTAATATTCAGTTTGTTGAAGGAGATAGGGTGGGTCTTATTGGTCATAATGGTGCCGGTAAATCAACTTTGTTAAGGCTTTGTGCAGGTTTGTATTCTCCTACCGATGGTGAAATTGTAATTAAGTCGAGTAACATCTCAACCTTATTTAATATTGGTTTTGGAATGGATTTAAATTGTAATGGCATTGATAATATAGAATATATAGGCAGACTACGTGGTCTTAGTAAAAAACAAATAAAGGAAAAAATTAATGGAATCTGCGAATTTTCTGAATTAGGAGATTTTTTAAAATTACCCCTTAGAACCTATTCCTTAGGAATGCAATCTAGGCTTGCTTTTTCCATCGTGACGGCAATCGAACCGGATATTCTTCTTTTAGATGAAACATTCGGGGTAGGTGATAATAATTTTATACATAAAGCTCAAAAAAGGATGAAGGAACTCATAGACAAAACCGGAATTGTATTATTATCAACCCATTCTGAAGAACTATTAAGGCAAGTTTGTAATAAAGGAGTCATTTTGCATAAAGGTAAAATCAAATTTTATGGTGAAATTGAAGAAGCATTAAAATTTTATAATACAAATCAGTTTTAAGTAGAGAGTTGAGAATAGTGAAAACAATTGGGATCATTGGTAGTGGAGTCATGGGGCAGGGGATAGCTAAACTATGTCTTGAAAATAATTTAAATGTGAAATTGTTTGTCAATAACACACCTTTACCTATGAAAACGTTAAATCGGATGTGTAAATATAATGTACAAGAAAGTAACAAATTCGAAATTTTAACTACTTATGATAATATTCCAAAACTTGATTATATTATTGAAGCCGTGACCGAGGATTATCAAATAAAAAAAGAAGTGCTTTTTAAAATTGAACATTATATCCCTAAAAATATTCCTATTTTTACCAATACTTCATCATTGTCTATTAACAGCTTAAGTTTAATCCTAAAATATCCCGAAAGATTTATGGGGATACATTTTATGAATCCGCCTTTCCTTATTAATTTTGTCGAATTAATACGTGGGGAAGCTACAAATAATGCTACCCAATTAATGGCTTTAGATTTGTTAAACCTCTTGAAGCTCGAATATCTTCAAGTTAATGATCAGCCTACTTTTTTGATAAATAGATTATTGATCCCAATGATTAATCAAGCAATTGGTTTATTGGAAAAGGGCTATTTGAGTATAGAAGAGATTGATAAAGGAATGGAAAAAGGTGCTAAACATAATATAGGTCCTTTCCGTTTGGCAGATTTAATTGGACTAGATGTTTGCTTGCAAATATTAAGAAATTTATACAATGAAACACAAGACAATTCCTTTAAGCCAGCGACCTTGTTAGAGGAGTATGTAAAAAATAAAAAATTAGGTAAAAAATGCGGTTTAGGATTTTATAAATATTAGGTGAAGTTATGTGTGGGATTTTTGGAATTTTATCTACGAATAGTCAATATCATCAACCCGATTTATTAAAAAAAATAAATAATAAATTAAGGCATAGAGGACCTGACGACACTGGTTTTTTATCTTATAACTCTAGTAAAAAAATTACTACTTCGGTTACTGCCGATTCTCATGCTACAGGTATTTTAACTTTGATGCATCGCCGCTTATCCATTCTCGATTTATCTAAATTAGGATGGCAGCCAATGGTAAGCTTTGATAACCAATATGCTATAGTTTTTAATGGTGAAATTTATAATTTTATAGAAATAAAGGAAGAGTTAATAAAAAAAGGGTATATATTTAAATCTCATTCGGATACAGAGGTCCTATTAAATGCATATCATGCCTGGGGCGAAAAATGTTTAAATAAATTAATAGGAATGTTTTCTTTTTGTATTTTAGATTTAAAAAAAGAAATTTTGTTTTGTGTGAGGGACTTTTTTGGTATAAAACCTTTTTACTATTATTTAGCCGATAATATTTTTTGTTTTGCTTCTGAACCTCAAGTTATTTTAGAGATTCCTGGGATTCATTCTAAAGCAAATCTACAACGTGTTTTTGAATATTTAATCTATGGACAGCAAGAAACAACAAATACAAGTTTTTTTGAAGGGATAAAACAACTGCCACCTTCACACTATATGACTATTTCGCTTTCGGATTATAAGAAGATCAATATTCACCAATATTGGCATATTGATTTAACCAATAAATCTACTTTGGATTATAGTAGTGCTACTAAATATTTGAAATCTTTATTTGAAAAATCCGTTCAAATGCATTTAAGAAGTGACGTAAAAGTTGCTGCTAATTTATCGGGAGGGATAGATTCCTCTGCGATAGTTATGATGGTTAAAAAATATCTTTCCTCCGGTTTAGATCTCCAGACCATAAGTTATATTGCAGAAGAGAAAAATATAAATGAAGAAAAATGGATTGACATAGTTAATAAAGCTTCTCATTCAATTCCTTGCAAGATAAAACCTTCTTCTGATGATTTAATCGATGATTTGAATGAATTGGTAAGAGTTCAAGGCGAGCCAGTTGGAAGTTCAAGCGCTTTTGCCCAATTTAGAGTTTTTCAAGCAATAAAAAAACTTGGAATAAAAGTAGTTTTAGATGGTCAAGGGGCCGATGAATTATTAGCAGGTTATCGTTCTTATCTATTTGCTTATTTAGAATCTTTGATAAAGAATAAAAATTTTTTTAACGCTTTACCTTTCATGTTTAATGTATCTAAATTGCCAAACATGATTTCTTTTAAAAATTTATTATTATTAGCAAAAGGATATAAAAATAAATTATTACCATCATCGAATATTTTACCAAATATCGATGATGTTGTGGGTTCATTTCCGCAATGGATTAACGGGCAAGTGATTAAAAGTAATAATTTATCACCTTTTCAAAGCTGGACAGCTAAAACTAACTACAAGATGAAAGAACAGTTGCATTATACCTTTGTTGAACAAAGTTTACCTGTTTTGTTAAGGATTGCGGATAGAAATTCCATGGCTTTTTCAATTGAAAGTCGTTTACCTTTTTTAACTCCCCAGTTAGCTCAATTTGTTTTTTCATTGCCCGAAAATTATATTATTGACAATAAAGCTCGAACTAAAGCTATTTTCAGAGATAGCATGAAAGATATTGTTCCAGCTGAAATTTTAAGTCGAAAAGATAAAATTGGTTTTTCTACACCAGAAGAAACTTGGTTGCGCATTAATCATGAATGGGTTACTACTATTCTTAATAGTGAGACAGCCCATTCTATACCATTTTTTGAACATAAAAAATTAATACAGGAATGGAGTGAATTTTCGTTTGGGAGATCTAATTTTGATTGGAGATTTTGGAGATGGATTAATCTAATTCAATGGAGTAAATGTTATAATGTTAAATATGAATGACAATTTGGGATTGTCATTAAAAGAAATTATCTATTTTCTTGGTAAGGATATTTTAAAGGTTATTGGTACTCAAGAATTGTACATTAAATCTTTTTTACCTTTAAATAATCCTAAAAAAAATTTTTTAAGTTTCGTGAATAAAATAAATTCAGACTCTATAAATGAAGTGATGAATTCTAATGCATCAGTGATTTTGTGCAAAAATTTTTTATTTTTAAATGAAATAAAGATTGATAAAACATTTTTAATAGTAGACAACCCCCGCCTTTGTTTTATTAAAATTTTAGAAAATTTTAGTAAAACAACATTGTTGCAAGGCATACACCCTACCGCATGCATTCATGATAAAGCAGAAATCCACGAAACAGCTTATATTGGGCCCTATTGTGTTATTGGAAAATGTAAGATATCTGCTAATTCAGTATTAGTAAGCCATGTAACCTTATATGACAATGTTAAAATAGGAGCCAATGTGAATATAAATGCCAATACTGTGATTGGTACTGATGGATTTGGTTATGAAAGAGATCCTTTAACAAAAAAATTGCATAAATTTCCCCATGTTGGGGGGGTTATAATTGAAGATGATGTCGAAATTGGATCTAATACAAGTATCGATAGAGGGACTTTTTCAGATACAGTAATTAAAAAAGGAACTAAAATAGATAACCAAGTACATATCGCACATAATGCTATAATAAATGAAAATGTAATGATTATTGCACAAAGCATGATTGGGGGAAGTGTAAATATAGGAAATAATTCTTGGATTGCTCCCGGCGTTACTGTACTCAATGGTATTAAAATTTCAGAAAATTGCCTGATAGGATTAAATGCGGTTGTCTTTGATCATTGTGAGGCTAATTCAATTATGCTGGGTTATCCTGCCCGCCCTTTAAATAAATATACAAAAATTCAAAAAAAATTAAATAAACTAATCACTCCCCAAGAACGAAACAATGATGAATAACCTTATGTATGACTTAAATTTTTATATAAACCTTATTTTGTTTATCTTAAATGAAGGCTACACTATAGTGGATTATGAACAAGTAGATATTTCTAAACAACATCTTATATTACGTCATGATGTAGATTTTTCCCTTGATTATGCATTAGAAATGGCAGAAATAGAATTTAAAAATAATATTAAATCTATATATTTTGTCCTTACAAGTAGTGAATTTTATAATATTCATTCAGTATCGAATCGGAGGGCAATGCAGCAAATCCTTAAATTTGGTCATGAAATAGGACTTCATTTTGACGCAAGCATTTATCCTGAAAATGATCAAAATCTGGAAAATTATGCTTCAAATGAATGTAATCTTATTGAAGATATAATTGGTCATCCTTTACGTTTTATTAGTTTTCACAGGCCTCCACCAAAATTTTTGGGGTTAAAATATAAGTTTGCTAATAGAATAAATACTTACCAAAAAAAATATTTTCATGATATGGGATATTGTTCTGATTCTACTGGTATATGGCGTTTTGGCTCTCCTACCGAAAATGAATCTTTTATAAAAAAACAAGCTCTTCAATTATTAACTCATCCCATATGGTGGGTGAAAAAAAAATTTAATCAGCCAATTGATGCGATCGAAGATTTTTTTAATGATGTGCATACTACTTTTAAAAAAAATATGAGTGACAATTGTCTTCCTTATAGAAAACATATTTTAGAGACATGAATAATAACAACATTATTGTCTATGCTGGTGTTGATTTAAGCATAGCAAATGGCCCCACTTTGCATGTGTTAGGTATTGCAAAGGGATTTGTAGAAAATGGGTATAACGTTATTGTATTAGCACCAAAGTGTAAATTAAAAAAAAATATTCCTTTAAATCGTCCTGGAATAACCTTCGAGTTTCATACTAATTTTTTTATAGGGAATTATATTCATTTTATGGGGGCAATTTTTTGTGTTTCGAAGTTAGTAATTTTGTTAAGTAAATATAAACCTTTATTCTTATATTCCCGTATGTCTGCATTATCATTTATTCCATTAATTGTAGCAAAAAAATTACGGTATTTTGTGATTTCTGAACATAATGGGCTTTTAGCTGATGAAATCAAAAGTTTATACCCTAAACTCACATTACTTTGTAAATTATTTAATTTCCTGCAATTATTAGATATATATTTTTCTAATAAAATACGTGTTGTCACAAATTTAATGAAGGAGAGATTATTAAAATATAATTTAGCTAAAAACAAAGCAGAACATATAGTAGTAATTGGGAATGGTACGGATGTGGAATTGTTTTTTCCTCGAGATAGAGTGAAATGTTTGAAATTTTTTAATCTAAACCCTTCATTTAGATATGTTGGCTTTATTGGAACATTAGTTGTATGGCAAGGATTAACGGTAGCATTAAAGGCCCTCCAGTCAACGTTAGAATATCACAGTGATTTATATTTTATAATTGCTGGGGAAGGTCCTGAGTTAAATAAATTAAAATCATTAACTCATGATTTAAATATTTCTAAAAAGGTTATATTTTTAGGGCAAGTAAATTATGAGATGGCCCCTATCGTCATAAATTGTTTTGATATTGCAATTAGTCCGGCAACTTATGTTAGAAATAATATTTCGGGTGTCTCCACTCTAAAAATTCGTGATTATGCGGCTTGCGGAAAAACAATTCTTGCATCAAGATTACCAGGGAATGAAATGTTA
>JAQGOH010000056.1 GCA_028293705.1 Francisellaceae bacterium | reverse complement strand
AGAATCTATATTGAGTTTTTTGAAAACAATTGGTAGAAAGAAAAAAATATTACGTACACGAATTACTGATAAATTTAATTTGTTACACTCACCCATTCTCGCATCTTGAAGTGTAATGGGTATAGATATGAAATGGAAATTTACCACCCCCAAAATTTACGAAATTAATGGCATTTTATTGCATATGCTTAGCATAAATTCTCGAAGCACATATGCGGGTGACATCATCAATAGCTGAATATTGAAAACGTCTTATTTTTTTACTCTTAGTATCTTTGTAATCTAAAAATTTTACTTCGACTTAAATGCGATGTCCTGGCACTTCTTTTTCATAACTCTTGAATTGGGGAAGGCTGCGTTTACGTAAATTTTTGGGTAAACGATTAATCCCATTCCGTTTTAAGACCCCATAAATTCTCCCGGGAGAAACCTTAATATTATGATAATGGTTAAGATACCAAGCTATACGCTGTTGGCCTAAATGGTAGTGTTAACGCAGGTAAAGGATCTTTTCTTCTATAAATTTTGATCAGCGAATCGAAGGATTTTCAGGACAAGCTTTGGAATTAATCAGGCCTGCTTCCCTTTTTGTTCATATCTTTCTTCCATCTATAAAAACTATCTCGAAAAACTCCAAAAAAACGGCAAGTAAAAGAAATACTTTTACTGGATTTAGCATGAGTTAAGATCTTTTATTTCCTTCTTATATCGGCTAATTCTTGTGCTTTCATACTGTGACCTCCAAGTTTAAGTGAGTATTAAAAACTGTCAGCCGAGGTCACGGTTCCTAAAAATTAGGCTTAAAAATGTAAATTTATTTTTTGAACCTATTATTCCATAGAAGTCTTGTAGCATCCCCCCATTTTCAAATGGGGCGACGGAATGAAAGCAGGATTGAGAAAAATTTTTAAAAGATGTGTCAAACATTTAAGCAAGCATCAACTGAGTCATTACACTCAATTATATAAACTAAATTATTAGCGGGTTAAAAATATTTTGGCTATTCAGATCAATTAATTATTAAACCAATGTAAATAGTGAAACAATTATTTACTCATAAATCATGTATTCGAAATAAGTTTTTATAAAGATTTAAAAATTTAATTGATTTAATAAAACGAATGCTTTCCTTCCAATTAAGGCTACCAACAATAACTCCTAAAATAACTAAGCTACAGGCAATCAATAAATTTACTGTTAAAGGTTCTTTATCAAAATAAACCAATAACCCCATCGAAACAATGGGGGTAAAATAGGTAAGAACACTTAGTAGTTTTAAATTACCTTTTTTACACCCTAAATCCCATAATACATAAGCTAAGCCCGAACTACTTAATCCCAAAATAATTCCTAAAACTAATTCTTTTTGTTTTGGTACCACTGGGGTTTCATATAAAAGATGTAATATTAAACAAATTATAGCCCCTACCCCGCAATAAATTCCAACCATCTCAGTAGGCACGTTCTCTGCCAAATATTTTGTAAATATTGTATAAACACTCCAACATAAGGCTCCTAGCAAAGCATATAAATAACCTTGCAAATAATTTGGATTAAATTGAGTATTATATTGATTTTGAAAAAGCAAAATATAAATACCTAATAATCCTAAAAATCCAGCCATTAAATATTTCAGGTGGAATTTTTCTTTAGGCATAAAACTCGAAAATAAAATAACTAAAAAAGGCCATAAATAATCAATGAGATCAACATGAGCTGGTGGCGCATGCTTGATAGCTTTAACATAGGCTAAATCGCTCCCACAAATGCCAGCGACCCCTATGAACCAAACATAAAAAGGTTGTTTTAAAATCATTTTCCAGTTTTGCTTTATCGAAAGTTGTACTGCAACGCATAAAAAACTGGTCGCAAAAGCGATAAAAACGGTTAGAAATAATGGTAAATTATCAAGTTCCGATACAATAACCGCGGTAATCGTCCAAATAGCTAAAGCACCACAACCTGACAGGGTATAAAATGGTAGGTTTGATTGTTTTTGACTCATAAGAAAATACTAAGAAAATTTAAAATGGTAAGGAAAATATTATTGTTCTTATTTGACTTTTTTGCAAGGATAAAAAGGCCATTTAACAATGACCTTTTCGTTTAGTTACGCTTAAAGTAAATTAAGAACCACTTGAAGTAGGAGTCGTGGTCGGTGCAGGTGCACTCGGGTTTGCGGCAGGAGTGGGAGTAGCGGTATTGACCGACCCATTAGCCGCTGGGGTACCTTGTTGGGTATTGCGTGGTCCACTGTTTTTATTGCGAGATTCATGCTTTTCTTCTCTTTCTTTATGCATCATTTCTCTTTCGCGACGCTTTTCTTCTTTGCGTTCTTCTTTTCTATGTTCTCGTCGCTCTTCTTTTCTTTGCTCTTTGGGTTCATTTTGTTGAGAAGAGGGGGAAACAGGGGTTTGACCTATATTTGAATTGCGTTGAGCTTCTGCAAAGCTTGTACTGGAAACCGAAAGTGCTAATAAAGAACTTGCCATTAAACCTAATACTTTTTTCATAATAAACCCCATGTAAAAAATTGATTCATTATAATTATGGTAAATTTTTCTAATTTTTTCTGAGTAAGCTTCTTTGGGATAAAAAAAATTTGAATGAGTGTAGTTTCTTAAATTGGATTTTTATAAAAATCAGTATTTTAAAATATTATTATTATCTTTTTTTAATATTCTAAAATACTCAGTTCTAATAAAGAGTGCAGCGGCTTTAAGATCTGCACGATTCATATCTTCGTTAAGATTAAAGATATCGGGTTTTTTATTATCCTTAAAAATAGGTTCTGCACGCATTTTTTCCAATCGTTCATTATCTTGTGCCAATTGAACAATGTATAAGGCTGCAGCTCTTAAATTTTTAAAATGAGCTACATTTATAAAAGCTTTTTCATTAAAATATTGGTTGACCGTTTGGGCGTCCCCCCAATAAATTGGGATAGCGCCTCCTCTAAATACATTGATAATTTTTTCGGTAATGTAACCTGGTACTTGATGATTCTCCATCGCAAATCCAAAATTATACTGAGCATAAACCTCATCTAAGTCATTATATCCTAAGGGATAACGATTTTTATGAGGATTAGAGCACTTTCCCAATGCTTCTGCTTTATGATTCAGTTTTTTGATAAGAGAAAAAAGCTCATCTCTTTTTTTAACGCAATTTGAAGCTATATAAACTAAGAATTTTTCTCGATTAGTATGGTTATAATTTTTTTTGGGCTCTGAGCCACTCCATGCCATAAAAGGAAAATAAAATTGGCGTTTTTTAATCGGTAAAGCCGATACAATTTCCGCAAAAGGAGGAGAATTTTTTCTATAACGATTCCGGCTTAGACTCCAGCGTTCTCCTGAATAGGTAATATAGGGAGCATTCCACCGGGTAAATTGCTTATTTTTGAGTAATTTAGTAGGGATTTGTACTGAACGAATAATAAAATGGGGTTGGCGGGTATTATCAATCACTAGCTTTCTATCATAAAAAGCTAATTTTAAAATATTAATAACAAAGGGTGGGACGTTTTCATCATTAGGTTCTACACCAATAATAAAATCCTCTGAGGATAAAGGATAGGTGTAACCGTAGGCGCGAAAATAATGATTATAATAAGGTTGAACATAAATTTTAAATACAGGAATTAAACTTAAGAATACTAATAAAATTAACATTCTGAAAAATAATTTATTGTTCACATTCATCCCTAAATTTTATTTTCTATGTTTCTTTTTAAAATGATCAATTAAGCGCTTGCGTTTAAGTAATTGTCGGGGGGTTAAAATGTTTCTCCTACCTTCAAATGGATTAACACTGGTTTTAAATTCAATACGAAGGGGTGTACCTTCCAATTTTAATTGGACACGAAAGAAATTGATTAGATAACGTTTATAACTTTCGGTAACCGCTTCCGTTTGATTACCATGGATCACAATAATGGGAGGATTATGGCCCCCATTGTGAGCATAACGTAATTTAATGCGTCTACCTTGATGTAGATGAGGAGGATGTTTTTTTACCGCTAACTCTAATAAACGAGTAAGAACCGAGGTTGATAGATCTTTAGTAGCCGAGCGATAAGCTCGTAAAACCGACTCAAACAAATGACCTACATTAGTGCCATGTAAAGCAGAAATAAAATGCATTTTGGCAAAATCTACAAAATTCAACCGAAAATCTATCGCTTTTTTTATATCAGTTTTACTTTCTAAAGGAAGACCATCCCATTTATTAATAGCTATAACCAGAGCTTTACCACTTTCAATGATAAACCCCAGTAAATTTAAATCTTGATCAAGAAGCCCGAGAGTAGCATCGATCACTAAAATCACTACTTGCGTTTCTTTAATGGCTTGCAGAGTTTTTATCACTGAAAATTTTTCGACCGTTTCATTTACTTTAGCTCGACGACGTACTCCGGCTGTATCGATTAAAGTAAATAATTCGCCGTTCCGCTCAAAGGGAATATAAATGCTATCTCGAGTGGTTCCCGGTTCATCAAAGACAATGACCCGCTCTTCGCCTAATAAACGATTTACTAAAGTCGATTTACCGACATTAGGCCGCCCAACTATTGCAACTTTAATTCTATTATCAATAGCTGCATTTTCCGGGGTCAGAAATTCAGTTTCATAAGGCGCTAAAACTTCTTCTATTAATTGGGTTACCCCTCTTCCGTGACTGGCTGCAATTGCTACTACTTTAGCAAAGCCCAAGGCATAAAAATCAATGAGGGCTTGATCTTGATCTAGACCATCGGTCTTATTAACAATTAAATAAATAGATTTTTTAGAGTGTTTTCTTAAACGATTGGCAATTTGTCTATCGCTATCAAGTAAACCAACACGAGCATCACACATAAAAAAAATAATATCGGCTTCATTGATGGCCTGCCAGGATTGTTCACTCATAAGAGCTTCGACTTCTTTTTCGATGGTGCCAATCCCGCCCGTATCAATAACTAAAAAAGGAATGTCCCCAAGACGTCCTTCTCCATAATGTCTATCTCGAGTTACCCCTGGTAAATCGACAACCAAGGCATCCCGACTACGGGTTAATTGATTAAATAAGGTAGACTTTCCGACATTCGGTCGTCCTACGATGGCAATTACAGGAATTGATTTCATATTCTTTATTTTTAAGCTTAAAGCGCGTAGGCTTTTAAGCTACCTCCTGAAGTCAATACATATAAGATATTATTAATAATAACGGGTTCTGCTTTGATAGCTTTATTATCTACTTTAAGACGGCCGACTAGAGCTCCATCTGCTTCATTAAACCAATGTAAAAATCCCTCATCATCTCCTACGATTATATAATGATTATAATAAATAGGTTTACTTAAAAGGCGTCCCTTTAGCGCTTCATTTTTCCATACAAGATTACCGTCTTTTCTCAAGAGAAACCAAACATTCCCCTGTACATCACTCACAAAAACATTTTTCTGATTGACTGATAATCCTGAAAGAGAATGAATAGCTTGATTTTGCCATAAGAGACTCCCCGTATCTGCCTCTAGTGCCATACAGGGCCCTTGAAGACCCACGATATAAATTTTGTTGTCAAGAGAAACCGGATCGGCACTTAAATCAACCATTCTTTGCATATCAGAAAAGCCATGGGCAGTTGCTACTTCTCGTTCCCAAATAACATTCCCATCTTGCGGATTAAGGGCTACCACTTTCCCATTGGCTAAACCTGCAATAATTTTATCTTGTACCCATAAAGGTTTAGAAGTTTTACGTAAAAATATAGAAGCATTATTTAAACTATAACGCCACAATTCTCTTCCATCCATTAAATTAAGGCAACGAATACTACCCTCTAAAGTATGAATATAAACCAGTCCATTAGAAATAATTGGGCTTGCTAATATTTCGCTATTTAAAGGGGTGGTCCACAAAACACTGCCATCGTTTAAGTTTAAGGCCATCAATTCAGAGGTATTAAGCCCTAACAAAATAACATTCTCTGCCACATAGGGTCCTGCAGAAATACCTTGTTTTAATTTTTTACTCCATTTTTTTTGCCCATTTTCTTTATTGAGCGCAACCATATTTCCCTGAGCATTGGCATTAATCAACCAAGCATCTTGATGGGCTAAAAGTAAATGTAAATCGCTTTTAGCAAGGCTTGAACTATTTGTGTTTGACCATAATAATTTAGGGTTGACTAGGTTTTGAGTAAGGGGGCTTAAAGGGGTTTTGCTTATCTTTTCAGAACGATGTTCTAAAGTTTTACAAGCACTTAAAGCAATAAAAGCCAATACGCAAAGTAGCTTTTTATAATCCATTTTTTTCATTATTACTCTCCCGCTCCGCCTACATCAGCTAGTTTCATTTCTATCCAGGGAATTTTATTACCTTTAGGAGAAGCTTTTAAAGCTTGCTTATAAGCCTGTTTAGCTTTTTCATAATCTTTAATTTTAAGATAATAATCTCCTAAGGTTTCCTGGTATAAAGTGGCGTATGAACCATCAAGCCCTTTTTCTAAGATCTTTAATGCTTCTGCATCTTGATTATGAGCTATTAATAAGCGGGCCAACCTTACTTGATTAATATTATACTGGGCGTCAATACGCCCCTTTGGGGTTTTATGCGCAGCTGACTGTAAAGTATTAATCGCTAAAACTAAATCATCCTTATCCAAAGCAAGCTTAGCCATTATCCATGATGCTAATTCAGCATAGGGAGTTTTAGCATATTCATTTTGGAGAGTTTGAGATAAAGTTTTACTACTTTGATAATCTGACTTAGATAAGGCATTAATAAGGTTAATATAAATTTCTGAAGCTTTAAAAGCTTGAATTTCTTTATAACGCTTATAATAATTTAAGCTAGACAAACTAGCTAATATTACTAAAATACTAAATAATATTTTTTTGCCATAAAGATTAAATAATTCTGTAAAATCTAATTTTTTAATAGAATTACGGTTTAGCATAGTCATGACTATCCCCTTTATTTAGAAACTGTAAAAAGGCCTGTAACTGAGTTAATTTGATAGAGGCTTGGGGCTTATTTTCCCGAAGATATTTTATACTAAGGGTTTGATTATTCACTTCTTCGTCTCCCACTACGATAGCAATAGTGGCCCCGCTTTTATCCGCTTTTTTAAATTGAGTTTTTAAACTATTTTCACCCATATTCATACTTAAAGCGATCCAAGGGCATTGTTCCCTAATTATTACCGATATTTCAAAAGCTAGCAGTGCTGCATTATTCCCTGAATAAATTAAATAAACATCAATGGGGGAAAGCGCTTTAATAATGGATAATTCTTTTTGTAGTAATAATAACCTTTCTATTCCCATCGCAAATCCACAAGCAGGGGTTGAAGGACCATTTAAAGATTCGGTTAAAGTATCAAAACGCCCACCCGCACATACGGTAGCTTGTGCACCTAATTTATCAGTTACCCATTCATAAACAATACCATTATAATAATCAAGACCTCGCACCAGACAAGGATTAACTTCATAGGCAATATTTAAATTATTTAAAAATGTTTTAAAGGTCTCAAAACTAATAGAGGATTCTGCATCTAGACAATCGGTAATTTTTGGTGCTGACAAAATTAATGCTTTAAGATCTGGATTTTTGCTATCTAAAATTCTAAGCGGATTGGTCTTAAGTCGCTTCTTACTGTCTTCATCTAATTGAGAAAAATGAAGGGTAAAATAGTCAATCAGAAGTGCCCGATAGTTAAGTCGTGCATTTAAACTCCCCAAATTATTAATTTGCAAAGTCAGTGCACTATGAATATTTAATAATTTAAAAAAACGAATGCATAATAAAATATGTTCGATTTCAATAAAAGGAGCTGAAAAACCAAAGGCCTCAACACCGATTTGATGAAATTGTCTAAATCGTCCTTTTTGCGGTCGCTCATATCTAAACATCGGTCCCATATACCAAAATCGTTGAGTCTGGTTATATAAAAGTCCATGTTCGATGCCTAATCTTACACAAGAAGCCGTACCCTCAGGTCTTAAAGCTAAAGCATTTTCATCTTTATCAGATAAGGTAAACATTTCTTTTTCAACGATATCAGTAATTTCACCAATCGAGCGTTTAAAAAGGGTGGTAGATTCTATTAATGGCATGCGAATTTCGGAATAAGCATATTGCTTAATCGTATTATGCCAGAGCTTTTCTAAATCTTGCCAGGCAGGTGTTTGATCTGGGGTAAGATCTTGCATGCCCCTTATAGCTTTAATGATTTTATTCATATAATTTTATTTTGGAGCTACTGATTGATTTATAGAAGATTGATATTCTTTAGAATCAGGATAAAGATTTTTAAGCATTAATTCTAAATTCCTTACTTCAAGATTATTATTAAGCGCTTGATTTAAACGAATTCCTACTAATAAGGAATGGGGGGTAGGTTTGCTGATTTTTTGAAAACTTGCATAATAATGAGAAGCTTTATCATATTGACCTTTACTAATAAATAAATCACTTAAAGCTATCATAGCTTTCGCTCGTAAAGGGTCTTGCTGTATTGCAGTTAATAAGTAATGTTCAGCTTTTTTATAATCAGGAATTTTTAAAGCACATAATCCCGCATTTTCTAACACTTCTGCGGTTCTTGGATAGGTTTTATCATGAAGGGATTTTTGAAAAGCGGCATCGGCTTCTTTAGTTCGATTTTGACGGCATAAAAAAGCTCCATAATTGTTATAAACCATCCCATTGACTCGAGCGTATTTTAAGGCTTTTAAATGATGAAGTTGAGCTTCTTTTATATCCCCTATTCGTTCTAAGAAAAAAGCTAGGGCCGAATGCACCTCTGGCGAATGAGGGGAGAGTTCTAGGGCATGCATAAATTTTGATTTAGCTCTAGCCATTTCACCTTGTTCTAAATAATTTAAACCCAGTTCAATATTAATTTGTGCTGCTTTTTCCAGTTGAGGCCCTTTTAGAGAATGTAACTGTCCAGCGTTTAAATTAGTACTGCTAGCCTTATTAGACATTTGACATGAACTCAGGCCAACTACTAAACCACAAATGAGCCATACAGGGATAGTCTTACGCATAATTTTCCTTTAATTGATTGAGTTGCCGATTAAATCTTTCCTGTCTTCGGGTCCTGTCTTGTATTTTCCCCACCAGTTGTCCACATGCAGCATCAATATCGGCTCCACGTGTTTTCCGTGTCGTGGTAATAAAACCTGCTTTGATTAAAATTTCTCTAAATTGATAGATGGTTTCGGGTTCAGAGCATTCATAATTTGCGCCTTTGAAAGGATTAAAAGGGATAAGATTAATTTTACAAGGCACAGAGCTTAATAGATGAGTTAATTGCTTAGCGTGTTGAAGACTATCGTTAACACCCTTAAGCATTACATATTCCATTGTAATGCGAATTCTATCATCCTTCTTAGCGTAGGCTTTACAAGCAGCAATTAAGGTTTCTAGAGGGTATTTTTTATTAATGGGGACCAATTGATTGCGTAATTCGTCATTTGGCGCATGTAAAGAAATAGCTAAAGCAACCTCACATTCATTCGATAGCCTTTCAATATTGGGTACCAATCCTGAGGTACTGACCGTTACTCTTCTTTTTGCAAAACCAAAGGCTATATCTTCTCTCATAATGCTTAAGGCAGGTTTTAATGCTTCAAAATTTAATAAAGGCTCACCCATTCCCATCATAACCACATTGGTAATCAGTTCTTTATTATCCGTATTTTCCTTAAGTCTATTTACGGCTAATAATACTTGGCCAATAATTTCTGAAGTACTTAGATTTCGATTGAAACCTTGGGTAGCTGTGGAACAGAAAGTGCAATTAAGGGCACATCCGACCTGTGAGGACACACATAATGTCCCTCTTTTAGCCTCAGGTATAAAAACCGTTTCTATATAGTTTCCGCCCTTAAGTTCTAATAACCATTTCCGCGTGCCATCTTCTGATATTTGTTCTCTTTTAATAGTAGGAGTGACAATTTCAGTGTGTTCTTTGAGATAAGAACGTAAAGATTTAGAGAGGTTAGTCATTTGATCAAAATCACTAACCCCTTCTTGATAAATCCATTTAAAAATTTGCATCGCACGGAAAGGCTTTTCATTAAGGTTTAAAAAAAAGTCTTTAAGTCCTGAAAAGTCAAAATCTAATAAATTAATTTTTAAAGGGATATCGGACACGTTTATCGCACTCTTTTACAAATTTCTTCTGGCTTGAAGAAAAATGCTATTTCAGTGTTTGCATTTTCTAAAGAATCCGAACCATGCACTGCATTTTCGTCAATACTTTTCGCAAAATCTGCTCGAATGGTTCCCTTATTTGCTTCTTTAGGGTTTGTCGCACCCATAATTTCGCGATGCTTTAGTACGGCATTTTCGCCTTCTAAAACTTGTACTAAAACAGGACCTGAAATCATAAAATTAACAAGGTCTTTAAAGAAAGGTCTATCTTTATGTACGGCATAAAAACCTTCAGCTTGGGATTTTGTTAATTGCATCATTTTTGCTGCAACAATAATTAATCCTTGGGATTCAAAACGGGTGTAAATCTGCCCAATAACATTTTGACTTACGGCATCCGGTTTTAATATTGAAAGGGTTCTTTCTAAACTCATGTAAGCTACTCCACCAACTTATAAATGTAATATTAGGTACATTATACCTATATAAACTTGGTGGATGCCAGCGACTTGTTAAAATAATGCTTTAAATTATACTTGAAGTAATCAATGTTAAGGAATAACTATGTATTTTTCTAATACTAAGGCTGATAGCCCTCAAAGTTTAACCGTGGATAATCAGCCTATTACTAGCCCCCCACGCCCTTCGCCCAATCCAAGCTCCTCGCTTGAATTCACTTCGAGTGTTCAATACCAAGAAGCAATAACCATAGACCCATTTAAAGTTCAAAAGAAAACGACTATTAGTTTAGATACTACTCTTATAAAGCAAGTCTTATCACCTGAAGTATCGCCCCCTTCTCCAGATGAAAAGACAATCCAATCTACGCCGATGCCTAAGCGAACTTTAAAATAAATGATCCGGCCTAATATTTCAGTTTAAAGGTTAGGGGAAAGCGAAATATCTGATAAATTGCCCACATTCACCCAATCTTCATCACTTGTATTGGAAGCTGGACTACTTAATTGAAGTGGTGAAATGGGTATTTCATTATTATTAAGTGCAGGACCTAAATGAATACCTTCTTTTTGCTGGGGCATAGTCGAAGAATTTACGGCTAATGGATTTTGGTGCAAATAAAGCAGTACCGGTGGGGCTATTTGGTTCACTTCAGTGATTGTTTTAGGATTATCTGAAAGGCTCGTCACCGTAGGTGAGGCTATCTTTGGCAAAGGCTGTGAAGCGAATGAATCTATTCTTATGGATAACTCATATTCCTGACCCGGCTCTTGTGTCTTTTCGTTTTTTTTGAGGTCTGTGGCTTGATTACCGAGAGTAATAGGAGGTTGCGGAAGTTCAGTTTCCAAGTTATAGGGCTTTTCTAATACTGGTTCTGGGATAGATATTGTCCAACATCTTTTTATAAGGTTCCATATCTTTTTAAGATTAACTAATAAGACCTTTCCTTTTGTTTTACAAAATAATTTAAATTTTGCAAAATATTGTTTAAATTTTTCCATTTTTATCCCTATTCCTTTTTCCAACTTTTATCTGACATTTTTACATTAAAAAAGGAGTTAACCGATAAGCCGGGTTCTGTCGGGGACAGTCATTCATCTAGGACAATTGTTACCAATTGCCTCAAGCAACCTACCCGAACCCAGTGCGGGCCACACAATGGGTTCCTATTTGGTCTTGCTCCAAGTGGGGTTTGCCCTGCCATTCCTGTTACCAGAAATGCGGTGCGCTCTTACCGCACCTTTTCACCCTTACCTATCTTAAAAAAAGATATAGGCGGTATATTCTCTGTGGCACTTTCCGTAAGCTCACGCTTCCCAGGGGTTACCTGGCACTTTGCCCTATGGAGCCCGGACTTTCCTCCCTATTAATAAATTAATAGAGCGACTGCCTGGTCAACTCCAGGCGCCAAGCATAGCAACTAAGTTCTTGCTCTGCAAGAGGGCTTATTAAAGATTGCCTTTGATTTAAAAATCCAGTATTTTAAAAGATATGTATAAATCGAACTTTTATTGGTTTTTTACCAAAATTTTTATTCTCACTTTTTTATTAGGTGGGTGTTCTACCACTGATAAGAGTAGACCTTTGGCTCCTTATGAAAATTTTGGAACCAAAAATTCAAGCTTTCAAACCGACCGTATTCCTCCTAAACAAGTAGCTTTATTATTGCCTCTAGAGGGCTCCCATAAAGAAATTTCTAAATCGATTCAAGAGGGATTTTTAGCCGCCCATTATAAAAACTTGCATCATCAGGGTGCAGCTTTGACTATCAAAATTTATAATACCGGTAGAGGGGACGCTAAACATACGCTTAAAGAGGCTTATATAAAAGCTATTAACGAAAATGCGGATTTTATAATAGGACCTTTAACCAAGCCCGAAGTCGAGTTAGTTGCTCATTTACGCAAAGACATTCCTACTTTAGCCCTAAATACCATTCGCTTTGTCCCCTCTCTTAATAGTTTTTACCAATTTGGTTTAAGTCCAGAAGACGAAGCGATGGAAGCTGCTTTAAAAGCTTTGGGAGAAGGAAAAAGGCAAGCGCTTGTCATTATTCCTAAGGGAAGCTTAGGGGAACGTTCTTTAACAGCTTTTAAAACTCAATTTGAGCTTAACGGGGGAGTAGTGCGAGACGTGGCACAAGTAGAGGCTTCCCCGGCTATGAAAGAAAAAATCAAATTATTACTAAAAGCCACAGACTTACCAGCGGATAACACAACTTCTATTCTTCCTCCGAATGTTATACGCACGGATATCGATTGTATTTTTATGCCTCTCTCCAATGAATTAGCCAGACAGGTAAAACCTTTTATCAATTATTATTTCGCCGATCACCTTCCCATTTACGCTACCTCAACCATTTATCAAAAAATGCTTCAATCTCCGCGCGATAGAGACTTAGATGGAATTCAATTTTGCGATACTCCATTTAGCTTACCCGATACGGAGCTTGAAGGGATTAAAAATGCTTTACAAGTAGATTGGGGAAAACATTTTGTTCAAAACGAGAAATTATTTGCTTTCGGACACGATATTTATAAATTAGTAACAGACCAGTACCCTATTGAAAATCTGAGACTAAGGCCCTTCTACGGTTACACTGGCATTTTAAGTTTAGATAATGATAATCGAATACGCAGAAAATTAATTTGGGCTAAGATTCAAGAAGGGGTGCCTATTCGTTTAGGTCCTAGCACCTATACCAATCATTCTTTCCCCTATCATGGCCGCCTGGATTGAGAAATACCGCTTAATCAATCTCGGTTCCTGTGCAACCTTTTTATTAATTATTTATCTAGGATAAAAACATGAATCACCAAGAATTAGTTAAAAGCCATATTATTGAAAATATACAAGTAAAAGAAAAAATGCTTGATTTAATTCCCCTAATAGAAAAAACAGCGCAACTAATGGCTTTAACTTTAAAAAATGGCAATAAAATATTAAGTTGTGGCAATGGCGGATCGGCTAATGATGCTCAACATTTTGCTACCGAATTAATTAATCGTTTTGAAAAAGAAAGAGATAATTTAGCAGCTTTAGCCCTCACAACTGATGGCTCATTGATTACAGCAATTGGGAATGACTACCATTTTGATGAGATATTTGCTAAACAAATCAAAGGGCTTGGTAAGCCCAAAGATATTTTGTTGGCTATCTCTACAAGTGGCAATTCAAAAAATGTTTTAAAAGCTATTGAAGCTGCACATGCTAAAGACATGATAATTGTTGGCTTATCCAAACAAAGTGGTCAAACGATGCAAAAAAAATTAAAAGGCCAGGATATTTTTATTGGTATTCCATCGGAGAGAACTGCACGAGTGCAGGAAGGACATTTACTGGTATTGCACTCTTTATGTGATCTTATTGATCATATTTTATTTTAAAGCCTTAACCACAAGGATAATACTATGAAGTTTAGAATTTTTTTTATCACGCCTTTTATCGCTAGTTTATTATGTCAAGTAGCCTGCCTTCCAGTAGTGGCTACTGGAGCTTTAACGGGGGCAAGTATCGCAAAAGATCGGCGAACTGCAGGCACTTGGGTGGATGATAAGACGCTCACTCTAAAAGCTATACATTTATTAGCCAAACATAAGACTCTATTCAAAGAAAGTCATATTAATATTATAAGTTATAACAATGTTATTTTATTACTAGGACAAACTCCACGCGAAGAATATGTTCAAGAAGCTGAAGTTGCGTTAAGTGAATTACCCAATGTAAAAAAAATTCATAATGCCTTAAGCGTTGCTGCGCCTACTCCCTTACAACAACGCGCACAAGATACCTGGATTACCACCCAAATTAAAACAAAAATGTTAACAAGTAACATTGTGAATCCAGCTCGAGTCAAAGTGATTACTGAAAATAATATTGTCTATTTAATGGGTCTATTAAAACCTGATGAAGAAACAGAAGCCTTAACTATTGCTCGAGCCATTAAGGGAGTAGAAAAAGTCGTACAAGTGTTTGAGGATATTTAATTTTATTTTTAATGATTAAAATAAATTCAACAATTGAAATTGAACAAATTGCTAAGCGCAAGTCCGTTTCTTTAAAGACAGCCTTAGCTTGTTTGATATTTTCCTTTTGATTCACGAATAGAAATTGATTCTGTAATGGTTTTCCGATAAGTAAATTAAATTACTTAACTAAGACTCCAAATGTCCAAAATCGCCCAACATCTTCCTTGCCTAACATGAGCACTAAAGGGACCAAACACCTAGCCACCATTACATTGCACTTGGAAAATGGGGAAACAAGGGAATTTGAAAGAGCAAAGATAAATTTAAATTCAAAGAAAACGTTTTAAGTAATTCACCGACTCCCTAGTCTACCGAAGCCCAGAGGGCCATTGTTAAGAACTTAATAAATTGGCAAAACCTCATTAAAGTTTAACGGTGAATGGTTTAGCTTTAAGGTAACTAAAGATGTTTTTAATTGAGTCATTATCTAGGCGATTAGTTATTTTATTGGATTTATCTCTTATTCCTTCCCGCATTTTAAAAAGAGTGGTTAATTGTTTTTTAGCATTCAGCTCATCCTGCACTTGAAAATTAATAGCTGGGCTATGGGTTTTGGTCATTACTGATAAGAATGCAGCCTTTTCTTTAATGAACTGATTTATTCTGGATTGAAATGCATACTGAAGAGTTTGGCGGCCTGCATCCTCAATTTTGTTAGCGGTAATATCTAAAGTCTCTAAGCTTTGATTATCCGCAAGTGCAATAGCCCCTGCATCCCCAATTTGATTATTATTCACATCTAAAGTCCTTAAGCTTTGATTAGCTGCAAGCGCTCTAGCCCCTGCATCCCCAATTTGGTTATACCTAATCTCCAAAGTCTCCAAGCTTTGATTATCCGCAAGCGCAATAGCCCCTGCATCCCCAATTTGGTTATAGCTAACATCCAAAGTGCGTAAGCTTTGATTATCCGCAAGCGCAATAGCCCCTGCATCCCCAATTTGGTTACCGTTAACCCTCAAAGTCTTTAAGGTTTGATTAGCTGCAAGCGCTCTAGCCCCTGCCTCATTAATTTGGTTATGACTCACATTCAAAGTATGAATGCTAGAGTATCTGTTTAAGAAAGGTAAGAGGTCTTCGATTAATTCTGAAGAAGTAATGTGCATCTCATCCAATTTTAATTCTTTTGTGGTAAGTGCTTGAGCAAAAGCTTCTCTAAATTTTGCTGAGTAATTCTCAAAAATAAGTCTTTGATTCATTGACTGTAGTGATGTAGACATAGTCTCTCCTAAATAATTTATAATATTCACTTTGAAATTTTAGTTATTTTACTATATTGCCGGGGTGATGTAAAGAACATCCATAGAGAATTTATTTAGAATTTAATTGTAATTACAAGCATCATTGTATTTTAGTATTTATCCATTATCGGCAATATAATCCAATTAAACATATTCTTTTTAGGTAAGAGGTGAAACTTTTAAAACCTTTATAAATAAAAACTGGTAAGTAAGACTATATATATTGCTCACTATTAAATTCGGGTTAAGCTAATATAAATTTCCCCTTATTCTGAGCTTTATAAATTATTTCAATTCCTTCCGTATAACAATAAAATTATAGCTTGTACAAAAGCTTTTGCTTCAGACAGTATGAAATATTTAAATTTTGTTCCTAAAGCTCGCCGTAAATTTAAAGGCCCTACCGATCCCAATCATAAAAATCCGTGGATTAAACAAAAACTATTGTTCTTTCATAGATTAAAATAAATATAAATTCTATAGGCATTCTTCTCGGTCTTTTTACAAAGAACTTAAATTAGTGGCATTACAACTCGAGGGAGCATAAAGTTGACTGGTACCCGCTTGACCAGAAGTAGTATCCCAAAATCCACAAACAAATTGTATACTATTTGTGGAATTCGAAGTGGTGTTGGGAAGCAACATTATCAAAGTAATTTTTCCTCCTCCTAAGGCGGAAGACAATAAAGCTTGAAGAATACATTTGCATGCCGAGCCACTGCAAGGGCAAACTGATCCAAGACAAGCACCGTAATAAAAATTTTGTATATTCTGGCTAAAGTTAGCATCTGGCCCCCAACCACTATAGGTAATACCATTAATAGAAATAGAAGAGGGACAAGTGCCATTACTGTTAAAATATTCTGCCATTTGGGGTTTGACACTTTCTAACATTCCGATTGCTTCTACCACTTTAGATTTTTTAATATAAATTTGATAATTAGGAATAGCAATTACTGCAAGCAACCCAATAATGGCTATTACTATCATTAATTCAATTAATGAAAATCCTTTTGCAAATTTCACCATCTATTTTTTCCCTTAATGGTCCTCTGGATTATTTTTAACAATTGATAAATGTGGTCTTTCCGTTAATTTTTTTTGGGTCTTCAGTTTGGGATCGGGAACATTATTTTCAAGTAATGACTCGGTTGTAAGCTCTTCTTCCTCTTCTTCAGCAAATACCATTCCCCTCCCATTTTCTTTGGCATATACCGCTAGCACCGAAAAAGTTGGTACATATATAAAATGGGCAACCCCTCCAAATCTTGCTTGAAATTGAATAGCATCATTTGTCATTTGCAAGGCCTGAACGGCATGAGGAGCTAAATTTAAAACAATTTGGCCTCCTTCCACATAGGACATAGGAACTATCACTCCTTTAAAACCTACATTGACGACAAGATAGGGCGTGCAATGATTATCCAGAATCCATTCATAAAATGCTCGAATTAAATAAGGTTTTGTTGAAGTCATGAATTATTCCGCTCAGTTTGTAATAAACTTGCTTTAAAAGATTCTCTTTCAAAAAGACGGGTCGCATAATCTTGCATGGCTTTTGCTTGAGGGGGTAATTCAATTCCAAGCTGGGGTAAGCGCCATAATAAAGGCGCTAAAGCACAATCAATCAGTGAAAATTCCTCACTTAAAAAATAAGGCATTTCAGCAACAATAGGAGCCACACTGGTTAAGCAGTCTCTTAATTCATTTTTAAAAGTTTCTTTAAGACTCGGTTCTTGATTGGGAAGTTGAATCTTTTCCATTAAACCATACCAATCTTTATTGATGCGATAAATCATTAATCGCGTCCTACCCCTTGCTACCGGATATACAGGCATTAAAGGGGGGTGGGGGAATCTCTCGTCTAAGTATTCCATTATAACGTCAGATTGATATAGCGTTAAATCACGGTCGACTAATGTCGGGATGCTACCGTAGGGGTTATATTCAGCTAATTCTTCCTGAGCATTGGGTACAGCATCAATATCAATAGTATCAAAAGTTACCCCTTTTTCTGCTAAAACAATTCGCACCCGATGGCTATGTGAATCATCCATTCTTGAATATAAAGTCATAATTGAACGTTTATTTGGCGCTATGGCCATACTTAATTCTCCTTTTTTTAATGGATATCCTTCCAATATTCTTTTTTAAGAAGGGTTACAAAGACTAAAAATACACTTAAAAATATTAATACCCAAACTCCTAAGCGTTTGCGCTCCTCTTGGTGGGGTTCACCCACATAGGCTAAGAAATTAACTAAATCCAATACTGCTTTATTATACTCAGCTGGAGTTAGTTGACCTTCTTTAGTTAATACTAATTTCTCAATCTTTTTTGTTTGATTTATTTTACCATCAATCAATAAAGAATTGATTTTAAAAACGGGTTCCTGTACTCCTTGCCAACTTAACAATACATGAGGCATGGCCACATCTGGAAAAACGGCATTATTAACCCCCCAGGGTTTGGAATCATCTTTATAAAAAGATCGAAGGTAAGTATACAACCAATTGGGGCCTCGTAACCGTGCTACTAAAGAAAGATCTGGGGGGGGTGTACCGAACCAATCGGCACTTTTATCTTTTGGCATAGCGCTTAACAGTGAATCAGATAATTTATCGCCTACAAACATCAAATTATCTTTGATGGCCTTTTCTAATATTTTGGCTTTGCCATCTTTTAGGCCTAAGCCTTGAGCTAAATCGGAATACCTTACATATTTTAAACTATGACAAGCTTGGCAATGATTAACAAAAATTTTGGCTCCATTTTGTAAAGAAACCAAATCACTTAAATCAATAAGAGCCTTATCTAAAGGATAAGTTTCTTGGGCATGTACAGACGATAATCCTAAAAAAAAAGTAGCTAAAAGGAAAGGTAAAAATTTATTCATCCCCCAATCCTCTCAGGTACTATTTTAACTTTATCAAGCTTTGTATAGATTGGCATGCCAAGAAAAAATAAAAAATAACAAGTAGCAAAGATTTGAGCTAAAGTGGTTTTAATAGGGGTAGGAGCTTGAGAACCTAAATAACCTAACACGATAAAAGAAACGACGAAAATACTTAAAGCAATTTTTGAAAACCAACCCCGATATCTTATAGAACGTACCGGACTTTTATCCAACCAGGGAACTAAAAATAACACACCTATTGAAGCGCCCATCGCCATCACCCCTAATAATTTATTTGGGATAGCTCTTAAGATGGCATAATAAGGAGTCATATACCAAACCGGCGCTATATGTTCAGGGGTTTTTAAGGGATCGGCAGGCTGAAAATTAGCAGCTTCTAAAAAATAGCCGCCCATTTCAGGAGCGAAAAATAATACGGAAAAAAAGATAATTAAAAAGACCACTAAGCCTTGTAAATCCTTAATTGTATAATAAGGATGAAAAGCTACTCCATCTAAGGGAACTCCTTGATCATTTTTATATTTTTTAATGTCGATGCCTTCCGGATTATTAGATCCCACGGCATGTAAAGAAAAGATATGAAATACCACGAGTCCTATTAAAAAAAGTGGTACTGCAATAACATGCAATGCAAAAAACCGATTTAAAGTAACACCCGAAACATTATAATCCCCTCTTATCCATTCCACTAAACCTTCTCCAATATAAGGAATAGCACTAAAAAGAGAAGTAATAACTTGGGCCCCCCATAAGGACATATTTCCCCAGGGTAACAAATAACCAAAAAAAGCTTCTGCCATTAAAGCGACATATACCAACATTCCCATTAACCATACTAATTCTCTTGGCTTTTGGTGAGATCCGTATAACAAAGAACGAAACATGTGCATATAGATGACAATAAAAAAGAATGAAGCGCCGGTGGAATGAAGATAGCGTAAAATCCACCCGTTTTTTACATCTCGCATAATATATTCTACAGAATCAAAAGCGCCTTCTGCAGAAGGAGTATAATTCATTGTAAGCCAAATGCCAGTAATTATTTGATTTCCTAGCATTACCAGGGACAATGCTCCAAAATAGTACCAGAAATTAAAATTTTTCGGGGCATAATATTTTGCTAGATGGGTATCCCAAAATTTTATAATTGGGAATCTTTCATCCACCCATCCAATCATATTATTGAAGTATTTTATCACTAAGCGCCCCCCTTAACTGCACCCTGATCTTCACCTATCACTAAGATCGTATCACTTAAATAATAATGAGGAGGTATGGGCAAATTTAAAGGTGCTGGAACTCCCTTATAAACTCTTCCCGCAAAATCATATTTTGAACCATGGCAAGGACAAAAAAATCCTCCCTTCCAACTAGCATCTACACTCCCCACGTCCGGTTTATATAAAGGCACACAACCTAAATGGGTACATATCCCTGTTAGAATTAAAAAATCTTTTTTAATAGATCGATAAAGATTATGAGCATAAAGAGGCTGAACCGATTCATCTGATTTAGGATCACGTAATTGGTCGGCATCCTGATCTAATTCGGTTAAAGCGGCAGGTGTCCTGTGTAAAATAAAAATAGGTTGACCACGCCAGGCCACCGTTATTTTCTGACCCATCTCGATTTTACTTATATCTACTTGGACAGGTGCGCCTAATGCTTTTGTTCTAACACTTGGGGCCCATGAGCTAATAAAAGGGATAGAGCCACATACCGCTCCAATTCCACCAATAACAGTAGTGCTTGCAACTAAAAATCGCCTTCTTTCCTTGTCCACATCATCGGTACTCAAGGTTCTTCCCTCACTGTGGTAATGATTCATCACTTAAGATGAGTGATAATTTTACCAAAATTTGCTGCTTCTGCCTAGCACATAAAAAAAGGGGGCTTAAAGCCCCCCTTCATCTATTTTAATTAAACCGGTGAATTACGGTTTTGGTCTTTAGTAGCGTTTTCCTCATTGGTAATAGTTGACCCTTCAACGGTATTGCTTAGCGTTTCGGCTTGATTACTGGTGCAAGATTCTTGCAAGGTGTTGATGGAGTGTTCAGAAGCTTTTAAAGCTTCAGCAGCTTCCCTTGCTTTCTCAATCCTATCATTGGAAGTATTAGCTGCCTCTGCGGCTTTTTCTTCATGGTCTTTTTGGGCCTCTAAAGCTACTTTCGCTTCGGTTAAATTTTCAACCACTTCTGCTTGATGATTAACAATATTCTCATTTGCATATTCTCTTAAAGCTTTATCTAATTTAGCCTTTGCTTGCGCTTCTAAAGTTTCTATACTTGATTGAAGTTCTTGAGCATTACGAGCATCGACTTCCGCTTCAACCCTTTGTCGTTCATCAGCCCATTTCTGTTGAAATTGCTTGGTAAGTTCCGCTTGTTTTTCGCTTTGTTGATAAGTTAAAGTCCCTAATTTAACTTTGGTCTTTGTTTCATGCTGACTTAATATGCCTTCACTTTTCTCATTTATTTTTTCTTTACGTATTTTTTCAATGTCTTGTTGTAGATTATTTTTCTCTTGAATTAAACGCTCTTCTAGTTCTTTTCGCATTTTATTAATTTCAGCTTCTAAAGCTTCATTTTGAGCATTATGATCGTTATTCATCTTTTCTTTACGACTGTTAATTTCTTGTAAAAGTTCTTCATCCTTATCGATTTCATTTTCAATTGCCGATATTTTACTTTGCTTTTCTTTTTCAAGTTCTGCTTTTAATGCATTTTGCTCATTTTCATGAGTTTTTTTTAAGTCATCCATTTTTTCTACAGCTGAGATTTTATGTTTTTTTTCAGCGTCCTCTAAGGTTTGCTGTTTTGATTTTTGTAGAGATGCTTTTCTTTTATCTAAGGTAGCTTCATTTTCCTTTTGAAGGTGATTTTTAATTTCAATTTGAAATGTTTTAAATTCAGGAAGATCAGCTACGACTTCTTTAGGTTTATTTAAAAAAAATTCAGATTCGACAGCTGCTAAATTAGCTTGAGTAGCTTCAATGTTATCAATATTATCCCGGGAGCTATCCGCTGTACTATCAATATTCGTATTTAGCTCGGCTAAACTTGCACTTAAATTGCTGGTCTGAGAATTTTCTTCTCCTTCGTTATCTGAAAAGTTTTTATAATCCTGAGATTCAGAATCATAGTGATTATCTAATGATTGATGAGAAGAAGAGGGAGAGTTTGGAGTGTTTCTAAATTTATCTGTGATGCTTTTTAACATAATTCTTTCTCCTTGAATTGCCTTAAAATATTTACCTAACCCTTAAAAACTATAAGGGTCAAAATTAGGCTACAAGAGAAGATAATTGAATGTCAAATGAGAAGATGATGATAATTTAATTTTCAATAAGGGAAATCAAGGGGATAAATTTATTATTAGTTAAATAAAGCTAATAAAATAACTTTACTCTCAGCCTTTGAATAAATGACTGAGAGTAAAATAAAAGTATCTTAGCGTTTAGAGTATTGCTCTTTCTTACGAGCTTTTCTAAGACCTACTTTTTTACGTTCGACTTTGCGCGGATCTCGAGTTACTAAGAACCCTACGGTTTTCTGCGCTTTACGTAAAATTCTTCTAAAAGACAATGGGAGATTATCATCTGAGGTATCAGTATTATTAGTACTTTCTTCTTCAGTTGCGGATTCTTTACCTTTTACAAGCTTAACGACTTTACCAGAATTCATATCTTCTTCGTCATAATTCATTAAGGCGCGGCTTATTCCATGACGAATAGCACCGGCTTGTCCCATCATCCCACCGCCTTTTACGGTAATATATGCATCAAATTTATCTACCATATTTACCAATTCAAAGGGTTGAAGAATCATCATTCGAGCAGTTGGACGACCAAAATATTCTTCTAAGGTACGACCATTAACTTGGATCTTGCCTTTACCAGGTCTTAAAAAAACACGAGCCGTACCCGTTTTACGACGACCGGTTCCAATAAATTGTTTGAGCGCTTTATGTTGAGCCATATTGTATTTCCAATATAAGTTAAACTTCTAATACTTCAGGTTGTTGAGCCTGATGAGGATGATCCATACCTGCATAAACTTTTAGTTTACGAAACATGTCACGACCTAAAGGATTTTTAGGTAGCATCCCTTTAATAGCTAATTCCACAATCCTAGTAGGATGTTTTTCTTGGAGTTTACCAAAAGGAACTGCTTTAATTCCTCCAGGATAACTGGTGTGATGATAGTAAATTTTATCTTTAAATTTATTACCCGTCACCTTAAGATGCTCAGCATTAATAACGACAATATAATCTCCCGTATCCACGTGAGGGGTATATTCTGCCTTATGCTTGCCTCTTAAAACGGAAGCTAGTTTAGTAGCTAAACGACCTAAGGTTTTATCTTTAGCATCGACAACAAACCAAGTTCGTTTTACTGTTTCAGCTTTAGCGCTAAATGTTTTCATAAAGAAATCCTAAAAGATGCTTTTTGTCATTAAAATATCTATAAATAAGTTTTGGGAGTTTACCTAAATTTATATTTAAATGCAAATAGATTTTTACAAGCCTAATTTGTACCTAATTAATATAAAGTTATCTTTTTTACTCATTATTGATATTTATTTTTCCAGGAATGGGTTTATAGAGGGATAAGCGTTTAAATTTTTTATCCATTAAATTTTTTAAAGCTCCCCAAATAATTATCCAAATTAAAGGCAATCCTAGAATCCAACTCCCTGATTGAATAGGATGGGCATTAAATGTTGCTATTTGATAAAATATGACGGCACAGCTATAGGCCAGTAAAGTGCTCCAGCCCATGGTAAATAAAGCCCATCTTTTACTGAGCTCTTTCGCAATAACCGCTATAACCGAAATGCAGGGGAAATAAAGTAATATAAAAATAAGATAGGCAAAGGCACCTACGGAGCCCTTAAATTTAAGGGACATTACACCAAAAATAGAGGGGTGTAAAGTTTCTGGAGAGCTATCATTTAAAGGATTATTTTTTAATTCCTGATCATAAAGCCCATTCAGGGTTCCCACCACTACTTCTTTTGCCATTAAGCCTGTCAATAAACCAATACTCGCCTGCCAATTATCAGCCTCTATGCCCATGGGGGAAAAAATTGGGGTAATAAACTTCCCTACTTTCTCTAAGCGGTTAGTAGAATCGACTTGATTGCACAAACTAATAAATAAGCAAACTGGAATAATAATTGTGCCAGCTTTTATAACAAAGGATTTTAATTGAAAATAGGTATGGCGTAATAATAACTTAAAACGAGGCCAATGATACTGAGGCAATTCAAGCGTTAAAGTAGAAGAAGGTCCAATTAAAATAGTTTTACGAAGTAAAAGCCCAGTTAATATGGCCATCAATATCCCAAGTAAATATAAAGCAAAAATAATATTATGGCCAGATTTAGGAAAAAATGCTGCAGCAAATAAAGCATAAATGGTTAATCTGGCACCACAGGAAATAAAAGGACTCATTAAAATGGTTAACATTCTTTCTTTTTGATTTTCAAGCGTTCGAGCCCCCATAACAGCAGGCACATTACATCCAAACCCAATAACAAGTGGTACAAAAGATTTTCCTGGCAGTCCTAGATATTGCATTAATCTATCCATAACAAAAGCAGCTCTTGCCATATACCCGGAGCTTTCTAAAAAAGATAAAGAAAAGAACATCAAAGTCATGACTGGCACAAAACTTAAAACACTTTGTAAGCCAATACCCAAGCCTTCAATCAAAATGTGTTTAAGCACGTGGGGTAGATGAAAATAAGAAAAAAGATAAGTTAACTTTTCTGAAAATACCCACTCTAGAATTGGCTCTAAGTGTTCTTGAAAATATTGGCCTAAGTTAATGCTTAATAGAAACATAAGATACATGATAGCCAAAAAGCTGGGGATCCCTAACCACTTATGAACTAAAACATTATCTAATTTTTCTTTTATATTCCGGCCTTTTTTGGGCGTAATTTGTGTAATGGTTGCATGGAGAATTCTATCAACCTCTTTATATCTAAGCGTGGCGATTAATTCATCCAGGGGCCCATAAAGTTTTACTAAGGTTAGATACTTTTCAGTGAACAATTTCAATTGTTTTTGATTATTTTTGATTTTCTCAAGAGATAACTCATCCCCTTCTAGAAATTTTAAAAAAATGTCTCGTTGATGTTCTATATCTTTAAAGTCTTCTTGCTTTAATAATTCTAATAATAAGGGGGGATAAGGCAAAAAATAAGGTAAATAACTTTCTTTTAAGGATTTTTCTATTTGTAGGGTTAATTCACTAAAAGCGGGTGACTGATGAGCTACCAAAGGAATCACGGGACACTGTAGATTTTCAGCTAGTTGTTTACAGTTAAGATTCCGGCCTTGGCTTAAAGCCAGATCCATCATATTGATAGCCACAATAACCTTGAATCCTTGTTCTCGTAATTGTAAAGTTAAATATAATTGTCGTTCTAGTTGGTTAGCATCTATTACATTAATGATTAAGTCTGCTTTGTTATTTAATAAAAACCGATGAGTTTTTTGTTCGTCAATCCCCCCTTCATTTAAGGTGCCAATAAGGGAATAAGTGCCAGGTAAATCAATTAATTCTATTTTCTTTTTATTAATCCAGAAATACGCTTTTTTTTCTTCAACGGTCACTCCGGCCCAATTTCCTACCTTTTGAGAGCTTTTGGTTAAAGCATTAAAAATAGTCGTTTTACCGGAATTTGGATTCCCTAATAAGGCAATTAAACTCATAAATCACCCTGTTTTTCTACTAATATAATCTTAGCCTCTTCTTTTCGCAGAGCGATTGAAAAATTACGTAATTGAAGCTCCACCGGATCTCCTAGGGGGGCTATTCGTTTTACTAGAAAAGTAGCTCCCGGAATTAAGCCTAAAGCCAGAAGTTTTTGCCGATAAGCTTTGCTCCCTTCTTCTATTTTTAAAATCCGTCCCCATTCCCCTGCTTTTAATTGGTTTATATGCATCATCAATTTATCATCCAGCTTTATTAATGAGAATTATTATCATTATCGCTAAGACTTGACTTAAGGTCAACTTAGGAGAATAATCATTGACCGAGTAAATGTGTATTTACTTTACTATTATTAAAGTAGCGCTTATGGTATAAAATAATACGGCCTACAATATGGCCTAGCACGATATGGGTGTTAAATATGACAATAGAATCACAATTTAAAGCCGAAGATTTAATTTTTCCTTCTAGCCTTTCTCCTTTAATATGGGCAGCGGCACAAGGGGATTTACAAACAGTTGAACATTTATTACATAATCAAGTAGTTGATATTAATGATAAAGCAGCCAATGGTTGGACTGCCGTTGTTTTTGCCGCCGCAATGGGACACTTAAAAGTCGTAAAATCCTTAGTTTGTAAGGGCGCAAGCCTTAAAAGCTGCGATAAACAAAGCGCTAGTGCTTTAAGAGTGGCCTTACAAGATATTTGGCCTCAACGACGTGTTATTGGCGTCTAATATAATTTAATCGTTGATACTTTAGACCCTAAATCTTAAGCCTAAAATCTGCTTTGGGTATTATTTTTTTTAACTTGTCAAACCATTTTCTCTACCTCTTTAATCCTAATGAGGTCTTGGATACGCTTCTTTTTAAGAAGATACAACATAAATAAGTAATTTCACTTATATGATTACTATAAAGTTTTCCTTATGATAATTTAAATTTTCAATTATTTAACAAAAATTATTAAATCTATAAACGGTTAAAACATGCAAGAAATAGAATTAGCCAGAGCTTTTTTTCATAATCTCGTACATAATAAAGATTGGTCTTTTATTAAAAAAAATTCCTTGGTAGATATTAGCTGTGACCTACCTATTGGAAAAGGGGAAAATATAGAAAAGATATGGAAGGTTTGTCAAGATTGGAATAATGCCTTTACGGATGCAAATTTTGTAGTAAAGGATTTTTTTAAAAATAATAATAAAATTGCCTTGCAATGGATGTGTAGTTCTATTCATTCTGGTATTTATAAAGGTCAAAACCCTACTGGAAAATTATTAAACTTTAACGGTACCACTTTTATTACCTTAAATAATAAAAAACTTCAAAAAATATTTACATCCTCCGATTTTTTTCAAGTATTTTATGAAAACACCCAGCTAGTTAATTTCACACCTAGAGAATGGATTAAAACCCTCTTGTCCCAACTTCAACCACTTACCTTGAGAGAAATACAAATATTATGTTTATGGATATCTGGAGTTTCTTTAAAAAAAACCGCTAGCATTTTAGGAAATGTTTCATCAAGAACCATTGAAACTCATCGAGAAAACATCAAAGTAAAATTGCAAGCCAACAACAAAATTCAGTTATTTAATTTAGTTCGACAACGAGATTTAAATATAATCATTTTAAAATACACAGAAGAAATTTTAAAATTGTAAGATTTTATCTTTTAACCTAATGGAATGGACCATCCCACCTTACTAAACGGCTTCGAATGAGCCAAAATAATGGTTGTATTAACAATCATTTAACTTCAGATAGGAGGTCCACATGGATATTGTAACTTTAGGTATAGTTTTAGCCAAGAATGTTTTTCAATTGCATGGTACCGATAAAGAAGGAAAAATGCTTCTTAGAAAACGATTATCTCGTTCAGAATTGTCTAGTTTTGTGGCTCAATTGTCCCCTTGTTTAATTGGGATTGAAGCCTGTGGGAGCAGCCATTATTAGGCAAGGTTGTTTGTCTCTTTTGGACATACAATCAAAATGATGTTGAAGCTATTTGCGAAGCAGTCGCTCGGCCTAATATGCGATTTGTATCAATTAAAACAATTAAGCAACAAGATATGCAAGCGCTTCATAGGGTACGAAGTCAATTAATTAAAAATAGAACGGCTTTAGCTAACCAAATTCGAGGCTTATTATCAGAATATGGTATTATTTTTCCGCAACAGATCCAGAATGTAAGAAAAAATTTACCGACTATCATTGATGAGCAGAATAATAATTTAAGTGACTTAG
>JAQGOH010000049.1 GCA_028293705.1 Francisellaceae bacterium | reverse complement strand
ACTAAGTGCTTGACCGAATAAGGGTTCTTTATTGTCAGATTTTATTTCAAAAGAAGCTAAATTACCAAATGCTTCTATTTTATTGATTTTTTGGTTGAGGCGATATACATACATTTCATGGGCTTTAAGAATTTTATTCCTTTGCTCAACTTCTACTGCACCTGAATAGATGGCAAGACCTTTATTGTCATCAAAATTAACCCGGTCAGATCGAATTTTTAAAGGATCTGAATTTTGAATATGGGTCTTAGCCAATAAGGACCCTGAAAATAGTAATAAACTACTCAGCAGAATAATAGGTTTTAACATTTTCTAAAAGCTCCACAAATCCCTTATCTAAAAGGGCGTTAAGACCGGTTCCGGTTATTTGAACCCCAGGCTTTGTCATCTTAACATATTTATCGGTTTTAGCCTGTTGAATACCCGGGTAATATTGAAGATATTCTGTTTCAAGTTTTAAGGCTTGATTAAAATTATTACCTAAACGAGCTACTATAACATCGTTATACAAATCAATTATGTCGGGAGAATCATTTAAACTTTTATTAATAGCCTCCCCCCTTAGGGCATTGATATTCCACACGGTTTCATCGGGTTTATAAATAGTTAATCGTGGTTCTTCAAAATGAGATTTATTTTTTTTATGAGAATAAACCCAAGTTTTAGCATTTAATTTTTGAATTAATTTGCCTTGAGGATTAAATTTTTCAATTCCAACTTTTAGCAAGTATTCATCGGGATAATTATAAGTTTGAACAGGGGAGACACCCCCTTCTTCTTGAAGTTTATAAGCCCAAAAACATAGAATGCTTAGACTTAAAAAAAAACTAAAATATTTGAATAATAACTTCATTACATAACGCCGGCTTTAAATAAATCATGAATATGGATAACTCCTACTAATTCTGATTTATCATTAAGTACCGGTAAGTTTGTAATTTGATTTTTCTCTAATAAATTAACAATATCAATGGCTAACATCCCGGATTGTGCAAATATAAATTGGCGATGCATTACATCCTTAATAAAAGTGTTTTCGATAGCTTGGTTTTTTTGAAAGTAACGCCTTAAATCACCATCGGTGAATACCCCTAATATCATTTTAGGATTTTCTTTGGCAACAATTGTGGTCATCCCTAAACGTTTATTGGTCATTTCAATTAACGCGTCTTTTAATAAGGCATCTTCATAGACCTGTGGCATTTCAGAACCCGTATGCATCAGATCATCGACTTTTAATAATAAGCGCCTGCCTAATCGTCCCCCGGGGTGAGAAAGGGCAAAATCATCCGCAGTAAACCCTTTAGTTTGTAATAAAGCAATCGCTAAGGCGTCCCCCATCGCTAAAGCAGCCGTGGTACTGGCAGTGGGGGCAAGACCCATGGGACAGGCTTCTTGTGTGACAGAAACATTTAAATTGATATCAGCCAGTTTAGCTAAAGAAGAATTAGGGGCAGTTAAACTTAAAAGAGGGGACTTAAGTCGTTTAATTCTGGGGAGTATCGCTAGGATTTCCTGAGTTTCACCAGAATTAGATAAAGCTAAGACCACATCTTCTGCGGTTATCATCCCAAGGTCTCCATGCAAAGCCTCAGCTGGATGAATAAAGAAAGCTGGAGTTCCCGTACTAGCGAAAGTCGCCGCAATTTTACGACCTATGTGTCCTGATTTACCAATTCCAGTAACTACTACTTTGCCTTTACAATTAAATAAAATATGACAAGCTTTAATAAAGTCGTCATTGATCCATTGGCATAAATTTTGAAGGGCTTTAATTTCAATTTTTAAAACTTCAAGCCCAATCCTTATTATCTCATCATCATTAATGTTCATAAAAGTCATCTAAATAAATTAATAAATTTATTACCTTAATAAATTTTTAGTATTGTAACAAATATTTTTAATCTTTTCGTCCTTTTATCATAGTTATGCGCCCAAGACACCTTCCTTAAGGTGGGTGATGTAGGCGCGTTCCTTATTTGAGATAGTTGTCATTCAAAAGGCTTTTGCTGATTTTGAAGATACTGTTTAATAATGGTAAGAGGGGGCCACCACCGCAAACAACCGCAAAGTAAGAGGAGGACCATAAGATTACTTTCCAATAATAACAATGAATTTCAGGGAAGTTTTTGCGAAGCAGTTAACTCGAATTGACAAATTTATTATCATCAAAAAAACCTGTTACTAATACGGTAGCAGCACCAATAAGCGGATTTTTAATAAATAATTTGTTTGATGCCAATACTTCGAAGAGTCAAAATTTAATCATAAATCCTCTTTTACCAGCTGCCTTTGCCTTGCAGTCCGTACATTTCATTCTCATATTATGCCTGAAAACTATAATCATGAATTGGTAAGGCGTTTAAAATTAGAGATTAATCCTTTTTTAAATAAAGGAATTATTAATAAAAAAGGGATGAATTATTTTGCAGATGTTAAATACAAATATGGCAGCTTATTTTTAAAATGGTCAAGAATATATAAGAAACCGATCAAAAAAATTATTGTACAAATAAAACATGCAGTAAATTATGTTGGAAAAATCTTAAATAAAATTTTTAAAATCTTTCTGGATTTAGAATCTCGAAAACAAACATAGCGCGCCTTTACAAAATATTAATGAAATGGAAAAGGATTATAAGAATAACAATGAAGACAATGTTAGCTGTCATTAATGAATGCTCTTTATGAAATTTTAATTTGCGCATTATGCTCCTTAATTTCTTTATCAATATTTTTTAATTTATTATTTGGAATATCTGTAATAATTAGCATTTTCCCTTTTTCTACATCAGTTTCATAACTTTCAATTTCATTTTCAGAAGCGCTTGTTAATAAATAAGTTAACCACTGAATTAAACTAGAACCCAAAATGGCTGTACTAAGTATAGTTCCGGTAGCTAATAAAATGCCACTTGTAAAAGCAAGCACAGGTAAACCGGCTAGGGTAATTAAGGTCCCAATTGTTATACCTTTTCTAAGTGCTTCTAAATCTGCATTGTTAGCTAAAAATATATCATCGGGCCAATCAGGAGAATATTTAGCTATTAAATAAAGCTTTTCTTTTGGGATATTTTCTTTGTTTAAAATCTCTACTACTTTTTTTATTTTTTCAGCATTAGCTAAAGTAATAACTATACGTTTCATCTGTATTTCCTTTAATATAAATTTCTTAAACGCAAACTACATAACCATGCAATTCTCTTCTTCTATGAGCTCTGGAACATTCCATGCAGCTTCAACAACTGCTTTCATTTCACGCCAAGATTTTACTTTATCCATTAAAATGGGTTTGTTTCCTGTTCATCAAAATGAATAGAGCTTGCATTAATTAAAGCATTTCTTTTGAATTCTTTATCAACTTTGCTTATGAGTTCATTAAGAAATATTATTTCTTTAAATTTGATTTGAATATTATTTTTAATGCCACATATGCCATAAAGGTGTCGAATAGCTTCTTCTGCAGCACATTTTTGATAATACCATTCCACTATTTTATTCAGCATTACCCATCCATCTGCCACAATAACCTTAATATTATTTCTACATACAATAGTATTATCAGTCAGCACGTGAAGAGCAGCTTGTGTAAATTCAGTATGAAATTTTTGATGGGAAGAGATGGGAGTGATCTTTATTTCATTCGAGATGCTTTTTATTCCCTTAGTGTTTTTAATAATATGCTCAGGGGCAATCTTTTCATTATAGATATTAACGAAGACTATTAAAACAGCAATTCCCTTATGAACAGCAATTTTAATTCCGTTGAAATTAACTTCAGGAGTAAAAAATAATTTTTCTATAATTTTATTATATAATTGGCTATCAGATTTCATGTAATGTCCTTTAGTTTAAATACCATCATTTTAAAATCCTAACTTTATATCCCTGAAAAAAACTTTAAACTTTAGTTATTATAATATCGTAAATAATCGTATAGGTTGGCATCTATAAAGGATATCCCGTATAGTAAAAACATTTTGAGTATGCAAAGCTTATTTATAAAGACTTATTATTTTATTAAAGATGACGAGGGAATGTGATGCCAAAATATCTTCTCGTAAATAAAGCAGACCAAAAGGTTTATAGCTGGCCTAAACGAATTGATTTTACCTTAAGCGCCTGTCTCAGGATCTTAAACAATGATCTGAGTTTAGTTCAAGATATAAAATTAAACTTTGAGCTTCCTACCCTTATTCAAGCTATTTATTATGTGAATTGGCAATTTTTAAATAAACTCTTATGCCATAAAACTTACGACATCTTTTTAGAACATTTATTACTTCTTTTAGAAGTATCCCCTCATCATCAGAGAGATTTGGGGCAAGCGGCTATTATCGTAGTTAAGCATATCAATTTAGAGAAAGTATACAAAGTTCGAGTGCAGCTGTCAAAAGATAATTTTCCTGTTATCAACCTTAGGAGAAACTAATGAATTTAACCCCTTATAGACCTTTCAATCTAATTGATACCATTCGTAAAGATATTAACTCAATTTTTGAAGACTTTCATTTGCCTCAGCTTAATGATGAAAATATATTCAGGGCAAATTATTTATTTCCCAAAGCTGATATTAAAGAGGAAAATGATAAATACTTAATTCAAGTCGATATGCCAGGCATTGAACCTAAAGATATTGAAGTGTCTTTTAAAAACAATGTTTTGATTATCAAAGGCAATAGTACCCATGAAAATCGTACCGAAGAGCAAGGATTTTTACGAGTAGAGCGCCTGTCAGGTAGTTATTATAGAGAGTTTCCTTTACCTTCAAACACCAATATTGATGAGATTACATCCCATTATAAAAATGGCACCTTGGAAGTTATCATACCAAAATCAAATCAAGATACTTCTATAAAGAAAATTGAAGTTAAAACGGATAATTAAATTGATAGGATCTAGCGCACAATTAGGAGAAAATCTTATGAGTAAAATGAAATTAAAAAATTTATCTATCACACTTTTTATTGCAATGCTTATATTAATGGGAGCCAGCTATTCAGCTAATAAGCCGAATAAACCATTGAACGTAGATGATACTGCTAAAGAGCTTATTCACTTAGCGCAATGGGAAATTGATAATGCTTATATTTTAAGTCATGCATCTTTAAATTTAGAAAATGAACAACTTAGGGATAAAATATTAGCAATAAGGCAAGATTGTGAACAAAATATTCATCAATTAAGAGAACTAATTCATAAAGCGGGAAGAGAAGCACCGCCTTATTCTCGAGATTTTAAAGGATTTTTTATGCAAGGATATACTACTATGCGAGGTTTATTAAGTGATAAAGGCCTATTAGCAGCTCTTCATACGAATATGCAGTTATCTACTAACGCCTTTGGCAATGCTTGTAAATTACATTTACCTGAAGAGATAAAGGAAATTGTCAAGAGAATATATGAAAACAAACAAAAACAAAGTAATGAAATATTGTCAATGTTATAGCAAGGACTTTTAACTATATTTATTCTATAATTTAGATTAATATAGTTAATTAAAATTTAAATGATCTATTTTAAATGCCTGATCGATGGCCTCTGCTAACGATGAATATTGACTAATCAATTTTGTTATCTTAAATTTTAAATTTGGCCAAAATTTTTGTGTGGGGTTTAAATCAGGTGAATAAGGTGGAAGAAAAAGCTGATGGCAACCTGCTTTTTCTATTAAACGTTTTGTTGATTCAGATTTATGGAAAGTTGCGTTATCCATGATAATAATATATCCAGGACT
>JAQGOH010000035.1 GCA_028293705.1 Francisellaceae bacterium | reverse complement strand
CTGATTCTAATATTCGTTTTAATTGGCATTGAGGCTTTTCTTAAAGTATTTATCAGTACCGGTACTTCACCAAAATTTCTTGGCTTAAGTCTATTAATTCTTTCTGGACTATTTAGTCAGGTAATTAATTTATTGTTTTATGCCATTTTAATAAACGTAGTATTAAAATGGACTAATCCTAATTCCATTCAAACGAATTTATTAACTCAAACTTTTTCTAAGATTACCGATCCGCTTATACAACCGGCTAGACGACTTATTCCCCCCATGGGTGGAATTGATGTTTCTCCTATTATTGTTATGCTCGGCTTACAATTATTAAATATTATTTTAGTCGGTCCTTTAAGTCTTGAGGCGCATAAATTTATTTGATATGAAAAAAATAGTATTGGCCACCCATAATGCAGGAAAAATTAAGGAGATTGAAAACTTTTTTCAAGAATTCTCCATTGAATTTCTCAATGCTAAAGAGTTAAATTTAGCGATTCCAGAAGAAACCGGCTTAAGCTTTGTAGAAAATGCCTTGCTTAAGGCAAGAGAGGTAGCAAAACTTACCCAAATGCCAAGTATTGCAGATGATTCTGGATTAATTATTCCTACTCTTGATAATGCCCCCGGTTTATATTCCGCGCGTTATGCGGGTAAATTTGCAAGCGCTTGGGATAACATTAATAAATTAACAAGTACACTTCAAACAAAAAATGTCAACCGAGTTCCAGCTTTTTATTATTGCGTTATCGTTTTACTTAAAACTTTTGATGATCCAACACCTGTAATTATACAAGGGAAATGTTATGGGGAAATCTTAGATACCCCTCAGGGAGCGGGAGGATTTGGTTATGATCCTCTTTTTTATCTTCCTTTGCATGGTTGTACGATGGCAGAACTTTCATTAATTATAAAAAATAAAATTTCTCACCGTGCTAAGGCCTTATTGCAGCTCAAACAAATATTAAATGAATATAATTAATACCCCCCCTCCCTTAAGTTTATATATTCATATTCCTTGGTGCGTTAAAAAATGTCCTTACTGTGACTTTAATTCTCACCAAAAAAAAAATGAGCTTCCAGAAGCAGAATACATTCAAGCTTTAATAAATGATTTTAAAAAAGATTCTGTATATATTCTAAATCGTAAAATAACCAGTATTTTTCTAGGAGGGGGAACTCCTAGTTTGTTTAACCCAAATAGTATTAATACTTTGTTAGAGGCTATTTATAAATTAAATAACTTTGATCTTAATACTACAGAAATTACGATGGAGTCTAATCCGGGCACTTTAGAATTTAAAAATTTTGCTGATTATAAAGCAGCCGGCATTAACCGAATCTCATTAGGCGTACAAAGTTTTCAAAATGATAAGCTCTTAAGTCTTGGACGTATTCATAATGACACCCAGGTTTTCAAAGCAATAGAAAATTTGAAAAGTGCTGGTATAGAACAATTTAATATCGATCTCATGTACGGTTTACCCCATCAAACTATTGATAATTGTCTTTATGATTTAAGTACAGCCTTAACATTTTCTCCTCCGCATTTATCCTGGTATAATTTAAGCTTAGAGCCTCAAACGCCTTTTTTTTATAAACCACCAAAACTTCCTACTGAGGATTTAATATGGGAGATGATGAATGAAGGTGAAGCATTATTAAAAACACAGTTTGAACATTATGAAACTTCTAATTTTGCCAAATCCAATTATCGCTGCAAACATAATGTTAATTATTGGGAATATGGAGATTATATAGGAATTGGAGCAGGTGCTCATGGAAAAATAACTCTTTCCCCTCGTGAGATAATAAGAACGGTAAAAACTAAATTTCCTAATAGCTATATGCAAGAATCTCCTGATTTTTTAAGCAATAAAAAAACAGTAGAAACTAAAGATATTATTTTTGAATTTATGTTGAATGCTTTACGATTACAAGAAGGATTTAATATACAATTATTTGAGGAAAGAACTTATCAAGCCTTTAATAAAATTGCTAATCCTTTAAAACGAGCTCAAGAAAAAGGACTCCTTACTCTCTTAAATAATAAAATAAAACCAACTCTAAGAGGTAAACGATTTTTAAACGAGTTACAATTATTATTTTTAGACTAATTTTATTAATATAAAACGTTTTTTAAACCTTATGTATCACATTAGTTACCACGCCCCAAATATGAAACTCCATATCATTACTGACTTTAATTGCTTCAAATGAATCATTTTCGGGGATTAGCCACATTTCTTTTTTTTTTATTTTTAATCGCTTAACCGTAAATTCACCGTTAAGCACTGCAATGATGATCTTTCCACTTTTTGCTTCGAGAGATTTATCAACCACTAATAGATCATTTTCATAAATACCAGCATTAATCATAGAGGTACCTTCCACCCTAATCAAAAATGTGGATGTGGGCTCTTTAACTAAAAATTCATTCAGGTCAATTCTTTTATCAATATAATCATCACCCTGTGAGGGAAAACCCGCAGAAATATGAGAGGAAAATAAGGGGATAGATTTTAAGCTCGCATTAACATTTATATCATTATGATAAGCTTCCTCATCATTTTTTTCTAAACTTGAATATTGATGAGTTAACCAGGCTTTTATGTCTTTAACTCGACTATAAGGAACCCTCATTAATTTAGTCGGTTCACCAAAGCGACCAGTATTTTTAGGTCTACCGGCTCCAGGCCTTATTCCCCCATGGGAAACTTTTTTATGCATTGCTCTCTCTCTTGAAAATTGTTACAATAATCAAACCAGGGTGATAATTTAACAATCATCCCAACTTTAATTCCTAAAGCTATATAATAAGGAGTACAGAATGTTAGAGCATAACATATATAATCCTGCACAGACGGCTATCTATCTTCATTATAAAAATTTTACTATCGATTATAAATCTTATTTTACCCTCATTGCAAAGGTACAAACCTTACAAAATACGATTGAATATTTAGAAAAAAGATTAGGTAAGGCGGAAAAGACTATTTTAGAAAAAGAATATTTTATAGAAAATTTAAGTCAGGATTATCAGCATGCCATTACCCAATTTAATAGGATAAGTCACCAATGAACTCAGTGGATCTTTTAGTTATTATTAACTATATTTAATAATAACTAAATTTCATAAAAGGTACTTAAATGTTAGATTTAAACTTCGATTTAACCAATATAGTACTTTCAATCATTTTTGGGATTATTGGGATGGGTTATTATTCCTATGGAAAAAAACAAAATTCTTATTTTTTGATAGCGGGTATTGCTTTGATGATTTACCCTTATTTTATCAGTCAAATTACATGGCTTATTATAATAGGACTATTCTTATGCGCTTTGCCTTTTATTTTATCTAAAATCAATTAATAATTAGTAACCTCATATATGGACCATTCCTATTTGCAAGTTCTTTTTCATCGTTAGGCAGAAAAATTGCAGGCTTAGTTTGTGCGCATTGTGGTATTTCACGCCCTACTCTGCGAAATGGGTTAACCATTATCAAGAATTAGGCTTGGATGGGCTTGAGGATCAATCCAAAAGGCCAAAAGCCGGTTCCGTCGCAAACTTTTTAATAAAAAATAATTTTAAAGACGCAATTATCTTGGACGAGTTTATACCGCTAAAGGATAAAATTGCTCAAATACCGTTTTGTTTTTAGGATTTATCATCTGTTCTTTTTTAATCATATGATGTAATTAGATGCCATCAAGTGTTGCAACAGCTGAGTTAAAAGATTTAAATCCGAGCATGGGAGGCCTTTCTTTAGGTAGGCGAGATTAATGTTCTAATATCAGTATTAACCACTATTATTTCTTATTTTTTGTAACTAATTCTTTTTTGATATTTACCTTCTTTTAGTATAAAATTTTATTAAAGAGTCAAATTAAATAGGTTTATAAATGAATGAAGCGGTGTGGGTTCTCTTAGCAAATGCCAGTTCAGCCTCTTTTTATTCAGTATCTGAAAAAAATCGCCATTTTAATTTAATTAAAAAAATTGATCACCCGGAAAGTAAGCTTAAAGAAAGAGAATTAGATACTGATCGACCAGGTCATTTCCATAAAGCCAAAACGACAATTAGAGGTGCGTTTGAAGAGCCTTTAAGTCATAAATACTTACAGCGCATGGATTTTGCTAAACAAATTAACCTTGAACTGGAAAATGGAAGAATAAATAGCCATTATAAAGGTATTATTATTATCGCTGAACCACATTTTTATGGTCTTATTAATACAAATGCCCCCCAAGAAGTTCAAAGTATGATTAAATTTCATCTTCCAAAAGATTACACTCATTATTCAGAAAAAGAGTTAATAACTCAGCTAGAAATGTTGTTAAAGCATGAGCTGAATTTAATATTTACTTCTTAAATTAAGCTTGCGCATGATAGTTAATTATATAACTTGATAGGTGGTCTTTTCAAATATCTATAAGTTAATTTATAAGTCCAATCTTTAGCTCCATGTTTTTAATCTATCTTAGGTCGAACTGACGTTAGTAGGTTAATTATAATTTTTTAAATGCCAATTCAAAAATTTCATGTCCTAAGCGCTCCCCTCTTTGCTCAAATTTGGTCATGGAACGATTTAAAAATTGTTTAACAAATTTTTTATCCATCGATAAATTAACAAATTTAGGGTTTTGGCTTAATAATTCTAACGACCAATAGGCATAAGGTTCCCAATCTGTAACCATAAAAAAAAGACCACTATCTTTTAATTTTTCAGACATCAACTCAATAAAATGCTTACTAACAAGACGTCTTTTATGATGACGTGCCTTAGGCCATGGATCTGGAAACAATAGATGAATAGCATCGAGACTTTTATCGGGGATATCTTTTTTAAGAACTTCAACTGCATCAGCAAAAATGACTTTAAGATTACTGAGCTTAAAGTCTTCAATTTGTGTTAATAATTGACCCACCCCTGTTCTATATACTTCTATACCAATAAAATTCGTATCTAAGTTATTTTGAGCATAATGACTTAGGGAATAACCATTACCAAAGCCTATTTCAATAATAAGAGGAATATCGGACTTAAAAAAAGGCGAGGAATTTACAAAATTGCTTTCAGCACTTAAATCAATGCCATGTAAAGGCCAATACCCTGCAAAAGCTTTTTCTACTAAACCAGAATAGCGCCCTTTGCGACGCATAAAACTACGTATAGTTCTTTTTAATAATGGTTTTTCAGTTAGTTGTTTATCTAATTCATGTTTCATGATAAATTGTACCTTTACTTGCTATAAGTTAACAATACAATTTAATATTTAAAATTAGCTACTTTCATTCCTTTATACGGATAAACATTTATCATGATTCAATTTAGATTTATGACCAAATCCTTAAAATATTTATGCATAAGCTTATTCATTGCTATCTTATTATCGATTAGCATCGTGGTAAGTATTATCCTTTTTATCAACCCGAATGATTATAAAGAATATATTAGCCAAAAATTTTATCAGGCTAGCGGTCATCAATTAGCTATTAATGGTCCTATTAATTGGTTTTTGAGCCCTAATTTAGGGCTTCAATTAAATAATGTATCTATTCAAACCGATACCCATTCTCTTTTTGCCTTAAACGATACCAAAGTGGAATCCATAGAACTTAAAAAAGCAAAAATATTTATGGATATTTTACCCCTATTAACTAAGAAATTGGTTATAGATTCTTTAGCCTTAGAAGGGCTGATTTTAAATATTGAGCAAGATTTACCTAATAAACTATCAGAAAATGCATTAGTGGCCACCCTTCCTTTATCCCAAGCCCACCCTTCTAAAAGTTTATTTGACGCATCCTTTTTAATGGTAAAATCCTTAACCATAGAAGACAGTACTATTAATATCTCCAATAGCGAACATGAATTAATAAAAAAGGTAGAAAAACTTAATTTAGATTTTAAAAAATCTTTTTTGAAAAAAACGAGCCCATTTGAGGCAAATTTTAATTTAATTAATTCAGACTCAACGCCCCTTGCCACAATTAAATTAAAAGGCCTTTGGGATTTTGATTTTGCTCAACAACAAATTCAAGTGGCAGATTTTTCTTTTTTTGCAAAATTATTAGCTTATGATTTACCTCTTAATTTGAGTGGTAAATTTTTTGTCAATTTAAAACCTAGTTTAAAAGTCGAAGGCTTATTAAATTTTTTAAGTAAACATGAAAGTATAAAATTACCGAATGTTCCTAAGCACATTTCTTTTGATACTCAATTCAAATTCGAAGACATTTATTTAGAATTACCCAATTTTGATATGAGAATGGATGAAGCAAAATTAAATGGTTCAATTAAAATGTCTTTATTGAATTTAAATCAATTACCTCATCATTTTAGTTTTGAAACCCCACTTCCTATTGAATTTTTTAAAAATTTATCACTTGAATCCTCTCTAAATGGGCAAATGATTAATTTGAATCATTATAAATTCACGCAAATAAACTTAAATTTAAATGCTAACCAGGGGGTTTTAAAAATTAGTCCCTTAGAAATGGATATAGCCGGTAAAAAACATTTTGGAAATGTAACCTTGGATGTAAACCCTGAAAATCCAGTTTTATCCCTAAGTATTGATTCTCAAGATTTTGAAATTAATGATTTACTTAGCAATTTTAATTTATATAAGGGAATATCAGGACTGACCCATTTTAAAGGATTTTTAAGGACACAAGGCAAGACCTTGCAGGAATTTAAGCAGCATTTGTCTGGCCACACTGATCTGCATATTTTAGATGGCAAAATCTATGGCTTAGACCTTGAAAGCTTATTAAAATCACATAAGAATATTTTAAATTCCATTATGAATGATTTTAAAAACAATATTGCCTTGGATTTTAAAGCCTTAGGAAAAATGGCATTTGAAAAGTGGTCCAATCAAGCTAAAAGTGAATCGACCCATCTTTACACAAATTTTACTGCTCTTAAAGCAAGTTCCCAGATCCAAAATAGTATTGTTAATAACCAAGATTTATTATTGGTACATCCCCATTACAAGGTAATGGGTAAAGGCAGTTTTGATATCAAAAATGCTCATCTAAATTATCAAGTTGAAGCTTTTTTAACCGATTCAGAGGTTCCTGAGGGAGACTTAAGCGCTAATTTTATGCGTGAAACCCCACTCACGGTGGATATTCAAGGGCCCTTAAATGATTTATCCATTCATCCTGATATTAATAAATATTTTCAGTTTGCCACTCATTATTTTAAGAAAAACCTAATTATAGATTTTACCGAAAAAAGCCTTAAAAAAATTTTTAATAATATACAAAAAAAGGTTCCACCTAAAAATACCCAAAAAACCACTACTGATAGCAAACCAAACCCAGAAAAAGCTTTTGGGTTTGATGAACTATTTGGTCCCGAATAATGTCCCTATTAAGCCAAAAATTATTAAAATGGTTTAATCATTCAGGTCGTTTTAATTTACCCTGGCAACAAGATATTAATGCCTATCGAGTCTGGGTCTCAGAAATTATGTTACAGCAAACACAAGTAACAACCGTCATCCCTTATTATGAAAAATTTATTAAACTTTTCCCCACCATTTTTGATTTAAATAAGGCTTCTCTGGATGAGGTTTTATCAATGTGGGCGGGCCTTGGTTATTATAGCCGTGCCAGAAATTTGTATCAGACCGCTCAAATTCTAGTTCAAGAATATGGGGGTGTATTTCCTCAAGATATTGATAAAGTGATGGCCCTACCTGGAATTGGACGCTCCACCGCGGGAGCTATTTTAAGCATTGCTTACAACATTTCTCATCCCATCTTAGATGGAAATGTAAAACGGGTTTTAGCCCGTTTTTTTGCTATTAAGGATAATATTAAATCCCCAGATTCCATTAAACAATTATGGAAACTAGCAGCTGAAACGACCCCTAAAAATAAAGTCGATAAATATACTCAAGCGATTATGGATCTCGGGGCTTTAATCTGCACTCGCTCCAAACCAAAATGCGAGATATGCCCACTTACTAAAGATTGCCAAGCTTATCAAACCAATGAAGTCATGTACTACCCAAAAGTATTACCTAAAGCACTAAAACCCATTCGTCAATTACGTTTATTAATGATTAAAATTAACCAACAATTTGTTTTACTTGAAAAACGTCCTTTAAAAGGTATCTGGGGTGGCTTGTGGAGCTTACCTGAATGTGCTCTTAACCAAAATATTATTAATTATACCGCCAAACATTTTGAGCTTAAAATAACCAAGCCTATCCTTCTTAGCCCCTTTAGACATACTTTTACTCATTATCATCTTGATATTCATCCTGTAATAATCAATTTGAATCTAAATGAGTCAAATCTTAATAAACTGATTAACCATCTTTCTGATAATTACCATTTAAAATCATTTGATAAATTATCTGATTTAGCTTTTCCAGCCCCTATAAAAAAATTATTATTTAATACCTTTACCTTTAAGGAAAATAAATGTCTAGAATTATCTATTGCTTAAAACTTAATAAAGAAGCTGAGGGCCTAGAGCGTCCTCCTTATTCCAGTCCAATCGGCCAAAAAATATTTGAGCATATTTCAAAAGAGGCTTGGAGTTTATGGCTTAAACATCAAACCTTATTAATTAATGAAAATCGCTTAAACGTCTTAGAAGCGAATGCTCGTTCCTTACTAATGGCAGAAATGGAAAAATTTTTATTTGGACAAGGTAGCGAAACCCCTGCCGGATTTACTCCTAGTTCTTAAGCTTAAAAAAATTATTTAAGTTAAAAAACTAATCTTTTTTATCAAGCCTAGATCTTGACTTCAAGACTAAGCTTGAGGTTTAATAACGTTCTTTGGCCAGATAGCTCAGTCGGTAGAGCAGGGGATTGAAAATCCCCGTGTCGGCGGTTCGATTCCGTCTCTGGCCACCATTTTATTTTAAACCTATTCCTTAGAGTTATTAATCTCACAAAAACTCAATTTCTATACTTTATAATTTTTTGTAAACTCAATAATAAGAAAAATAATAAAGAGGCAAAGCTCACAATCGCAGGCCCTGTAGGCCAATCATAAGTACAAGATCCGTAAATGCCACCCACTACCGAAACTACGCCTATTAAACTCGCTCCAATAGCCATTTGTTCAGGGCTTTTAGCAAAAAGACGAGCAACTGCGGGTGGAATAATAACTAAAGCCGTAATTAATAAAGCTCCCACTAATTTCATGCTAATAGCAAATACAAAAGCCATAGTCATCATTAGCCGAATTCGCATAAGATTTATATTAATACCCTCTACTTTTGCACTTTCTTCATTAACTGTCATGGCTAATAAAGGCCGCCAAATACACTTTAAGCCTATCAAAACTATAAATGCGGTGCTATAAATTAAAATAAGCTCTATCGTATGAATGGCTAAAATATCCCCTAATAATAATCCTAATAGATCAACATTATTATTTTTAATAGTCGTCATTAAGATGAGGCCTAAAGCTAAAAAGCTATGAGATAAGATTCCTAATAAGGTATCAAAACTTAATATTTTAATGGAGGATAAAAACAACAGTAAAAAAGCCACGGTTATACAAATTAAGAATAAGCCAAGGTATAAATGAATATTTAAGATTAATGCTAAGGCAACCCCTAAAAGAGTAGAATGAGAAAAAGCATCCCCAAAATAAGCCAGACGTCGCCATAAAATAATAGAGCCTAAAGGGCCTGCCATTGCAGCAATTCCTACCCCCCCTATAAGAGCTCTCGATACAAAATCTAATTGCATACATCCCCTCCTAAAGAGTGATGATGATTATGATGATGGTGATAAACCGCTAAACCTTCTGTATTTTTTATGCCAAACAACTGTAAAAATTCTGGATGTTTACTGATATCATCCGCTATACCCTGACAACATACATGTTGATTTAAACAAATAACTGAATCTGTACCCGACATTACAATATGTAAATCGTGGGAAACCATTAAAATCCCACAGCCTTTTTTAATACTAATATCTTTAATTAAACTATATAATTCTGCCTGTCCCCTGACATCTATTCCTTGAGCCGGTTCATCCAGAACCAACAATTCAGGATTATTCATCAAGGCACGCGCTAAGATAACCCTTTGTAACTCTCCACCTGAAAGCGTTTGAACTGAAAACTTACTTAAATGTTCGATGGATAATAATTGTAAAGTCTCATCCAATATCAAGGAAGATTTAGCAAGCTTTAAAAAACGCTCTACCGTAAGAGGCATCAAAGGCTCTAAATTGAGTTTTTGCGGCATATATCCAATGCGAATATTAGGCTTTAGATGTATACGACCCTCAGTAGGCTTTAAAAGGCCCAATAAAATTTTAAGTAAAGTCGATTTCCCAGCACCATTAGGACCAATGATAGTCAGAATTTGCCCTTTTAAAAGCTCTAAAGAAACTTTATCTAAAACTAAGCGATGATTAAAAATGGCAGAGATATTATGAGCATTAATAAGAACGTTTTTATTCATATAGTTAATTAACTTTCAATTGCCTAAATAAAATTAGAATGTTAAATTATAACCCATGTCTTAAATTAATTAACCTATAATTTAAAAATAAGGAAAATCGCTTGGCTCTTTTAAAAAATGTATATGGATTAATAGTACTTTTATTATTTACCTGTCCTTGTATTGCAAAGCCTTTACAAATTGTAACCACTATTAAACCGATTCACAGTTTAGTAAGCTCCCTTGTCTACCCTATTCATAAACCAGTGCTGCTTTTAAAAGGCAATGTCTCACCTCATTATTATCATTTAAAACCCAGTGATATCCGTTTGATTGATGAAGCTGATATTTTTATTTGGATAGGGCCATCCCTTGAAAGCTTTTTAATTAACTCCCTACATTCTGTTTCCCCTGATAAATTAATTCAATTAGATAAAACTCCAAAACTTAAAATTCTATCTCCTCGTAACTTTGAAGACTGGGAAAATCTCGATGAAGACCAACATGAACATAACCATGAGCACCATCATGCAATTGATCCCCATTTTTGGCTTGACCCCATTAATGCCAAATTAATAGTTGATTATTTAGCAAAGGAATTTAAACTTGCCGATCCCGATAATGCTTACGTGTATACTAAAAATGCAGAAAACCTAAAAGCTAAATTAGATGATTTAAATAAAGAAATAAAAAATAATTTAATTCCTTTTAGACAATCTAAATTTATTGTTTTTCATGATGCCTACCAATATTTTGAGAAGAGATATCATTTACAAACCTTAGGTAGTATTGTTTTACACCCAGAAATCCCACCCAGTGCTAAACATTTAAAAACCTTACAAGAAAAAATTAAAAAAAGTCATACAACCTGCGTCTTTACTGAACCCCAATTTCAACCCAAAATCATAGACTCCCTAATTAAAGATTTACCGCTTAACAAAGGGATGCTCGACCCCATTGGTGCGCATACTCATGAAGGTGAAAAAGCATATTTTGAATTGATGCGGGAATTAACTAACGATTTTAAAGCTTGTTTTAAACTACAATAAAAACCAATAGTTTTATACTTTTTCATGTAAAAACTCTTCCGTTAATTTTTAAATTTCTAAATTTGGATGAAGTGTCTAAGGTGATGTTAAAAACCTATTACTCATAATTTCACAGTTTGCAGATTTTGAGTCCGCCAGCATTAAAAAAATGGAAGAGGCTAAATCAAGTCCAAGCTCTCCTCGGAATAAAAATTAAAATTAGTTTTAATAAAAAACATAAGAAGCATTATCTTTATTTATAGTTTTTATTAGACTGAATACGACTTGTAAAGGTTGAAGTTATGCAAAATCGAGAAATTGTTTTAGCTAATACAATTAAGCTTTACTCCCGCGATTAAAAGCTCCGCCTCGGGAAATAAGATTACAATCAAAAAAATTAAGTATGGGTGTATAACTACTTTTTCTGATTGGTTTAATTATTTGTTTTCTACCTTTAATCTTCAAAAAATGAAATAAAGAGATATTAAACAAAATAGTCTGTAACTTAAAAGCGTATTTATCCTTATTTATATAATATATAAATTTAATATAATTAAATACATAATTCACAAAAAACTTAATTGGAAATTAAATTCTATGAACGATCAAAAATATTTGAAAGAGTTATGCCAATTAATAAATAGTAATATTTACACTGATAAAATATTAAATTTATCAGGGTTAATCCTTAATGCTAAGCAGGCTGAACAAATTGCCCTAGCGCTTAACAAGAATAATTACATACAAAATCTTGATATATCTAATAACCAAATTGGGGATGCCGGGGCTAAAGCTTTAGGCAAAAATACCAGTCTTGTATCACTCAATCTAAGCAATAATCTAATTAGGGTGGAAGGGGCTAAAGCTTTAGGCAAAAATACCAGTCTACTATCACTCAATGTAAGCCAAAATCAAATTGGGGTGGATGGGGCCCAAGCCTTAGCTCAAAATACCCATCTTCAGTCACTCAATCTAAGCCAAAACCAAATTGGGGATGCCGGGGCAAAAGCCTTAGCTCAAAATACCAGCGTTCACTCACTCAATCTAAGCGATAATCAAATTGGGGTGGAAGGAGCAAAAGCATTAGCTCAAAATACCAGTGTTCGCTCACTCAATGTAAGCTATAATCAAATTGGGGTGGAAGGGGCCAAAGCCTTAGCTCAAAATACCAATCTCCAGTCACTCGATGTAAGCACTAACCAAATTGGGGATGATGGGACTAAAGCTTTAGCCAAAAATGCCAGTCTTTTGTCACTCAATCTAAGCAATAACCAAATTAGGGTGGAAGGGGCCAAAGCCTTAGCTCAAAATACCAGTCTTCAGTCACTCGATGTAAGCTATAACCAAATTGGGGTGGAAGAGGTTAAAGCCTTAGCTCAAAATGCTACTCTTAAGTCACTGAATGTAAGGGGTAATCAAATTGGGGTGGAAGGGGCCAAAGCATTAGCTCAAAATGCTAATCTTCAGTCACTCGATATAAGCTATAACCAAATTGGGGATGCTGGAACTAAAGCATTAGCTCAAAATATCAGACCTCAAATACTTGGTTTAAGCCAATACCAATCTATTAATAATATAATCAGTTTGAATGAGGATAAACATTCTAATCTACAAATCATAAGTTTAATTAAAATTACTCATTTTAAAAACCAGCAGAAGATAGCTTTAAAAGTACAACTTGAAAATAAATTGGGTGATGCTAAAAACCTATTGCCCATAATTTTTCAGTTTGCAGATTTTGAGTCCGCCCGCATTAAAAAAATGGATATTAAAAATAGGGAAGAGACCAAACCCAGTACAAGTTCTTTTCGGAATAAAAATTAAAAATAGTTTTCAATAAAAACTATGAAAAGCATTATGTTTATTTATAGTTTTATTAGATTGAATACGACTTGTAGAGGTCGAAATTACGCAAGTTCGAAAAATGGTTCTAGCTTCAACAATATTATAAGCTTGGAGGACCCAAGAAAGACGAACACTAATAAGTGAAATTTTTTCTGAAGAGAAAGTAGTTAAAAGAAAGGATAAATTATTTAGCGACTATTATTAAAACTTTTTTTAAACTGATGAACTACAGATATATAGGAACCTAAGGGGGCCTCTTTTTCCACTATCACATATTCTTCAAAATTTTTATTTAAGACGATATTTTTGAGGAAATTGTTTTTAAAGGAATGCAATTGAAAAACGGGTAATATTTTTGGAAAATCTATATCTAAATTCGAAGATGGGGAATCATTAATTTTTTTATTCATTTTATTTCATCCAATAATCTAAGCATAAACCTATAAAAATAAGGGCACCAAAGTAATGATTATTTAAAAAAGCTTTAAAATAATTATTTGTTTGTCCATCCTTTATAAGATGCAATTGATACAACACCATTAATAAAGCTCCAAATAGTCCCATAAAATACCACAGTTTAAATGAATTGTATAAACCTATACAAACAAATATAACTAAACTCAGTATTTGTAATAAACCAATACATAAAATCACGTGCTGACAAAATAGAATAGCGGTGGACTTCACTCCTATCTTCAAGTCATCTGTTTTATCACAAAGCGCATATTCGGTATCGTAGGCTACGATCCAGGGTATACACGCTAAAAACAATAATAAAGTATTCATTGATAAATGATTATTGACTGCTGCAAAGGCCATAGGAATGCCCCAGGCAAAAGCTAGGCCTAAAAATAATTGTGGAAAATGAATGAAACGTTTTAAAAAAGGATAAATACTGGTAAGGATTACACCGATTACTGATAATTTTATTGAAAGCCAATTTAAATGAAGAACTAAATATAATGAGATAATTAATAAGCTAAAAAATAAAATAAGTGCGTGATTTGGATTAAGCGCTCCATTAGCTAAGGGCCGCTTGTATGTTCTTCGAACAAACTTATCTATATCTTTATCTGCCCAATCGTTTATAACACAGCCGGCGCTACGCATTATGATTATGCCAGATATAAATATGATAAGAATATTAAAAGGGGGGCTTCCCTTACTAGCTATCAATAGAGCTATCAATGAAGGCCAGGCTAAAAGAAAGATACCTATGGGCTTATTTAGGCGCATTAAAGTAATGTAATTGATAAAGAGATTTTTCATTATTTTGAGCGACTGACCCGGGTAACCACTTCTAAATTTCTAATTTTTTTTATAATACGGGCTAAATGAATTCTATTTTTTAGGTAGACTAAAAAATGAATTGTACTATGATGAGAGTCATTGTCATCGACTTGAACGGTTTCCACATGAGCTGAACAGTCAGACAAAACATTAGCAATCTGTGCTAATACTCCACGTTTATTAATAGTATCGATTCTAAGTTCTACTGGGAATTGACCTTTAACATTATCTGCCCATTGAATGAATATAAATTTTTCTGATTTTTTTTGTAAATCACTTATATTGCTACATATTTCACGATGAATTACGATGCCACGCCCTGCACTTAAAAAACCTACAATTTCATCTCCCGGGATGGGACGACAACATTTAGCATAATTAACGACCATACCCTCGGTACCCTTTATTGCTAAGGGGAGTTGCGAGTGTATAAGTGACTCATTGGATGACACATCAATTCCTAAGCGTCTTGCCATTAAAGGAGCCACTTGATTTCCAAGCCCGATTTCTTCGAATAATTTATCGATACTTTCCAATTTCAATTCGTTTAACACTTTATTCAAGCGCTCAGGATCAATATTATCCAGGGTCAATGATAAGGCTTTTAAAGCGCGTTCAAATAAACGTTTTCCTAATAAATGCGATTCGCTACTTTTTTGTAATTTTAACCAATTACGAATATTACTTCGCGCTTTAGCGGTGACCACAAAACTTAACCAAGCAGGGTTAGGATGTGCACCTGATGCGGTTATAATTTCGATTGTATGACCGCTGATAAGGCGGGTGCTTAGAGGCACCAGCCGTCTATCAATTTTTGCAGCAATACAGTTATTGCCCACCATTGTATGAACAGCATAAGCAAAATCTACACAACTTGACCCCTGTGCTAAAGCTAGGATATCTCCTTTGGGCGTAAAAACATAAACCTCATCAGGATATAAATCAATTTTAACATGCTCTATAAACTCTAAAGAATTACCTGAACTCTCTTGTAGCTCTAACATTCCTTTTAGCCATTGCCTAGCCCTTATCTCTGCCTCATTGGTCCTCAATTCATTGGTTTTGTATAACCAATGCGCTGCAATACCATTTTCCGCTAATTTATCCATAGCTTCTGTTCTAATTTGAATCTCGATAGGTACCCCAAGATTACCGACTACGGTGCTATGAAGGGATTGATAACCATTTGATTTAGGGACCGCTATATAATCTTTAAAACGTCCATGTAAGGGTTTAAATAAACCATGGACTACTCCTAGAACCCGATAACAAGTATCTACTTCATCAACGATAACTCTTAAGGCATAAACATCCATTATGTCAGTTAAACTTAAATCCTTGTCTCGCATCTTTTTATAAAGACTATAAAGATGCTTTTCACGCCCCTGGATTTTTAAAATCGGAACTACTTCTTGTTCTAAACGATTTTTTAATAATTTTTCAAGATTATTAACGAGCTCCTTACGATTACCCCGTGCTTTTAAAACCGATTCTTTTAAAATCTTATAACGCATGGGATATAAATATGAAAAACCTAAATCTTCGAACTCAATTCGAAAATTATTCATTCCTAGTCGATTAGCAATTGGGGCATAGATTTCTAAGGTTTCTCGAGCTACTCGTCTTTGTTGTTCTTGGGAGGCCGCTGCCAGGGTTCGCATATTATGTAAGCGGTCTGCTAATTTTACTAAGATTACTCGAATATCACGAGCCATGGCTAACATCATTTTTCTTAAATTTTCAGCTTGAGCTTCAGCTCGACTTTCAAATTTAATTAATTTTAATTTACTGACCCCATCTACAATATTCGCTACTTCATCACCAAATTGCTCAGCAATTACTCTTTTTTCAATAGGGGTGTCTTCAATAACATCATGAAGGATGGCCGCCATTATGCTTTGGTGATCCATATGCATATCAGCTAAAATACTAGCCACGGCTAAAGGATGTGAAATATAGGGTTCACCACTTTGGCGATGTTGGCCAAGATGGGCTGCTTCAGCCACTTTGAAGGCTTCAAAAATATGATTAATCTGGTTAGGGGTCAGATAGCTTGCCAGTTGGGCTTTTAGTGTTGAAAATCCAAACACTTTTTCTCCTTATCTGCCCCTTTACCCAAAATAAATTACCTTGTTAGAAATTTTCAGAAGATTCATCAGATGAGGTAGGAATAGCAATATGGCCTAATGCAATTTCCCTTAAGGCGACTACCGTGGGTTTATCATTTTCCCAAGGCACTAAGGCTTCAACACTTCCTAAGGATAAGGCTCTTGCACGAGCTGCTGCCTGTACCACTAAATGAAACCGGTTAGGTAATTTTTCAAGACAATCTTCGACCGTTATACGAGCCATATACACTCTCCACTTATCAGTTTATATACAAACTTAAATAATACTGAATATTACCCTTTTACGCAATCATTAAAATTATTCCCGAGGACTTTTAAAGTCTGATTTTAATAGCTTTTTAAGTAATTCTTTATATTTAAGCTCCTGAAAACCCAGCCTTAAACGATTACTTATTACGATGGCTTTAAGTTCATTAAGAGCCTCTTCGAAACGGTCATTGCATATTAAAAAATCATACTCAAAAAAATGGGTAATTTCACTCTTTGCCATTTTCATTCTATTTTCAATTACCTCCCGTTTATCCTGTTCTCGAGTACTAAGACGTTCCCACAAGGCCTCAGGGGAGGGAGGGAGAATAAAAATAGAATTGACATGGGGAAAGATTTTATGAATTTGTAGGGCGCCCTGCCAATCGATTTCTAAAATAACATCATTACCTTTTTTTAAGGTTTCTTCAACCCACAATTTAGAGGTTCCATAATAGTTACCATAAACTTCGGCATATTCTAAAAAAACCTCTTGTTCGATTAATTTTTCAAAGGCTGCTCGATTGACAAAATTGTAATTAATTCCATTTTGCTCCCCCATTCTCTGAGGACGAGTCGTATGGGAAACTGAAATTTTAACATTTTTCATGGATTGGGCCAGGGCGTTGACTAAGCTCGTTTTCCCAGTACCAGATGGTGCCGAAATTACATACAAGTTACCTGTTATCATCATTTTTCCTTTTGTAAAGATTTAAATTTTTTCACAACCCGATTACAATTATCCTTAATTATTATTTTATTGACCTATCTCAATAAAGCCTGTAATTTTTGTAAATTATCTATTTAAAATATCGCTTAGTTTGGGAGCCAAAATGCGTATTATTTCTGCTAATTTAAATGGCATTCGTTCGGCTAACAAAAAAGGTTTTTTTAAGTTTATACTTAAAGATAACCCTGATGTGGTTTGTATTCAAGAAACAAAAGCACATTTAGATCAACTAACAGCCCCCGACTTTTATCCAAAAGGCTATCATTATTACTTTTGTCAGGCACAAAAAAAAGGCTACAGTGGGGTTGCTATTTATTCTAAAGAAGAACCGCATACGGTTACACGGGGATTAGGATGGACGGTTGCCGATTCTGAAGGTCGATATATCCAAGCCGATTTTGAGCATTACTCTGTTGCATCTCTTTACCTACCTTCTGGCACCAGTGGAGAGCTTAGGCAAAATGTAAAATATGAATTTTTAGATAAGTACAAAAAAATATTAAAAAAACAAGTCGATTCTATCAAGCCTTTAATTATTTGTGGGGATTGGAATATAGCACATAAAGAAATTGATCTTAAAAATTGGAAATCAAATCAAGATGCATCTGGATTTTTGCCCAAAGAACGGGCCTGGATGGATGAATTATTTAATGAAATTGGTTTTGTTGATGCATTTAGAGTGTTAAATAAAGAACCCGATCAATATACTTGGTGGTCACAGCGTTCACGCACAGCCTGGGATAATAATGTCGGGTGGAGGATAGATTACCAAGTCGTCACCCCTTCTTTAATTGATAAAATAAAATCGGTATCAATTTATAAAGAAGAGAAGTTTTCAGATCATGCCCCTTTGATTATTGAATATAAACTTTAGTCATTATTCTATAATCGAGTTATTCGCTATGATTCTTTAAGTTTTCCAACTTTTCTTTAATTTGGATTTCAAGGCCACGAGGTACTGGGTGATAATATTTTTTTTCACCCATTTTATCAGGGAAGTAAGTTTGGCCTTTTGAAAATGCATTGGCTTCATCGTGATCATAACGATATTCCTTGCCATACTCTAAAGCCTTCATTAATTTAGTAGGAGCGTTTCTAAGATGTAAAGGCACCTCTTGAGTTCCAAAAGCTTTTGCATCCTTTTGGGCTTGTTGAAAAGCCGTATAGACTGCATTACTTTTAGCCGTAATCGACAAATATACCACTGCTTGGGCTAAAGCTAATTCTCCTTCAGGGCTCCCTAATCTTAAATAAGCATCCCAGGCATTGGTGGTAATTTGTAAGGCTTTAGGATCTGCATTTCCAATATCTTCAGAAGCAACTCTTAATAATCTTCTTGCAATATAAAGAGGATCCATGCCCCCATCTAAAAGACGTGCTAACCAATAAAGTGCTGCATCAGGGGAGCTTCCTCTTATTGATTTATGCAATGCGGAAATTAAATCATAAAAATATTCACCCTTTTTATCAAAACGGCGAACCCCTTCTTTTAAAATGGTTTCAAAAATCTTTTCATCAATGAATGCCTGATTTTTATGTTTAGCACTTTCAACCAACTCGTTTAATAAATTTAGAGCATAGCGGGCATCCCCATCAGCAACTAAGGCTAGTTGCTTTTGTAAATGTACAGGAAACGCTATCGACTCCTTTCCAAACCCTCTATCTTGATCCCTTAAGGCTCTATTTATAATGGTTAAAATATCTTTTTCTTCTAAAGGCTTGAGCACATAAATTCTAACTCTAGATAAGAGCGCATTATTAATTTCAAAAGATGGGTTTTCGGTGGTAGCCCCTATTAAAGTTACAACCCCTTCTTCTACCCCTGGCAACAAAGCATCTTGTTGAATTTTATTAAAACGATGGATCTCGTCAATAAATAAAATAGTCGATTGCTCTTTTTGCTTTTTAAGCGATTCGGCTGTTTCTAAAACTGCTTTAATATCTTTTATACCACTTTTAACTGCAGAAAGACTTACAAAATGTGCGCTCGTAAATTTTGCTACTAAATAAGCAAGGGTAGTTTTTCCAGTACCGGGGGGTCCCCAAAACAGCATAGACTGGACTCTGGCATTTCGTAAGGATTGATATAAGGGTTTGTCTTTCCCTAAAAGATGCTCTTGCCCTACAAATTCATCCAATGTTTGGGGGCGGAGTCTTGCTGCTAAGGGTAAATCTATCAAAACCTTTGCTCAATCTTTACTTAGGGCTTTTCTTTGCTTATCAATAAGCGTTCGAATCCCGTTTTTAGCTAAATCTAACATACCTTGTAATTCTTTTATCTCAAAAGGGGCAGCTTCTGCGGTACCCTGAATTTCAACAAAAGCCCCTTTATCAGTCATTACTATATTCATATCCGTTTCGGCATTCGAATCTTCTTGATAATCCAGATCTAAAATAGGGAGTCCCTTATAAATTCCTACTGAGACAGCAGCTACTAATTGAACTAGGGGATTTTTTTTAAATACGCCTTGCACTCTTAACAGCTCTAGCGCATCGTAAAGTGCTACACAACTGCCGGTAATACTGGCTGTGCGTGTTCCCCCATCAGCTTGTATTACATCACAATCGATATTAATGGTGTTCTCGCCTAATGCTTTTAAATCAACGCAATTACGAAGTGCTCGACCAATTAGACGTTGGATTTCTTGCGTTCTCCCTGATTGGCCTCCTTTAATTACTTCTCGTTGCATTCTGTCATGCGTTGATCTGGGTAACATCCCATACTCTGCTGTAATCCATCCTTGGTTAGTACCTTTTAAAAATCGTGGCACACCACTCACAATACTGGCATTACATAAAACTTTAGTTTCCCCATACTCAATTAATACAGAGCCTTCAGCATATTTAGTGTATTTACGGGTAATTTTAATATCGCGAAGTTCATCTCTCGATCTAGCACTGGGGCGCATAATTCACCTATTTTGTTTAACAAATAATTTTAAGTATATCCTCTAAATAAATACTCGTAAATAGCGGAATTTTATTACCAAAATGTTGTCTAAATTTTACAACCTTTAATTAAATGCTCAGAATAGAGAGGAAACCATGGAATCATACTTAAATGAAAAATATTTTTTTCAAATTAACGCTCAAGAAGATTCCCAGACTTATAAATTAGCTTGTCTTAAAGATGAATTTTTTTCATTAAGAAATGTTGGGGAAGAGGAATTGCATACCTTATTATTTTATAAACTAAAAAATAAAAATAAAACTAAAAATAACCATGAAGCATTCGACTCTGAAAATTTTGATGAACGTTGCAATTTGTTTTTTGAAGAAAATGATGGGAAAACGCATTTAGAAAAACTAATCATATTACATAATTTGATTAAGAATTTTAACATACTGAATTGATATTTTTTACCTTACTATGCCCAGTTTCTTTCTTGAGTGTTTTTTCCCATCATTCATATTTAAAAATAAAAATAAGGTTCTAAACTGGCCAAGAGATTTTTAATTTATTATCCACTAGATTTAGCGCCTCTTGAAAATAATTTTTAATATTCTCAAGGGATGATTGACTATCTGCTTCAAAACGTAGGATTAAATTAGGGGAAGTATTTGAAGCGCGTACTAATCCCCAACCTGAGTCAAGTTCCACTCGGATACCATCGATAGTTATTATCTTACCTTGAGTAAATACCTTATTATTGATTAATTTTTCAATAATTTGAAACTTATCAGTCTCAGTAACTGGTATAACAATCTCTGGGGTTGTATAGCTTTCAGGAAGAGCCTTGAAGAGCTGACTACAAGGTAAATGGGTATTGGATAAAATTTCAAGAAGACGAGCTGCGGTATATAAACCATCATCAAAACCATACCATCTTTCTTTAAAGAAGATATGGCCACTCATTTCACCTGCAAGTAATGCACCAATTTCTTTCATTTTGGCTTTAATAAAAGAATGGCCTGTTTTCCACAAATAGGGAATACCACCTGCTTCTTTTATAACTTTTTCTAAGTGTCGAGTACATTTTACATCATAAATAATAGTTGCATTGGGATGTGTATTTAAGAGTTCTTTGGCAAAAAGCATTAATAATCTATCAGACCAAATGATTTTTCCTTGCTCATCGACTATCCCCATTCGATCTCCATCACCATCAAAGGCAATACCCACATCGGCTTTTTCTTGCAAAACCGTTTCTATCAGTGTTTTTAAATTTTCAGGTTGGGCAGGATCTGGATGATGGTTAGGAAAATTTCCATCTATTTCACAAAATAAGGGAATGATTTCACAATTTAAGGATTTTAATAAGTCTTCTATAATGATTCCAGCAGCACCATTGCCACAGTCAACTACTACTTTTAAGGATCTACTAATATTAACTTTATTTTGAACCGCTTGAATATAATCAAGTTTAACATCCATTATTCTTAACTGGCCTTTTCCTTTTACAAATTGATTTTTTAAAATCAAATGATAAAGCGCTAAGATGCCTTCATTATATAAGGTTTCATTATCGATAATAATTTTTAAACCATTATAATTGGCTGGATTATGGCTGCCGGTGATAATCACTGCGGCTTTAATTTTTAAAAAATGAGAGGCAAAATATAAAACCGGGGTGGGTACTAATCCAATATCAAGGACATTACAACCAGTATCTATTATTCCTGAGCTTAAGGCTTTAAATAAACTAGGACCGGATAAACGTCCATCTCTCCCTATAATAACCTCATTCGCACCTGTCATTAAAACACGGCTACCAATGGCTTGCCCTATCTTAAATACAGCATGAAGCGATAAAGTCTCGTCTACAATACCTCGTATATCATAAGCTCTAAAAATTTCAGGATGGATGATTTCTTCTTTAACTGCCAGTATGTCCAAAACCGCCTACCCCGCGCTCAGTTGTATCAAAACTATCAACTATCTGAAAATGAGCTTGAACCACCGGTACTATCAGTAACTGAGCAATTCGATCGCCCGGTTGTATGGTAAATTCCTGTGTTCCTCGATTCCAACAAGAAACCATCAATTCCCCTTGGTAATCTGAATCAATTAATCCTACTAAATTCCCAAGTACAATACCGTGTTTATGTCCAAGACCCGAACGAGGTAAAATAATTCCAGCTAATTTTGGATCTTCAATATATACTGAGATACCCGTTGAAATTAATTGCGTTTGGTTAGGCAAAAGCCTAAGCGCTTCATTTAACATGGCCCGCAAATCAAGACCTGCAGATCCCGGCGTGGCATAATGAGGCAAGGGATAATCCTTAACCTTCTCATTTAATATTTTAAGTTTTATCCCTTGCATGTGGCACCTTTTTTATAATGGCTTTTAAAAAATACCAGCTATCGAGCGAGTTAATCCTGAAACTAATGCAGGTTGAGCTGCTTCTAATTTTAAATTAACTTTATTAGCCGTACTGATAATTCGAGTTTGGTAACGTTTCCAATTTGTTTTCTCGGTAGAGGTAACTTCTTTGGCCCCACTCGTGCCTTGAACTAATTTGGATTTAGTTTTTTCTCTTACACTAAAGGCTTTACTAACCCTTTCTGAGACTTGGATATCTGAAATAACGCTATAAACCACATCTGAAACCATCGCATCTGCTAATGTTCCAACTGCTGCGCCAATCAAGCCTCCGACTAAAGCATTATCATGATGATGATGTCCTATACTTCCGACTGAGGCACCCACTACTGCTCCTCCTATCGCTCCCCCGTAACCACCGTGAAGCGCACTTTCAGCAGCTCTTAGATCAGCCCGTCCCACATAAAGTACGTTGGCTTGTAATAAATAATGTGCTTTTTCTGGATTATTGATAACTTTATACCCTTTTTCTGCTAAGGCTTCTTTAACTTGGGATTCAATATCAAAACTGCTTTTATCTGAAGTATTTTTTACTTGTACAAAAATGGTTCTTTTATCTTCGGAAACGGGATCTAAAAATAAGGTGGCGCTCATTTTAGTTTGTACATCTAAGTTTCTTTTTTGAATAGTTGTATGAGCCGCACCACAGCCTACCATTAAAGGTAATAATAACATTAGTAATGATTTAGATAAGTTATTTATATTAATCACGAAGAACTCCCACCCCTTTACGGGTAACCTATAATTGAAGAACGATTATACCTATCCTTTACTTTAATGAAAAGGTATATTCTATTAAGAAAGACTTGCTAATAGTGAGCAATTTTGATATAAGGTCATAATTTAGAGAAATTAAACAGTCAATCTTTCAGAAATTATACTCTCATAAAGTTGGAGCGAGCCATGTCAAGAGTGTGTGAAGTTACAGGCAAAGGCCCAATGTCTGGGAACAATGTTTCCCATTCTAATCGTAAGACGCGTCGTCGATTCTTACCTAATTTACATTGGCATAATTTTGAAATTCAAGGTCGGTCAGTTAGATTACGGGTTTCTAGTAAGGGACTTCGGACTATCGATAAATATGGCATAGAAGCTGTATTAGACAAATTAAAAAAATCTAAAGAGGCGAATTAAAAATGGCAGGCAAGAAATCTAAGAAAGGTGTGTTGATTAAATTAGAATCCACTGCTGGCACTGGAACTTTTTACACCCGTAAAAAAAACCCTAAGTTAGGACGAAAATTAGAATTTAAAATGTTTGATAAAAAAATCAGACAACATGTCTTATTCGTTGAAAAGCGCTTAAAATAATTTTTGATTATTATGCAGGGAAATATTTTAATATTTCTCTGTATTCCTTAGAACATTTTGCTAAGGCTTCCTATTAACAAACCCACCACAATAATAACTAAGACGCTATACTTATAATTATTTTCAAAATAAAAATTCAAGCCAATTAAAATTAACCTCGATATTTGTACCCCTATAAGAAGATAAAACCCTAACATCGCTAATTTTAACTCTAAAAATGATTGGTAAGAAAACACCTTAATGGTGAAATTGAAATTACTATCTAATTTATTAAATGGTTCTAAACCATGATTTATTAAATAAATAAAACTCGCTAGCAATATCAAAGCAAAACTTATAAAAATTAATTTATCTAATACTTTATGAGTCTGAATGATTATTTTATTTTGAATGGACATTAACTTGAAAATCCTTTTTTAAACAGCTCAAGAGCTAAGATTAATATAATTAAATTAAAAATATTTCTTAAAATTCTAGTAGGTGCTTTAATCAAAAAATTTGACCCCATCCAGGATCCAAAAGCGGCTCCTAAAATTGTCGGGGCAATTAACTGAAAATTAATAAATCCATTCGCCACATAAGCCCCAAGACTTACTGTGGTTGTTATCCCTATCATAAAATTACTAGTTGCAGCTGAAATCTTATAAGGCACACCCAAAATTAAATCCATAGCGAGTACTTTTAAAGATCCGGAACCAATTCCTAATAAAGCGGATAAGCTGCCAGAACATACCATTAAAATCCAACTCATCCCTAATTTTTTGCTGGGCAATTTTTTGTTGAAATAATCTGGGCTTAGACTAAGCTCTTGAGTCTTTTTCTTTTCAAAATAAATAGAAGACCCTATGGCTATGAACATAAGACTGCCTAAAAGATAGGCTGCCCATTTTATAGATAAATAATTTAGAAAAAATCCTGCTATTAAAGCACCTAATGCTGTAGCCGTTTCTAAAAAAATCCCAAGCTTAAGATGAACGAGTTTAGAACGATTAAAAATAATAGAGGCCATTAAAGAATTACTTAAACTTACCATAAGGCCTGCCCCCATGGCCTGATGCATATCGATATTTAAAAGGCCTAATAAAGGTATGATAATTAAGCCCCCGCCTAATCCTGTTAATGAACCTACCCCTCCTGCAAACCAAGCGAGAAAAAATAATAATAGGGTAACCTCGATAACACTCATAAAATTCTCTTCAGTCTTTTAAACTTTAATAGTTATAATCGAAGAATATATTAAAATTAAAGTTTAAAAAAATAAAGGCTATTAAAAAATAGCCTTTATTATTTACTTAAACCTTAACCAAACTAAGGGCAGTTACTGGGCCTTGCCATTCAAAGAATACCCTTTTAAATAACGAGTAAAATCTTGAAGTTTTTTAATACCAGTACGTTCTGCTTGTTGACACCATTCATGCAAAGCATCGATCAATTCTTTTTGGTTAGCAGTAGTGCGACCCCAAATTTCTTGTAAACGTTTACGGAACTGATAAACCACTTCTAAAGATTTATTTTGCTGCAATAAATTTTCTATCTGAACTTGATCAGTCTCGTCTAGCAAAGAGGTTTCACGCACTAAAGCCGCTTTCGCCTTCCTAAAAGTAAATTTACCCAAGAGGCTTAACCGATCTTTTTCTTGTACTAAAACTGGTAAAATCACCTCTTTAGAATATTGAGTCAATACATGGAAACGGTTAGCAATAATCGCTTTTAAAGTATCTCCATCAATCAAGCCTTTTCCAGACACAATAGAGGCTTGAGGAGCGACTCTTTTAACTTTCGCTAATTTTAAGATAGATAAGATTCTAATATATAGCCAGCCTATATCAAATTCGAACCAACGGTTAGAAAGCTTGGCCGAGGTAGGGTAGGCATGATGATTATTATGTAATTCTTCTCCCCCAATTAAAATCCCCCAGGGGAATAGATTAGTAGCCGCATCTGGACACTCAATATTACGATATCCCCAATAATGCCCTAAGCCATTGACAACCCCAGCGGCAAAAAATGGGATCCAAGCCATTTGAACCGACCATATAGTAATACCGGGTACGCCAAACAATAATAAGTCTATTATCATCATTATCACGATGCCTTTGGCCGAATAAGGCGTATATAAATTTCTTTCGAGCCAATCATCAGGCGTACCATGTCCAAAACGCTCTAGGGTTTCTTGATTGCGAGATTCAGCTCGGTATAATTCTGCCCCTTGCCACATAACCGTTGAGATACCTAATACAACAGGACTATGAGGATCTTCAATGGTTTCACATTTGGCATGGTGCTTACGATGAATAGCCGCCCATTCTTTCGTTACCATCCCGGTGGTAAGCCATAACCAAAATCGGAAGAAATGACTGGCTATTGGATGTAGTTCTAAGGAACGGTGCGCTTGGTGGCGATGTAGATAGATAGTGACACAGGCAATTGTGATATGCGTCATAATTAGGGTAACTACGATAAAACCCCACCATGGTAAATCTAATAGGCCGTAAAACATGTTGAATACCCCTTATTTTTGAGGAGAAAAATTTAAAATTCGTTACATTAATTATAGTTTACGTATTGTATAGTAGTTTTATATTTTCTTAAACGTGTTTTTACACTTATAATTGGTTTTATGGAAAATTTTTATTTGAAACTTGACCAAGTTTCTTTTCATTATGGTGAAAAACCTATAGTTAAGTCAATTAACTTAAATTTAGAGATAAATAAGCCCTTACTCTTAATTGGTGCGAATGGAACCGGGAAATCGACCACCCTTAAATTATTGGCCGGATTAATACAGCCAACACATGGTTCAATTTTTATTAATCAGTCAATTTACTCTCTGGTTTATGAGGACTTTAAGAGCCAAATTGGTTATTTACCCGAAAAGCTTCCCCTTTATCCTGAACTAACTGTCAAAGAATATTTAGAATTTATTGCTTCCTTGCGCAAAAAATATAAAGCTATTTCTTCCACTGTAATCCAGAATTGGATTGAAAGATTTGAATTAGGTAATAATCAACAGCAATCCATAAAAACCTTATCGCTTGGGACTCAACAACGATTGGGACTTATTCAAGCCTTAATCCATGAGCCTAAACTTTTACTATTAGACGAACCAACCGCTCATCTTGATCCCTACCAAGCCCAAATTTTAATTAATTATCTTAAAGAAATAAAATCCAATTCTATTATCCTTATTTCTACCCATCAGATAGAAATGATGACGACTTTAAGTTTACATGCTTTATTGTATTCAAAAAATCAACCTCAACCCTCATTGCAAACCCTAAATTCTCCTGTAAGCATTCAAGATCCAAACCTCTTTTCTGAAACGATTTTTACCACTTCTAATTCTACTGGCGAGGCAAAAGCAATATTATGATAAAATTAATTATTAAGAATGAATTAAAAAGAATATTTCTCTATGCAAAGGGATTATACATACTAGCCTTTTTTACTTCTATTATGGGATTTTTATTTCGTTGGCTGATGCAAGATTATACTTATCGCTTACAAGCGAGTTTAATTCAAAAAAATAGTTTATTCGGTATCACCGAAGAAGTGGTTCATCCATTTTTAGCATGGAGTATTTTTCTATTCTTATTGATTTTACCTATATTCACTATGAATAGTATTAGTAGCGAAAAAAAAAACAATACCTTGATTTTATACCATCTTTCACCTATTTCAGTGACAGAATTGATAGTGGCTAAATTTTTAAGTCTTTTGGCTGTGTTTTTTATTTTTTTAAGTTCAGCTTCTTTAATGCCAATTTCTATTTTAATAAGTGGCAGCTTAGACTGGGGACAGTTTTTAGTGGGGCTATTCTTTATAAGCATGGCTTTGAGCACTTTAATTAGTATAGGGATTTTTATTTCTTCTTTAAATCAAGAACCTTGGATAGCAGCTTTTATCACTTTACTGGTATTTCTAAGCATTTGTCTTGGTGAATGGTTACTAAAATCTTTTAAAGAATTTGCCTTTTTATACCATCTTAAAAATGGATTAAACGGTTTATTCAGCACACATGATTTATTCTACTTCATCACATTAAGTTTAAGCTTTTTAGTAATGAGCCATTGGCAAATTAAACGCCACTTTAATGGATGTAAATCCTATGTTTAAAAAAAATTTTAAACCCCATTTATCCTGGATATTTTTTTTAGCTTTCCCTTTAATTATAGGGGGTGGGGCTTATTTTAGTTTTAAGAATCAATTCATCTGGGATTTAACGCTTAACCACACTAACACTTTAACACCCCAAAGTTTAATGATATTAGATACCATCAAAGAGCCTTTAAATATCGAATTATTTACCAAGGATGATATTCTTGAAAATCGCAGTTCCCTCCTCATTAATGCTTTCTCTCAAATTAATCCCTTAGTCAAGCTAAGTATCAATCCCCCGGTTTTGAAAAACTTTAGTAACCAAGACCTGCCTTTAAATAGTTTAAGAATTAGTTTTAAAAATGAACAAAAAATCATCGATTTAGATGAGGTTAATCTTAACGAAGAAATTTTTGCAAATTACGTATATCAACTTATCAATCATCAAGAACAATGGATAGTTTTTTTTGGGGGACATAATGAGCCAGATCCTTTTGGAAAAGGCAAACTAGATCTTAATAGTTTCACCCAGCAATTAAGTCTATTAAATATGCACATGAGCGAAGTTAATTTTCAATCGAGTAATTTAGACCTGATTCCTGATAACACCACTTTATTAGTCATTAACGCCCCAAAAACGGCTCCTTTAGCCTTTGAACTAGATTTAATTAATCAATATTTACAGAAAGGGGAAAATTTACTTTTTTTAATCGATGACAAAATGGCTACCGAGTGGCGCGCTTTAACTGACTCTTTAGGAATAGCTTTTAAAGCTAGTATTATTTTAGACAAACAAGGCGAAAAATTAGGCACTCCCCATCCTGGTATTACCTTAATTTCGGGATTTGAACCTCATCCAATTTTTAATAATTTAAATCAATTTATCTTATTTCCCTTTGCTATCCCTTTAGAAAAATTGCCCTTAGCTCAAAACCCTGACTTTGGAAATTTTAAAATAAATACTTTACTGAGTACTCATCAAAAAACTCAATTAGAAGATTATGATCTAAGCATGAATAAACAAAATACCCAGCAAGGGCCTTTTACTATAGGATACACTTTAACTCGAGAGCTTGATGATCTTAAAAAGGAGCAAAGGATCGTTATTTTGGGAAACACTCAATTTTTAAGCAATAGAACCTTTGATAATTATGGTAATAAGTCTTTTGCCCTCAATTTATTTCAATGGTTAAGTGTGGACTTACCCTTAAGCAAATTGACTAGAAATGTTGCGATTGATATAGAGTTTATTCCTAACCCATATTCGCGTTTTTTTCATAATTACTTTTTTCCCTATTTGAACCCCCTTATTTTTCTAGGTTTTGGGTGGTTTATCAATAAAGCACGAACCCGAAAAATCCTATAGCATTATAGGCTCAAGTCAGTTGATATTCTTTGTATATGTTCTAAACTAAATTAAAAGACTTAATTTGCAAACTTAACATAAGGATATGGAAAGTATGAGTATGGATTCTACAAAAGGAAAATATACTAAGGGGAAATCGGTTTTTCTAAAACATCGACCTTGGAAACCTAGTTTATTAGAAAAAGCTATTAATAATGTTACTCAAGAAGAAAGCCAAGAAAATTCAAGCTCCTTTGTAGCTAATTATCCAAATGATTCAGTTCCTGCAGCTCAAATCATGAGCAAACCTGAAACTGAATTAAAAGAAGAACCGAGATTAACCATTGGAGGCTTTCTACCCACCAATAATATTCGTTTTCCAAGCCAGCCTTCTCTTACTAATGAATCGAATACCAAAAAAACGTCTAACCCTCGCCAATTGGTAGAACAATTAGCTCGGGATGCTTTTGATCAAATTACAGAAGCTGAGGAAAAAGTACGTAAAATTGAAGAGCAAGCGCGGATCGCTGAGATGATGCGTGAGGAAGAAGCTAAAGCACGAAAAATGTCAGAGCATAAAATTCATTATGCATTAGAACAATTGGCTCAAACCGAGCAAATCAAACAACAAGAGCATGAGGCTCGTATTCAAGCCGAAGAAAAATTAGCCCAGATTTTAAATGGTTATAATCAAAGTCAAATTGATAAACAAATGGCTTTCGAGCAAAAATTATCCGCTGATGAGAAAGCAAAATCGGCTCTAGAGCAATTTATGATAGCTGAAAATGCAAGAATAACTGCTGAAAATAATGAAAAGCGGATTATGCAACAAATTCAGTATTTTGAAGCTGCTAGAATCTTAGCTGAAAAAGAAAAAATTCAAGCTTTTGAACGGGCCAATGCTGCTGAAAGTTTAAAACAAGAAGCAGAAATATCTCGCCAAAATGCCGAAAATCAAACTAAAACGACTTTAGCCTCTTTAGAATTGGTAACTCAAGAAAAAGAAAAAGCCCTTGAAGCAGTGAATGAGGCTCAAGCGCGTATTGAAGAGATATCCCAACAATTACAAGAATCTGAGTTAGGACGACAATTTGAAGAAAAACAAAAAATATCGGCTGAGTATAAGGTCAAAATTGCTATTAGAGAAGCTCATGAAGCTTATCTTCAAGTGGAATTATTAGAAAGTGAATATGAAGAGAAAATTAGCAATTTAGAGAATCAGTATTCTGAACAAATCAATCAGATTCAAAATCAATACACTGAACAAATGAATCAAATTCAAAGTCAGTATGCCCAGAAAACGGAACAACTGGAGGCCTCTTATTCTACTAAAACTACCAGTTTAGAATTAGTATGCGAGCAAGAGCTTGCTAAGAATCGTCAATTAGAAGAAATTGTCTCTGAAATGCATGAACAATTAAGTAAAATTGAAAATGTGATTAAAACAGAAAGAAATTTACGCAAATTAGCTGAAGAAAAAGCTAATTTAGCTATCGATCGTGCGGTAATTGCAGAAGAAGCTCGACACACTGAAGAATTAAGCCGCAAAATGGCAGAAGAAAAAGCTGACTCAACCGTTGCCCAAACCAGTAGAGCTTTAATGCACTTATTAAGTTCTTCCTTGGGGGGAAGTGAAGGTAAAAATTAATTTTTGATTGTATTCCTCCAGACTTCATAAAGACCTATTAATTAGGTCTTTTTTTTATTCGTGTAAATCTTGATATTTTTTAAGAAGTTGTTCATAAGACTCAAGATAATTAGGATCTAATGGGATACAGGCCACCGGGCAAACCAATTGGCATTGTGGGGTATCAAAATGACCCACACACTCAGTGCATTTTAATGGATCAATTTTATAATAATTCTCGCCAGGGCTAATAGCTTGATTAGGGCATTCTGGTTCGCAAATATCACAATTAATACATTCATCAGTGATAATTAAGGCCATTATAATTTTCTCGTTTTTTTACTTTTATTCATAAAAATGTGCGCTTAAGCTATGCACCGCCTCAATTAAAGCGTGTACCGATTCAATTGGGGTGTCGGGTTGTATACCATGCCCTAAATTGAAAATATGTCTAGGATTCTTGCCAAATTGAGATAATAGATTTTCAACTTTATTTTTAATTAAGGCAGGAGTTGCATATAAAAATCCTGGGTCAATATTTCCTTGCAAGGCTACCCTATGATCAATCTCTTTTCTTGCTTGATTAATTTCAGCAGTCCAATCAAGTCCAATACCATTACAATCGGTGGCTGCTATTTCTTTCAAATATCTACCCCCATTTTTAGTAAATAAAGTAATAGGAACCATTTTTTCTTTTAATTGGTTCTTTAGACCCGTAATAATATCTTGCATATATTTTAAGGAAAATTTAAGATAATTTTCTTTATCTAAAATCCCACCCCAGGTATCAAAAATCATCAGACAATCCGCACCTGCTTTTACCTGTGCATTTAAATAATCAATGGTAGTAGTTGTTAAATGTTGCAATAATTGTTTTAAAAGATCTGGATCTTTATATAACATCCCTTTAATTAAACTAAAATTTTTAGAGGATTTTCCTTCAACCATATAAGTGGCAACCGTCCAAGGACTACCCGCAAAACCAATTAAGGGTACTTTATTATTTAAAGCTTTTTTACTCAATCGGATGGCATCCATCACATAATACAATTTTTCCTCTACTTGAATATGGGGTAGAGAATTTACATCATTTTGAGTGCGTATTGGGTGTTTAAAACAAGGCCCTTCACCTTCTTCAAATGAAAGTCCTAAATTATAAGCATCGGGAATGGTCAAAATATCAGAAAAAATAATAGCCGCATCTAATTTAAAACGAGCTAGAGGCTGTAAAGTCACTTCAGCCGCTAATACTGGGGTTTTACAAAGATCTAAAAAATTACCTGCTTCTTTACGCACTGCTCTATATTCTGGTAAATACCGTCCGGCTTGACGCATTAACCAAATAGGCGTTCTATCGACTTTTTGATTGTTTAATACTTTTAATAAACAATCATTCTCTATTAAAATTTTCAAATGATTAATAAACCTAAGTTAGGAGTTGAATAACTAAGAATAATATAGGAATAAATTATATTTATCAATAGACAGGCCTAATAGACCTTCCTAAAAAGAAAAGGGGCAGAATGCCCCTAAAGTTATAAGTATCATTTTTTTAATTTTGTTCGTTTAATCCTAAGTCCTTAAGGATTCGAGGCGTAATGAAGATTAATAATTCATTAGTTGTGGTATCTTTACTTTTGTTTTTAAACAAATTTCCAAGAACTGGAATACTGCCAAAAAAAGGTACGCGCTGGCGACTTTTACTAGTAGTTTCTTTTATAATGCCTCCTAACACTACTGTTTCGCCATTTCCAACTAATACTTGAGTTGTTAAACGATTAGTATTGATAGCCGGTTGACTGCCTCCGCTCACCTGCACAGGATCCCCTTGAGCATCATTATTAATTTGTAAATCCAAGGAAATATTATCATCAGGGGTGATATGGGGAGTCACTTCCACTTTCAAAGCAGCCGTAACAAAACTAATGGTACCAGCACCAGATGAAGAAGATTCGGTATAAGGAATTTGTACCCCTTGTTCTACACTGGCTTTAGTTTGATCTAAAGTACGTAATTTAGGCCTAGCCACCACGCGAGCCAAAGACTCGGCTTCTAAAGCTTGTAGTTCTAAATCAATCAAGGTACCTCGAGGTAAGTTAGCAACTGCTAAACCTACTTTTGCTAATTTACCAATCGCATTGGTAGTAGAAAAATCTGTAAATAAACCATCAATATTACTTATACTAGGACTAACATCGGCTGTACCATCCCAAGGCATCGTTTGAGCTTCAGTGGTAGGTGTTGGAGTAAAGGAGACATCACCCGCTTGGCTTGCAATAGTCCTTGCCCGAGGTAAGGTTGATCCAATGCCTAATATCTTTCTACCAATATTGGCTTTAGCGGCTCCACCAAATTTTAAGCCAAAACTATCTTGAGCCCTATCATTAACGGTTACAATGCGAGTATCAATTTCTACTTGTGGAACTGCACTATCCAAATTCTTTAAAAGTTCCCTTACTTCATTAATTTTACTTCCCACATCTTGTAACAATAAAGTATTGGTTCTTGTATCGACGGTTACATTCCCTCTTGAGGATAAAATAGAATTGGTTTTATCTTTAAGAAAGCTAGCAATATCAGAAGCTTTAGCATAATTAATTTTTATAAACTCAGATTTTAAAGGCGCTAACTCTACCACTTTTTGTGAAGTTTCAAGATCTTGTTTTTCTCTTGCTGCTATTTCTTCGCTAGGACCAATAACAATCACATTGCCATTTTCTCGTTTTGCAAGCCCTTTTGATTGCATAATCATATCTAGCGCTTGATCCCAGGGCACATTTTGTAATCTTAAAGTGACGTTGCCTTTGACGGTATCACTGGTAACAATATTTAAGCCCGTAAAATCCGCTAATAATTCTAATACCGCCCGAACTTCAATATCTTGAAAATTTAATGATAAACGTTCTCCTGTATATTGAAATTTACTTTTTTGATAAGTTTCTTGTTCAGCTTTAGATAAAGGACGAACTTCTATAACAAATTGCTTATCCATTTGATAAGCCATTTTGTCAAAATTACCGGTTGCCTCTATTTCAATTTTAGCTTCTTTTGTTAATTGACTTGAAATCATACTTTTGACAGGAGTGCCAAAATCAGACACATCATATTTATTAATAAGCCGTGCCGGAATCGTAGTATCTAAAAAACGCGCTACAATTTTAGTACCTTCTTCTTTAAAATCTATCCCCGTAGAGGCATTGGATAAATTAATTATTAAACGAGCCTCACCTTGTTCACCTCTTCTAAAATCAATACTTTCTATAGCGCTATCATCAATCACTTTAGCCACACTTGTACTGTTTTGTGTGGAAGACACCACTAAATGCGGAGCCATTTTAATAATGACTTCATTACCAACTACAGAAGTTTGAAAAGGTACAATTTCATTAACTTCCGCGATTAAACGCAGTTTGTCGGGGGTATTAATTACCTTAATCGTTTTCAAAATCCCATTTTCAATTTTCTGAGTGAGTTTAGCGGTCGAGAGCTTAGTATCAACATTGGTAAAATCCCAGACAAATTGAGGAGGGGTATTCTGACTAAACTCTTTGGGTAATAAAACAGGCTGAGACATTTTCAAATGAATTTCAGCCTGATCACCCGGCAATGAATTCACTATAATATCTTCTAAAATAGCCTTAGGTAAATTAGGGGCTGCGAGTATCGATTGGCTAAGCACTAAGCCTATCAATCCCAGCACTAATTTTTTTATCACAAATTTTCCATCCATCAGCCTCTCCCTCAATGCGCTATAGTAAGTTGAGTAGCACGCTCACGATAACTTCCTTGTCCATCGCTTACTAACTCTTTTATGTTCATGGAATCTGCAGTTATGCTAATAATTTTACCGTCATTTTGCCCGATATAATTTCCTACCCCCATTCGATAAATAATTCCATTTTTATCGACTATTAAAGCCCAATTAATACCACCCCTTTCAAGACTGCCTACCATTTTGAAGCTATCTAAAGGAAAAGCTTCTAAAGGTTCTTTTTTTCGATGCCTATCAGGATGTGGGCCTTTTCCATAAGGCAGATTGTCATTATTTTTGTTAGCGTCTCGCTCTTGGGCCTTTTCAAAAGGGTTCCTAGAATTTTGCGCATGATAAGTATAAGGCTGATATTGATGAATAATGGGTAAAGGTTCAATTTGACCGGCTTTGGTTTGTTTTAATTCCTTCACAAAATTCTCAGTATCACTACTTGGTGTATTAGAGCAACCGGCAAGAACACTTAATCCTATTAATAATAATGATTTATAATCGTGTTTATTTATATACATTATGGTTTTTTCTCCTCGCCCGTATACCAATAGGTTTTAGCAAGCACTTGTAATTCTAAGGGTTTAGGATTGAATTTATTTTTATTATCTTTATCATTCATTTCATTAGCTTTAATTGTAAAATCATGCAGGGTAACAATTCGAGCCATACTGGAAACTTGGCTTACAAATCCCCCAAAACTATGATAATTTCCAGATAAAACCACATCAAATGGAAATTCCACAAAAAATCCTTGTGAGACCTCAGATTCAGGTTTCAAGGAGGTTACCTCTAAATTATTAGCCGAAGCTTGTTGGGATAAATCTTTAACTAAAGTGTCTAACCCTTTTTCTGAGGGCAATTGTTTTACCATGATAGTAAATAATTTTCGTATTTCATCCATTTGGTCTTTATATTTTGCCAAATTAATTGCTTGATTATATTTATCGGTTAATTCTTTACGGAGATCAATTTCTTTATTAGCAATTATATCAAGAGAAGTTAATTGGCTTACCGTATCAAAATAAATGCCAAAAACCAACAATACAACGGCTGTAACCCCTAGAATGCTATATCGTATAAGAGAAGGCCAGCTTCCTATTTTTTTATAATCTAATTCATTTAATTCTATTCCAGAAATTTCCAATTTAACCCCCTTCTACAGAAGCATTTTGTGTCAATTCCATTCTAAATCCTACCTCTTGACTTCCAAGGAGCGCCTGAGATCCTGATGCATCGTTTAATTTACTTTCACTTAAATCGGCATTTTTAACCCACTTTAAAGTTTTAATTTTCTTTAAAAACTCAGAAATATTTTGGTAAGATTCGGCTTTTCCTTCTAAACTTAATATTTCTCCCTTGCGCGAAACCTGGGTTAAATAAATACCATCGGGCACTACCCGGACCAAATTATCTAATATAACTACAATGGAAGACCGATTCGCTTGCAGCGCTTGAATAATATTAATCCGACTGATTAATTTTTGTTTTTCATCTTTTAGTGTTTTTATTTGTGAAATTTCTCCTTCATAACTTCTTATTTGATCTTCCAAAAACTCATTATTTGCATTTTGATTATTAATCCAATGATTCACAATGGCATGAATAAATAACACAATCAAAATCATGCTAAGTGCCGTAGCCCCCCAAAGGGTATAAAAAATATTATTTTTTTGTTGTGAGAGCTCTTCACGCCATGGTAATAAGTTAATTTGCGTCATTTATCAAAGTTCCTTAATGCCAATCCACAAGAAATCATTAAACTTGCTGTTTCATTTTGTAAAATATCAGAAACAACTAAGGGTGAAACGATCATGTCTGAAATAGGACTACTAATAAAAGTTTTAATTCCAATTACTTCTGCAACTCTATCTTCTAAGCCTGGTAATAAAGCGGTGCCTCCGGCTAGCATAATATAGTCAATATTTCCATGTTTATCAGATGAATAAAAGAACTGTAAAGCTCTATTAATTTGTTGGGCCACGGTATCTTTGAAAGGCTCTAATACCTCAATAGTATAATCATCGGGTAAACCACCCATTTTTTTGGCGAGAATAGCTTCTTCAAAGGTAAGGCCATATCGTCTTTGAATTTCTTCTGTTAATTGTTTGCCTCCGAAGGCTTGATCTCGAGTATAAATAGCTTGTTTATTTAATAAAACAATCAAACTCGTTGTGGTATTCCCTATATCAAAAAGAGCTATTCTTTGATCTTTTCCTTGATTGGGTAAATGAGTAGACACAAGCTCAAAAGCTCTCTCGATAGCAAAAACTTCCACGTCTACCACTTTAGGAATAAAGCCAGCCATTGTGATAGCTTGAAGACGAGGTTCAATATTTTGGGTTCTAGCGGCTGCTAATTGAACATTTACAAATTCAGCATTTTCTTCATAAACCCCCAAAACCTCAAAATCCAAATTAACTTCATCCAAGGGGTAAGGAATATAATGATTAGCTTCTATTTCAATTTGTTCTAATATTTCTTCTTCGCTAAGTCCTGCTGGGATCTGGATAACTCTGGTAATAACCGATGTACCCGCCATCCCAACGGCGAAGTATTTAGTAGTAATTTTTGCTTGAAGCGCTGCTTTTTTAATAGCCTGGCTTACCGCTTCAACATCTTTGATTTCTTTATCGAGCACGGCATTGTCAGGTAATTCTGCACAACCAAAAGCCTCGATTACATAACGGCCGTTTTCTAATCCTAATTGCATTATCTTGACTGAGCTTCCGCTTATTTCAAGTCCTGCTATAGGTTGTTTTTTCTTACTTAAAAAATTAAGCACCTTTATATCCTCAATCCATGTGCTAAAACCATCGACTACCTTCCGTAGTGATAAATATCAAGTACCTAACTTAAATATTAGCTTCATATTAAAATCAGTCAACTCGTATTATAATTTTCTTTTAGAAAATTCTTATTTTTACACATTGGTCATGAATTATTATGAAAGCACTATTTAGTATACTGTCAAACGCCTTAATGAGAACTTTTTTTATCACAGCATTAGTGGGGCTTGGCACTCTACTTTATCTTGAAGCCAATTTGCCCTCAGTTGACTCTTTAAAAGAAGTCCATCTCCAAGTCCCTTTAAAAGTTTATTCAAGTGATAATAAATTAATAGCAGAGTTTGGGGAAAAAAGAAGAATTCCCGTTAAATTAAAAGACGTGCCTTTTCAATTAATTCAAGCTATTTTAGCCACAGAAGATAGAAGGTTTTATGAACACCAAGGGGTAGATTTTCGGGGCATAGCACGTGCTGCGGTCCACTTATTAACTAAAGCCTCAAAAGAGCAAGGGGGCAGTACTATTACCATGCAAGTAGCTCGAAATTTATTTTTAACCCGTAAAAAAACTTTTATTAGAAAAATAAATGAAATTTTATTAGCTTTAAAAATTGAACAAGAATTAACTAAAGATGAAATTCTGGAACTATATTTAAATGTTATTTATTTAGGTAAAAGAGCTTATGGAGTAGCTGCCGCAGCAGAAGTCTATTACGGGCAGGCACTACAAGATTTAAGCTTATCCCAAATGGCCATGATTGCAGGCCTTCCCCAGGCTCCCTCCGCCATTAATCCCTTACAATCCCCGGAAGCGGCTTTAAAGCGAAGAAAACATGTTCTAGATCGCATGCTGCAATATGAATATATAAATGAGTCCCAATATAAAGAAGCGCTTTATTCGCCTTTAGAAGCTAAATATCATGGTAAGGTCATCGAATTGAATGCGCCCTACGTCGCTGAAATGGTTCGCCAAGAAATGGAGCATCGGTATGGCAAAGAAGCAACTTCAATGGGTTATGAAGTTTATACGAGCGTTAATAGTCATTATCAACAAGCCGCAAATGATGCTTTAGAAAAAGCACTCTTAGAATACGATAGAAGGCATGGTTATAGGAAACCTACCCTTCAATTAAAATTAGGTAAATTTAAAAATACTGATGAAGCTATTGCTAAAATTAAACAAACTTTAAAAGACCTCCCAAGTTTTGGTAGTTTGCACCCTGCAGTTGTTACAGGCGTTTTTCCAGATAAAATTACTTGTTATAGTAAAAACCACCAAATTATTGATATTCACTGGAAAAATATGAGTTGGGCCGCCCCTCAATTAAAAAATTATCGAGTGGGCAATCCCCCAAAACAAGCTAGTGAGATTGTGGAACTTGGTGATCAAATCTATATTCAAGCGATAAGCCCCAACGAGTATCGTTTAAGTCAAGTTCCAGAAGCTGAGGCGGCTTTAGTCGCTCTCGATCCAAAAAATGGGGATATATTAGCGTTGGTGGGCGGATTTAATTATCAATTAAGCCATTTCAATCGGGTGTTACAAGCCGATAGACAACCAGGGTCTACCTTTAAACCTTTTATTTATGCCGCAGCTTTATCAGAAGGGTTTACCTTAGCCAGTGTGGTTAATGATGCGCCCTTTGTCTACTATGATCCTATTTCAGGTCCTTGGCGGCCTAAAAATGATAAAAATCGTTTTTTAGGACCTTTAAGGTTACGCAAAAGTCTGGCTAAATCTCAAAATACCGTAACCATTCGTTTACTTCAAACAATCGGCATTAAGAAAATGGTGGAATATGCTAAACAGTTTGGATTTAATACCAACAAGCTACCGCCTTACCTTTCAATGGCTTTAGGCTCTGGCAATGTAACCCCTTTAGAATTAGCTAATGCCTATTGTATTTTTGCAAATGGTGGCTATCGTATTTCTTCACAATTCATAAATGTTATTAAAGACGAGCATGGTAAGACCCTTTTTGAAGCTCAAAAACCTTATGTATGCCAGGATTGTATTTTGCAAAATCCTGAATTAAGCCATCGCGCTTTAAGCCCTAGCGTTGCTTTTTTAATGAATTCAGCTCTTCAAGATGCCATTAAATCGGGAACTGGCCAAAAAGCATTAAGTTTAGGTAGAAGTGATTTAGCGGGTAAAACGGGTACCACAAATGACAAATTAGATGCTTGGTATTCGGGATTCAATCAAGATATTGTAGCCACTGCTTGGGTTGGGTTTGATGATCCCAGAACTTTAAAGGAATACGGTTCTCAAGCAGCCTTACCCTTGTGGATGTATTTTATGGAACAAGCCTTAAAAGACAAACCAGAAAAGCCTTTTCTTTTACCTGCAGGCATAACCAGTGTACGAATAGATCCTGCCACAGGATTATTAGCTCACCCCAATCAGCCTGATGCTATCTTTGAATATTTTGATGAAAATACTATTCCAAGCATTGAAGCGCCTTTAAATTACCAAGAGATTAATTCTGAAACCGGGAGAAAAACCTCAGATGAATCGCTATTTTAATTTACATAATAGAACAAGTGCAATTTACAATTGTTAAATTTTCCACTTTGTTTTCGGTTGATTGGTTTATTAAAATTGAATTCTGATATAAATTATTTTCTTCGGACTTATATTCTGTTGGAATTATGGATAAGGACACCACCTGATTTCGTTTATAACGAGGGCCAGGAAATCCTAAATCAGAACTAAATAATATGGGTTTAGGACTGGGTAATTTTATCGCTTCTACGGGAGAAGCTTCATAAGCATTTGATTTAAAACCTACCGCCTCTAACACTTTTAGGATGGATTGTCTTTTATTATTAAAATTTAAATCCTTGACAGAAATATGGTATCCTCCTGCTTTAAAATTATAGCTTTTAATTTGGTATTCTTGGTTAAATAAAAGTTCACCAGCCGCGTATACTTTTTTTTCTGCTTTATCAGCTAAATAATAATGGTTGGTATTTCCTAAAATAAGTACTAAATTGTTATTATCATCAGCAACTACCACATAATTATAATGAGAACCAATTTTAGGTAATATCCTCTCATCATTCAAATTCTTAAATTGATTTAAATCCCGATTAAGCGGCATTAAGGTTTTTCTATTACGTACCCTAACATTTTCATAGGTTTTCCGTGCGGCTACACTCATGGCATTAGTATAGGACTCATCGAAGGGAATGATAATAAAGTCTCTTATATTCATATAAGCTCTCCAGCTCAAGGAGCCTATTATCTTCGAGCCCCTAAGTATTGTCAAATGGTATATTAACGCCTTATTTACCTTTCTACTCTGATTTAAATATTAAAAAGAATATTTTTTATAAAATCACTTAAAATTAATTTATAAAAATAATTATTTAATAATAAATACAGGAGAAAATTCATGACTATTAGCTTTGAAAAAGTAGCTTTTAAAAAGCCTTCCTGAAGCTTAGCAATCATCCTACTCAAGAAGGTTTTAAAAAACTTATCGAATCATCTACTAAAATGGATTATTTTTCTGTATTAAATTTATTAA
>JAQGOH010000027.1 GCA_028293705.1 Francisellaceae bacterium | reverse complement strand
AAACAGCGCCAATGATAGTGTGGGTTTCCCATGTGAAAGTAGGTCACTGCCAGGCACCCTTTTAGATATCCCCTAGTACTTTTACTAGGGGATTTTTTTTATTTAATTTATTTATTTTTTTGACTCTGAATTTTATTAACACGCACCTAAAGGTAACAATATGTTAAATAGATTATGTTGTTGTAAAAAAAGAGAAGAGTATAAAAACTGCCAATCAACTTCTAATTCTTCTGACATTCGTAGTCCATTGTTTGAAAAAGCTTTTGATATCAAACACTATCATTCAACATCTCCTTGTCCAACAACTATCTATACTCCACCACCTTCCTTGCCTTCTTCTTATCCTATGCCTTTATGGATGGAATATACCCAAGAGCAAAAATCTCCTTTTGAAGAAAAAAAGGAAGAATTGCAAAAAAAAGAAAATATTCCTTCTCCTGATCGTATTAGGAGTAGCCCACCAATCAATATTCCAGAAAGCGAAAAAAAATCTAAATCTAATACACCCATTAAAGTATCTTCTCCTGAAGGTACGAGTAAGGAAAAATTGAGCTCTGGGTTATTTGCATATGGAAATACTGTACTCACCTACTTAAAAGCTTTGAATTGTCAAAGTGGAGAGAGCGTATCAGAAAAATTTAACAATCCGACATCTGAATCACCTGACTGTATTTTTCGATTTTCGCCTACAAGTTTTGATTAAATGGTTTTAAAACGATATTCAAGTTCTTTAATTAAAGATTATTTAAAGCAATTGAAATTTAATTTATCTAGGGAGCTTCTAGTCTTAGAAACGGTTTCTTCTACCAATGAGTATTTACTTAATTGTATAAAAACGAATCAATTCACACCACAAGTGGTGATTGCTAACGAACAAACCCATGGTAAAGGGCAACAAGGTAAAACATGGGTTTCACCGCTTGGTAATATTTGTTTGTCCATTCATCACCGATTTCCTTCATCAACAATTTTATCTGGCTTAAGTTTAGCTATTGGCATTTCGATTGCAGAATATTTAAGAACACTAAATCTAGAAGATATTGGAGTCAAGTGGCCTAATGATATATTTTGGAAAAATAAAAAATTAGGGGGAATACTGATTGAAACCATAGGTGGCAAGGAAGGATTTATTGATGTAATTATTGGAGTGGGTTTAAATGTACAATTACCAAAAAAGGTTATAGAAAATATCGAACAACCTTGTATAGATCTTATTAATATAATGAATAATAAAGAGGTTTTAAATACTAATTGGTTAATAAGTAACATTGTTATAAATATAATAAATTCATTGGAAGCTTTTGAAATACATGGCTTTGAGAAATTTTTACCCCTTTGGCCCCTTTTTGACATACTACAAGGAAAGGTAATTAGTATAAGTAATTATTTAAATTCCGAATTCGGTATGGTGAAAGGAATTGCAAAAAATGGAGCCTTATTAGTTGAGGTTCAAGGAAAAATTAAGCCAATACTGAGCAGTGATTACAAAATTCTCTCCCTTTCTAACACCCATCCCTATACTTTGAATTACACCTAATTTTACTAAAATTCCGAAATTATTCAATATTTAGTTAAAGCTGTCGATAAAATTTGAGTTATCCTAACAAAAGATAGAGATTAGCTTTAATGAAAACATTTAATTATATATACCAAGATAATCAAGATCTTCAAAGTTATATAAAAATTAATAAGTTTACTAATGATAAAAATGTTCTAATTCAGATATTTACCTCTGTAACTATTAAAGATGCAATTTTAAATATTTTAAGGTTAATAAAAAAACAATTACCAGATGCTACTATCATTGGTGCCACTACTGATGGAGAAATTATACAAGGCAAAGTCCTAGAGCATCAAACTATCATATCTTTCAGTGTGTTTGAAAATACAAGTCTTAAGTCTCAATTATATTCTTATAATGATAGTCATTATTCAATAGGAAAAAAATTAGCTCATTCATTAATTAGTCCTGATACCAAAGCGATAATAGTTTTTGCAGATGGGTTAAATACGAATGCCGATGAATTATTACGAGGCATTTCTGAGGTTAATCCTACCATTAAAGTAGCGGGGGGACTGGCCGCTGATTACCATCTATTAAAACAAACCTATGTTTTTTTAAATGATGAAATAATAGATAAAGGAGTGGTGGGGGTTTCATTAAGTAGTAAGGATTTAATGGTTCATCAAAATTATATATTTGAATGGAAAGCAATTGGTCGAAAAATGCACGTGACAAAAGCTATCCAAAATCGTTTATATGAGGTGGACGGAATAAAACTAGTAGATGCTTACATTAAATATTTAGGAAGTAATGTTGCTGATAATTTACCAGCGAGTGCTGGAGAATTCCCTTTAATCATTGAGAGAAATAAATTACATTTGGCCAGAGCCGCTCTTGTTAAGCATTCTGATGGTTCTATGAGTTATGCAGGTAATTTTAGGGAAGGAGATGTGATACAATTTGGATATGGAAATATTCCCCAGATTTTAAATACCTCCCAAGAAAAAATTGCCCAGTTAAACCACTACCCTTTAGAGTCAATTTTTATATATTCTTGTTCTGCACGTAAGTATTTTTTACAAGATTCTATTGCAAAAGAATTAAAGCCTATGGAAAACTTAGCTCCCTCAGCAGGATTTTTTTGTTACGGAGAGTTTTTTCACTCAAATAATAAATGTTCATTATTAAATGAGACAATGACTCTTCTAGGCTTGTCAGAGGGAAAAGCCTCTGTAATTAAACCTGAAGAAAATCCAATTAAAGAAATTGTGGAAAATAATACAGATAGAGCACAAGATATATTATTTCATTTAATGAATGCTACCGGAAAGGAATTAGAAGTTTTTGTTGAAGGGCTTGAATTAAATGTAGCAACAAAAACTAAAGCTTTAGCCCAACAATATTATTATGATGATTTGACTCAGTTACCAAATATTAATAAATTAAAAGATGATTTATTAGGGAAGTCAGACTTTTTTTCTGCTACGCTCGCAATTATTTATTTTGATAATTTAGATTCAATAAGGGATTTTTATGGGTATAAATTAAGTGAAAAATTAATAGTTAAAATTGTAGAAATATTAACAGATAAATTAGCAATCAATATCTATGGCTATAAACTTTATAAAATGGGTGATCATTCATTAATTCTTGCGGCACACGAAAGTATAGGAGAAGATACTTTTGTAAGTAAAATAACCGAGCTGATGAGAATTTTTAATTTTAAAGACATAGAGGTAGAAGAAAATATTTTATCAATTAATTTAGTTTTTGGCATTACTTTTGGTAAAAGTAAAAGTGTTGATTTTTTAGAATATGATCAAGGATTATTAACTCAAGCTAATTTAGCTCTTAAGGAAGCTATTGATAAGAAAGTTGCATTTATGGTTTACGATAATAACTTACCTTCAAAAAAAGCATTAGAATATAATTTATTATGGAGGCAAAAAATCAAAGATGCTTTACAAGAAGATAGAATTGTTCCATTTTTTCAACCAATAGCAGATTCTAAAACCGGATTAATTAATAAATATGAATGTTTAGTAAGAATGATTGAAAATGAAAAGGTAATCTCACCATTTGAATTCCTAGAAGTAGCTAAAAAGGCAAAATTATATCCTTTTATCACCAAACGAATGTTTAGTAAATCGATTCAACGGCTTAAAGGCACTACTTTTGAGTTCAGCTTAAATTTAACTGTAGCAGATATTATGGATAAAGAGACCATAAACTTTATTAAAAAAGAAATTATTGATAATGAAGTTGGTCAGCAATTAATCCTTGAAATTGTAGAATCAGAAAATATAAACGATTATGAGAGGATGAAAGATTTTATTATTGAAATGAAAAAATTAGGGTGTAAAATTGCAATTGATGACTTTGGGTCAGGATATTCTAATTTTGAACATGTCATCAAATTAAACGCTGATTTTATTAAAATTGATGGAACACTGGTTAAAACGATAGATACTGATCCTAATATTTTGATTTTAGTGAAAACCATTATAGACTTTTGTTTGCGATTGAATATTAAAACTGTTGCAGAATTTGTACATAATGAAACTATTTTCAATATTATTAAAGAGTTGGGAATAGATTATCAACAAGGATTTTATATTGGAAAACCTGAAAAAGATTTAAAAATATAAAATTCAATTATTTTAAACCTAAATATCCTTATTAAGGATTAATCATTATTGCGTGTATTTGCTATATTTAATCTCTAATAATTTAATAACTATATTTTTATGGTTTTAAATCCTTGAAAATATAATTTATCTAACCCTTATACAAATATAAAGAAATTTCTTATAGGGCCGCTATAATGATTAAGGGTGTCAAATGAATTATATAATTTAAAAAATAGCGGGAGTAAAAATGGAAAATAATAGTAAAATATTGGTTGATAAGGTATACAATGAAATTTTAAATTTGTATTCCCTGGACGCTGGAGAACAGATTATTCAGAAGGCTTTATCTTTTATAAATAATTTAAGAAATGTCACAAATTTTACTGAAAATAAATTTGAAAATGAAATCATGTTAAATAATGAAAACATACAAAGTTTTATACGTGAATATCATCAAATTAATAATCCTAATGAGAAAGAAAATATATTATTAGAATTAAAAAATAAGTTGACAGTCTTATTAGATTTTGAAATAGGTCATAATACGGTTCCTTATCTTACTACAAAAAATACTCAGACTGATTCAATTAATACTACTGGAGAAAGTAAAAGTGTCGATACTTATTATAATCAAGAAAATTCAATCGAAAGGTCAAGTAATGAAAGTTTAAATTCAGCTTTAGTTTCAAATGAATTAACGATTGTCTTTAATGATCTAGTTAGTATTATTCATGGTTTATGTTTTGATATTTATACCTTGGATTTAATAGAAGATCCTATTATATTTCCAACGCATCCTTTGCCTGAGCATCGTACTGATCTTTATAGCAAGTCAGCAGTAGAAGAAGAATTTAAAAAATCCAAAACTGATCATCGTAGATTAGTGGAAATTGAAAATATCATTACAATGATAAATTATGAATATCATGCTTTATTACTTAATTTTCGAAATCGTGTTTTCTCTAGAACTCGTTATGAGAGGGATATAAAGATTATAAATGAAAAAATGCAACATTTGGCTATTGAAAGGTTTGATATTGAACAAAGGTATAAAATGCATTTATCTCGAAAAGATCCTAATAGAATTTCGGCCTCTGAAATCAAAGATACAAATCCGAAAGTTTCCCAAAATAAATTATCAGTCGATTTGCCTAGAGAAAATGCTATTCCTTTTATGGGGGGCATACTTATCATAGCAAAAAATTTAATAGCTGCTATCCCTTTTAAATTTAATAATGGTGAATCTCACGAAATGGCCCTTGCGTTATTAAATTTTCTTAAAGATCACCCAGAGTTTTTAGTAGAAGGGAAAAGTTTTCTTGAAAATATCGAATTGAAAAACAACTTTTTGCCTTTATTGAAAACCTTTCTAAAAGAAAATTTTTTAACTGATGAAGTTAAAAAGATGAATCAAAAGTTTCAAAATCTTTCCATTGAAAATTTGTTAACAATAATTAATACACCAATAAGTGTGGAACCCATCCCTAATGTTGAAGAAAAGAAAACCAACGATTTGAGTGTGGATCACCTTGAAGAAAATGGACATACTAATATTCCCGAAAATTTTCCATCACAGCCTTTAGAGCACATAAGAGATGATCTAGCTTATCATTATGAAGCTGAAATGGAGGACTCTGAATCAGATTATGATTCGGACGAAGACGATGGAATAAATTATGATTCACCTTTAGTTCAAGCTGAAGAAGAAGGGCAGGTTGATGCGTTGAATAAAATGGTTGCCGAAAGACTAGCTCGGCAAATAGAGGATGATAGAAGATTTGCAGAGCTACTTCAAGCTCAAGAAAATAAACCTTCCGAAGTCAGGCGCGAAGATCAAAGGAATATTAACATCCCATTTGAAGTTCAGAGACATTCGGGAGAATTTGAACTAATTGAAAATACAGAAGAGGCTAAAGGCCTGCCTAATTCGATACAAGTTCCAATTGGAAATCAAACCAATACAAGGCCTATGGTAGAAATAAAAGAGAGTGAAGAATCAATATTAGACGGGTCTGTAGAAAGGAAAGAAAATAGCGACCTAACTGACAGCAACGGAAATACCATCCTTTTAAGTCATCAGTCAAGAAATGAATTTATAAATAGACGTAACAGGACCTTTTTTTCAGTTAGTGATGAGAGTAAGACTTCCATAAACGATGTTTCTCCTCCACCAGGAAGTATGCAAGCTGTATTAGCAGAAGCAAAAAGGAAAGCAGATTTAGCTAAAGCCCGCCAACCTATAGTTAATGAAGCTCCTCCAGTAGCAGGTAGTATGCAAGCCGTTTTAGCAGAAGCGAAAAGGAAAGCAGATTTAGCTAAAGCCAATCCACCTATAATAAATGAAATCCCTCCAATTGCAGGTAGTATGCAGGTGATTTTAGCAGAAGCGAAAAGGAAAGCAGACGAGGCCAAAACAAATGCAGCAAAAGAAAATCGACCTGATCAAGAAGGATCTCCTGGTAATGGAAATGGAAATGGTCCGGCAGGGCCCTCTCCATAATTTCTAAATTTTCAAAGGACCTAGACACCCAAACAATACACGAAATTTTATTCGAAGTTTCCTCCCCCTCCCTATAAAAATGGAAATTTGTGGTAATTTTTTTATCGCCACATGATTCCAGTAACTAATATTCCTTAGATTTAGTTTTGATGAAACAAAAAATAAGCAAAAGAGGCTTGGCATTTTAATATGTCTTACTGTACTATGCTCTATGCTGCTGGCGTAGCTCAGTTGGTAGAGCAGCTGACTTGTAATCAGCAGGTCGCGGGTTCGACTCCTGTCGCCAGCTCCAGCATTAATAGGATATTTAAAAAGTCAATTATTTGTTGACTTCCATTAGGGTGCATGGAAGAATGTGTGCTTTGCACTTTTTGGAGGGGTTCCCGAGCGGTCAAAGGGAGCAGACTGTAAATCTGCCAGCTTATGCTTTCGAAGGTTCGAATCCTTCTCCCTCCACCAGAGTTTTGTTGAGATTGCGGGTGTAGTTCAATGGTAGAACTTCAGCCTTCCAAGCTGATAGCGTGGGTTCGATTCCCATCACCCGCTCCAATTTTAGTATTAGCGTAAATGGGTTGTTCTCTGGTCTCTAGATTATAGATTCTAGCTACTAGATGCGCCCACATAGCTCAGTGGTAGAGCACTTCCTTGGTAAGGAAGAGGTCACCGGTTCAATCCCGGTTGTGGGCTCCATATTTTTTTTTAGTTAAATCTTCTTAAGATAGGAGAATTTCTCGTGGCAAAAAGTAAATTTGAACGCGATCTACCGCATATTAACGTAGGCACAATTGGTCACGTAGACCATGGTAAAACAACATTAACAGCAGCTTTAACTAAAGTATTAGCTAAAAAGTTCGGAGGCGA
>JAQGOH010000012.1 GCA_028293705.1 Francisellaceae bacterium | reverse complement strand
CTTTTTTTCCTCTAGCAAAGCGAACTCTATCTTGCAAACCAACATAATAATCACCTTGTCTTATTAAGACTGCTTGAAGATTAGGCTCTTTATCCAGTAGTTTTTTAAGATATTTAGCAATTTTTATTACCACATCCTTTTCTCGAAGTCCTGAACGACCGATAGCTCCGGGATCACTTCCCCCATGTCCTGCATCGATGGCAATTATAAATTTTTTATTGTTTTTAATTATCTTATTTTTATAAGGAATAGGCTTTGGCGTTAAAGTATTAGTGATTTTACTTAAAGATTTTGCAACCGACTCAGTTGGGATATTTGTTAAATCAATTACTATGCGATTTTTTTGTTTTTTATTAGCTGCCAGTTTATAAATTTTAGTTAATTGTCTATTTTTTAAATAAATTATTACATATAATTTATTATTTTTATTATTTAGCACTAGTTTTTTTATAGGACTATTTTTTAATGCTAAGGCATTCAATTTTTTTAAAAAATGAGCTTTATAGTGTGTCTGGCTTAACTGGACGATAATTTTTTTTTGTTTAATATCTTCTGTTAAATCATATTTTATAGAATGACTATGCTCTAATACGATACGGGTAGAGCCTTTTTCGGTATTGAGTCTTATATCTTCTAAAAAAGGAGAACTAGCTATAGCGATAGAAGGTATAAAAAATATTAGCCCTATTATTACTTTTATTAAAAGCAAAATTATTCTACATTGTCTATCCCACATAATTTTAATTTATCCTTAGCTAATTTAATAGTATTTTCCCCTTTCTGGGTTTTAGCCTCTATTATCAATTCTCGTCCTAATTCTTTATAATTAAATTGAAAAACTAAATCTGGAAATTTTATAATTCCTTGAGCACGTTCTGGCCATTCAATTAAGGCAATCGAGTTTTTCAATAAGTAATCTCTTATCCCCATAAATTCTAATTCTTCTGGGTTAGCTAATCTATATAGGTCAAAATGATATACCGGTATAGGCAAATAATCATAGACTTCTACTAAAGTATAGGTGGGACTTTTAACATTATCTTTAACATGTTGTGCCTGTAAAAATCCTCTCACCCATGTAGTCTTACCAGTCCCTAGGTCACCTTGCATAAAAATGATACAACCTGCTGGTACAGCAGTACTAAAAAAAGCTGCATGATTTAAAGTGTCTTTTTCACCCGCAAGATCATAAGAAATCTTCATACATAAGATCCCGTTAATAAACTGGTTAATTGCAAAGCTAATAGGCTTAAATCACTTTCCCGTTGTAATCTATGACAAGCTCCTTTAACTAAAATGAGCTGGATATCTTGTGATTGGATTTTTTCTACTAATTGTTCTGAATATTTCCAGGGAACATCTTTATCTGCCAAACCATGTAAAAGGCGCACAGGACAATGTATATCTAGTTTTTTATCTAAAATAAAATGTTTTCGTGCTTCCATAATTAAATGCTTACTAATAAGATAAGATTCACCATAATCATCAAATGTTTTAATAAAACCTTGGTTTAATAAACATTCCTGTTCTGATAGGCTTAATTTATTCCATATTAAATGTTCTGTGAAATCCGGAGCACTGGCAATGCCTATTAATCCTTGTATAGGGTTAGATAATTTTAAGGCAGCCTTAAGCATCAACCACGCCCCCATACTCGAACCTATTAAAATAATCGAGCTTTTACAAAAATGTTTAATTAAAAAAATAACATTTTCAAGCCAGATACCAATGCTGCCTTCTTCAAATTTACCACTGGATAAACCATGACCATAATAATCAAATGATAAAAAAGCTTGGTTATGGTCAATACAATATTTTTTTAAAAATTGGGCTTTATTACCCTGGTTATTAGACCGAAATCCCCCTAAAAATATAACAGTGGGGAAGTTTCCGGGACTATAGTAATAATTTAAGGTATTACCTAAAAAGTCAACAAGCATAAATTATTATCCATTTATATAAACAAATTGTCTAAAAAATTAATTCGCAATATTTTTATTACAAGTATAATTACTTATCTTTACCATTATGTTGGGAGTGGAACGCACAGTAAACACTTTTTGTGTATCTATCGACAATGCTGCTATTAGACTACAATCTTCAGCGGTGATCTGGTAAGTATTATTAGAAATATAAGCGATAGAGGTGATACGTTTATTATTTAATTTATTAACCACTTCGGGATTTAGTAAAAGATATAGCATTTGATCTACTGATTGTTTATAGGTATCTTTCGCAAAAGAGTAATTACATAAGCTTAACATAACTAAAAATAATAGTTTAGACATGGATCCTTCCTTTAGAAAAATAAATTTTATTAATCCTAAGCGCTTAGTTTAAAAAAATATTGTTTGTAATGTCTTAACTCATCAATTGAATCCCTTATATCTTCCATTGCTATATGACTTGATTTCTTTTTAAATAATTTAATAATTTCTGGTTTCCAATGTCTGGCTAATTCCTTTACGGTACTAACATCTAAATTACGATAATGAAAATAGGCTTCAAGCTCTGGCATTGAACGAAATAAAAAACGCCTATCTTGGCAAATGCTATTTCCACACATCGGCGATTTTCCAAAAGGCACATATTCTTTTATAAAATCAAGAGTTTGAGCTTGGGCTTGGGCTTCTGTTATCGAACTATTTTTGACCCTTTCAATTAGCCCAGTACGTGTATGTTGTTTGGTATTCCAGTCATCCATCTTAGCCAATAAACTTTCTTCTTGATAAATAGCAAATTGGGGGCCTTCTGCTAATACATTTAATTGATTATCTGTAATGATGGTCGCAATTTCTAGAATCTTATCAGTCTCAGTATTTAAGCCAGTCATTTCAAGATCTATCCAAATAAGATTATTTGCGCTTTGTTTCATTATTGTTCCTAAGGTAAATTATTTAATTTAAAATATTATCATGTCTTATGGATTAAGTTGAGAGCTGAAACACTTACAGTTAGTCACTATACTTTTAAAAGTGGGTTAACTGGGCATGATTGACAATAATAAACCCAAAGAGTTAGTATAAAAAATCTATTAAAGGATTAATGGTAAAACGACTACCCGTTTTGCCCGCGTTTTATGGAGGAACTGCGTGCGAAATACTGATCTATCGGAAAAATTTACGCGCCTTGTATTAAAAAAAACTAAACCTGACTTAAGTGAAGATCAATTACGAAATATTACTGATAAATATGCTGATAAAACTTTACACGAACTTCACAAAATCACTCTAGAATTAATACCTTTAACAACTAAATGTTGATCAATCAAAGATAAATTTTTTATTTGGTTGTAAAATTAGCTTCTTTCTTTATAATCATACAAAAAATGACCTTTATTAGGAGTCTTCAGCTTGTTACCCTTATTACAATATTATATGCCACAGAAAGGTTTATCGCGGTTGGCTGGTTGGCTTGCGCAAAATACCACGCCATGGTTAAAAACCTTCTTAATTAATTATTTTTTAAGTCGTTATGATGTTAATTTAGAAGAAGCAATTGATCCTAATCCTCAAAACTATAAGTCTTTTAATGAATTTTTTACTCGTGCTCTAAAACCGCAATTACGACCCATTAGTCCATTTACTCATGAATTGATAAGCCCTGTTGATGGCACAATCAGTCAGATTACCTCCATTAATAAAGGGTCCTTAATTCAAGCCAAAGGGTTTAGCTATTCCCTTGAGAGTTTATTTGCTAATAAATTAGATTTTGCCAAGCCCTATATAAATGGCAGCTTTTTAACAGCATATCTAGCGCCCAAAGATTACCATAGAATTCATATGCCGTTAGAGGGGAAATTACTTGCTGAAATCTATGTGCCGGGTAAATTATTTTCAGTTAACCCCAAAACTGCTCGGACTATTCCGGATTTATTTGCCCGAAACGAACGATTAATCACCATTTTTAAAGCGCCACAGGGGCATTTTGCCCTTATTCTGGTGGGCGCGATGTTAGTAGGAAGCATAGAAAGTATTTGGGGAGGGGTAGTCAATCCACAGCACAGTACTTTACCTTATACCAAGGATTTAACACATTTAAACTTAACTTTAAAAAAAGGTGAAGAAATGGGTAGATTTAAATTAGGTTCGACTATCATTCTTTTATTAGAAAATAACATGATTGAATGGTTAAGCGAATTAACTCCAGGATTAAGCCTCTTAATGGGTCAACCGATAGGTAAAATCAAGCAAGCTCACTCGTAAAAGATAATACCTCTTTGATATGTTTTTTTTGCGTTAAAAGCATTATTAATCTATCAATCCCCAAAGCAACTCCTGCACAAGGTGGCAGCCCCGCCTTAAGCGCTTCGATTAAACGATAATCAATAGGCATTATAGGTAATTTAGAAATGACTCTTTGTTCATTATCGGCGTTAAATCTTGCTTCTTGAATAGTCGCATCACTCAATTCATGGTAACCATTAGCCAATTCAATTCCATTAATATACAGCTCAAATCGCTCAGCTCTTTCATTCGTAATTTTAGCTAAAGCTGCTTGGCTTGGCGGATAATCATAAATAAAAACAGGCTTATTAAAACCTAATTGAGGCTCTATAATATGATTTAATAAAATACCCAGCCAATCATCGATATTTAAATTTTCTTGTGCTGCTGGCGATAGCATTATTTGATGAGTGAAAGCTAAGGACTCTAATTGTTTAATGGTCAAATTTTTATCGAAAGGATCGATATCACAATAGGTTTTAAATAAATCTTGATAGGTTATTTTATCAGTATCTTTTATATTTAAAATTAAAGCTAGTAATGCTTCTATCTCTTCCATTAAATTAAAATGAGTAAAATTTATCCGGTACCATTCTAACATGGTAAATTCAGGATTATGATAACGCCCACTTTCACCATTTCTAAAAACTTTACCTAACTGATAAATACTCGGAAAATCCCCACATAATAACCGCTTCATTGAAAATTCAGGGGAGGTTTGCAAATAATACTTCTGTTCTTTTTTGCCATCAGGAGAATAGAATACCGGTATGGATTGTATATTCAGATCAAGGCTACCTGTTAATCCCATTAAAGGGGTTTCTACTTCTAAAACCCCTCTCTCTTTAAAAAAATTGCGTATTTTATTATAAACTTCAGCCCTTATTCGTAGGGTTTCGCAAGTTGCAGTGGGCTGCCAGTTAATTAAATTTTTATTCTTTTGCACGAGAAACATATTCTCCAATACGAGTATCTACTTTAATTAATTCATCCACTTGAACAAATAAAGGCACTCTAACCACGGCCCCCGTTTCTAAGGTTGCGGGTTTTCCTCCCCCCCCAGAAGTATCCCCTTTTAGGCCTGGATCAGTGGTCACAACTTTTAAAATGGCAAAATTAGGGGGAACCACCGTAATAGGATTATCATTCCACAGGGTAACCATGCAAATATCTTGTTCTTTAAGCCACAAAGCGGCAGTATCGACCACATCTTTATTTAATTCATATTGTTCAAAACTTTCTAACACCATAAAATGCCATTTTTCTCCATCATTGTAGAGATATTGCATTTCTTTATCAAAGACATCAGCGCCCTCTAAGCTCTCCCCTGATTTCATCGTTCGTTCGATTACTCGTCCGGTTTTTAGGTTTCTCAGTTTAACGCGGTTAAAGGCTTGCCCTTTTCCAGGCTTTACAAATTCATTTTCAATAATATTAAAAGGTTCATTATCTATCAGTACTTTTAGTCCAGTTTTAAACTCATTTGTGCTAAAGGTTGCCATTTTATTTAAGTCTCACTTCAAAAAAGGGTAGAAAAAATGTTAAGGGTACTCTAAAATTACCTCATTTTAATAAGCGCTTATGATACCTCAAATTTCATCTATTCAACACTCTTCTCTTGCTTTAGCACCCTGGCAGCAAGCCTTAAAGCATTGTGTTCGTACCTTAAGCGAACTGCTTGAGCTAGTTAACTTAAATATTGAAGATTTCCAAGAGGGTCTTAATTTACAAAATGATTTTCCTATTCGAGTCCCTCATTCATTTGTAAATAGAATTGAGAAGAATAATCCTTTTGACCCTCTTCTAAGACAAGTTCTCCCTTTACAAAGTGAATTAGTTTTTTACTCGGGTTTTACTTCCGATCCCTTAAAAGAAACTGACTTTAATCCTGTACCAGGGTTACTTTATAAATATAATTCCAGAGCGCTCATGTTGTTAACCAGCTTATGCGCTATACATTGTCGTTATTGTTTTCGTAAGGAATTCCCTTATGAGCAAAATAAAATTTCAGATCTTAAATTAAATACTATCCTTCAATTTTTAAACAAACATTCAAATATAAGCGAACTCATTTTAAGTGGGGGTGATCCTTTAAGTTTAAAAGATGCTCATCTTTCCTATTACATAAAAAGCATCGAAGCTATTCAACATATTAGGATTTTAAGAATTCATACCCGATTCCCTATTGTTATCCCAGAACGTATTACCTCAGAATTATTAGAAATACTAACTCAAACTCGTCTTAAAGTTGTAATGGTTTTGCACTCAAATCATCCGAATGAATTGAGTGATGAAGTAGTTGAGTATTTAAAAAAATTACATCATCCTAATATTACCTTACTCAATCAGAGTGTATTGCTTAAAGGGGTTAATAATACCCCGCAAATATTAAAGGCCCTCTCTTTCAGATTATTTGAAGCTAATGTTATTCCTTATTACCTACATCAATTAGATTCTGTGGTAGGAACCCAACATTTTCAGGTAAGTTTGCCAGAGTCTAAGAAAATCTTATTTGAACTAGCTGCAATGACTCCTGGATATTTACTCCCTCGCTTTGTGCAAGAGTTACCTGGCAGATATTCCAAAATACCCATTCATTATCATGACCTAAAATAGGTCAAATAATAAAAATAAAGAAATATGTTTATTTATGGCTATACTTAAAGAAGATTTATTTAGGCTTATTACGATATAGTAGATATACATGGAAATAATTAACAGCACCT
>JAQGOH010000076.1 GCA_028293705.1 Francisellaceae bacterium | reverse complement strand
TTAATTTTCGGGTCTCTCCTTCTTTTTCAAAATAAACTGAAATTTGTTTAAAAATAATGTCTAAGCTACCTGAATTTTCACCTACATTCACTAAGGCTGTCATTAAATTTGGGAATATATCAGGATGTTTACGCATTGCAATACTTAAACTTTGCCCGCCCTGAACATCGATTACAATTGTTTTTAAGGTGGATTGTAATAACAAATTTTGAGTGCTTTCTGCTACCACTTCTATAGAATGGATAATGGGAACCCCTGAACGAGTCAAAGAATACATTTGTCTTGAAAATAAAGATAAATCTTGTAAAGTGGGTAATTTTTTACCTAGATTTCTGAACAAAGTATTAAAAGGGTCTTTTTTTTCAACAAAGCTCGTAATCTCTAAGGGAACAATTCCTGTTTGTAATAATTGTTTTGCAACAGAATCTTCTGTTAATCCTTCTAATACCCCTGAGGTGGATTTTCCTTGATTATCTCGTCCCGTATAAGAAAAAAAAGCCATAAATTATTGACCACCATTTTGTTCATAAGCTTCCGTCTCAGTGGCTATTTTAAACATCTCTTCAATGGTGGTTTCTCCACTTACAACACAATCAAAAGCAGATAAAGTTAAGGGACGAAAATTAATTTGTTTATAGGCAGCTTTAGAAAATGCAACATGATCATTAGCCCGTAAAGCATCTGCCATTGCATTATTGATTTCTAAGAATTCATAAATTGCCTGGCGTCCTTTATAACCTGTATGGTTACATCGTGAACAACCCTCCCCTTTTTTGAAAATAGTATTTGTAATTGGTTCTTTTAAAAAGGTTTTAAGCCATTCTTTATCTTGAATGGTTAATTCATAATCTTTTTTACATGATATACAAATTTTTCTAACAAGACGTTGTGCAATAATAGCTTTTATAGCACTACCCACTAAAAACCCTTCAGCTCCCATGTCCAACAAGCGTAAAGCAGTACTAATAGAATCATTGGTATGCAAAGTGGATAAAACCAAATGTCCAGTCATAGCGGCACGTAAGCCAATCTTTACGGTTTCTTCATCCCGCATTTCTCCGATCATTACAATATCAGGATCTTGTCTTAATACTGATCTTAATACATTCGCGAAGGTTAAATCGATAATAGGGTTTACTTGGACTTGATTGATACGAGAAATACTATATTCTACAGGATCCTCAACTGAAATAATTTTTTTCCCTTTATCGTTTAATTCACTTAAAGCTGCGTATAAAGTGGTAGTTTTTCCACTACCAGTAGGCCCTGTAACTAAAATTAAACCATTTGGCCTATGTATACAATAAACCATTCTTTCCAATATTTTAGGGCTCATCCCTATTTCTGATAACCGTAAAATTCCACTTGATTGGTCTAATAAACGCATAACCACTGATTCGCCAAAACGAATGGGAATTGTAGAAACCCGGACATCTATACTTTTTCCCTTTATTTTCATATTGAAGCGGCCATCTTGTGGCAATCTTTTTTCTGAAATATTTAGCCTTGCAATTAATTTTATTCGAAGAGCTAAAGCGCTAATGATTTCTTTTCCGGGAATAATATTTTCTTGTAATACACCATCCACGCGTTGTCTTATTCTTAAGAAGTTTTCATCTGGCTCTATATGAATATCGGATGCACCCACTTGGACTGCATCTTCAAAAATTGAATCAAGTAATTTAACCACCGGAGCACTATCGGCTGCTGATATGTTTTCAGAATCAAAACTAATAATAGCTTCATCTTTTCCTAATTCAGCTTTTAGTTCCTGAGCATAAGATGCTATATCTTCGGTACGGCGATAAACTTGATCGATAATCGATAATAGATCTGACTCCCTGACAACTGCTAAACGAATCGTTCCATTTAATACCCGTTTTATCTCATCATAAGCAATCAAATCGGTAGGGTCGGCCATTCCTATTAAATATTCATTTTCTACGATATCAATTAGCAACACCCTATAACGTCTAGCTAATCTTTCTGAGATTTTTTGTACAATTTGGGGATTGAAATAATAATGTTTTAAATCAATAAAAGGAATTTTTAATTGATTAGAAATGGCATTTAATAAAGCGGTTTCATCAACTAATTTTAATTGGATTAAAACGTCGCCTAACTTTCCACCTGTTTCATTTTGGGTTTTCAATGCTGTTTGTAACTGAGCTTCAGTAATAAGACCGGCACTGACTAATACATCCCCTAAACGAATTTTTTTTAAATTAGTACTTGGCATAGTTTAGGCTTCCCGTTTTGAATCGTCTTGATTAAGACTTAAAATTCTTTGATGAATGTAATCCATTACACTGGGATCAAACCCTCCTAATGACTGGGTTTTTTTATAAGATTGTAGCGCTCGGTTTTTATCAGATAATAAGTCTAAGCTTAATGATAATCCTAGCCACCATTTATTATTAGAAGGTTCCATCTGTACTAATCTCATATATTGAGCCTTAGCGAGCTCGGCTTTATTAAGCTCAAAGTAAACTGTTGCTAAATGAGAAATATAATTAATATTAAACTGATGTTCTTGGGGCACCATTAATAAATACGATAATGCTTCCTTATATTCATTTTTTAATTCATGAATAATGGCTCCTAATTGTAAAAAAGAAACCTCTAAAGGAGCCATTTTTAGTCCTTCTTTAATTAAAAGGTCGGCTTGTTCTATTTGGCCTAATTTTATATATAAAGAACCTAATTCAGATCGAGTAAGGTGCTGCATCGGATTTTTTTGTAATATTTTCAAAAACTGAATTTCGGCTAATTTTTGATCTCCTTTATTTAAAACTTCATAAGCTTTTTCATACTCAATTAGGGTCTGTTCCTCCAATGTTAAAGGAACTGCCTTTTTAAGTAATTTTTTTGTTGCTATGGGTTTAGATACAGCATTTGATGCTTTAACAGGTTCTGGTATCTTTTCTTTTAAAGACTCCTGAAATTCAGTAAAATCAATTTCTTTTTCCTCTACTTTCCAGCTATAACTAACTGAAGAAGCTAATATTAACAACAGAACAGAAGCTCTCTTAAATAAAAAAGTATTATTCATTAATGAAATCCTTTATTTAACGTTTCAAATCGATCTATTGTTCCTTGAATTTCTTCACTCCACTTACCATCATTTACCACTATAGGTCTTAAGAGGATAACTAATTCACTTTTCTTCGATACTTGCTTAGTATGTTTAAATAAGTTACCAACCAGTGGAATATCTTTTAAGAAAGGTGTACCAACATTAACTTCTTCCGTGTTATCTTGCATTAATCCGCCAATAACGACTACCTGGCCATTTTTAGCCCGGACTATATTATCTGATTCACGAACATTACTTTTAGCTAAAGGGTAGGTCTGCGCAGAAGAAGAATTTGAATTATTATTTGATGAACTGCTAGAATTACCGCTAACAGCTCCTCCTAAATTTATCGTTGTTGTTTCAGTTGATACATCACTTATCGTCGGATGAATATGTAAGGTTACATAATCATCTTCACTGATATGAGGAGTGACATCTAAAGCAATCCCCGAGAAGAAAGGATTAAATGTTACATTGACGCTCGGAGAAGTAGAACCCCCTGTACTTGTAGTTGTGGATGAACTCACATTAGTAACAAAAAACTGATCCGTTCCGACTTTTATTAAAGCTTTTTGGTTATTGGTAGTCGAGACTCTGGGGCTTGATAATACTTGGACATTTCCTTGAGAGCTTAATAATTCGACTAAAGTCCCTAGACTTTTATAGTTTAAGGCAAGGGTAAAAACTCCTCCAAAAGGGGTCGTCAAATCATTAACATTATCTAACAGGGTTTTACCAGGGGTAATATCTACAGCATTCGCAGCATTTGCAGCTACGTTTTGTGGTACAAAAGTAGCAATATCATTAGGTCCAAATATATCACTTCCTAGCTGAGTAGCCTTCATCCTATTTGTTAGGGCAGCCCAATTGATACCCGCCTGGTATCCATCATTTAAAGTAACTTCAATAATTTTTGCTTCTAAAATAACTTGTCTATTTAAGGTTAATTCAGCACTTTTAAGAAATTCTTCTACTTTTTTTAACTCATTTGGCATAGCCTGTACCACAACTATTCCGGCTAAAGGACTAATCGCAACTTTTCGTCCATCCGCTGTTCCTATCATAGCCTCAAGAGTGACCTTAAGTTCTGCCCAAAAATTAGAGTTTGTAGTAGTTATGATTTTGCTATTAATACTACCCTGATTATCAGCATTAGAACCTGAGCTTGAATTGTTATTGGCTAAATTATTGTTCGATGAATTATTAGCATTTGTTGAATTGTTATTTGAATTTGAAGAGTTCTGAGCAGTATCTAAACTACTAGAAGAAATGGTGGTTTGGGATTGACCGCCACGGTTTAAATCTAAATAATTTACAGTGAAAGCTCGAGTTTGCAAAGCTGCAGGGGTAACTTCGACTTGGTTATTATTTTGCTTAAAATCATAACCATAAATGCTACGGACCGTTTCTAACACCTCAGCAACCGTAACGTTTTTAAGTTGTAAAGAGATGGAGCCTTCAACTTTTGGATGCACTGCAATATTGTAAGGCGTATCTTGAGCTAATCCTATAAAAAAACTTTTAGCAGGTACAGATTCCGCCGTAATATTAAATCTTTTTTGAATAGCTGGAATTTTTTTATGGATACCAACTAGAGGATCATCTAATTTGATGGCTTTGCTGACTTCAGAAGGAATTTGTTGATGTAATTCATTTTGAATCTCTATTCTTCGATTCGCTAACAAATCCTCTCTAAGCAATAATTGGGCTTTTGATAAAGATTTTTCCTTAGGTAAAGTTTGACAGCCCATTACCGCGATTAGGCTTACAGTCAAACCACTTCTTATTAAATTTCTCATGTTTTTTACTTTCATGAAGACACCTCTTTAATCGGTTCTTCTAATAATCTTAGAACCTTTTCCCCTTTGGTACCTTTTATCCTAACTTGAAGCTCATCAATTTTTATAATGATATTTGCTCCAACTTTATCCCCTACTTTCACGACTTTTTGATTAATAATGGCAAGGCTTTCTGATTTTGAAAACTTTATAGCATTTAATATAAGCTCTTCATCAGAAGATCCCTTTTTCTCATCTCTTGGATCACGAATGATCGCAAAATCCATTGGCTCAGTAGGGTCGGCCACTAGATTTTCCGTGTACCCAAGCTCTGAAATAAAAAAGAGCCCCATTAAAAACAAATATTTAATTTTATACACCTAACCACCCTTCTTCTAAACTTAATGTATGAACTAGGATTTTCATTTTAGCTTGAGGGTAAACATCCACATCATAAGATATTTCATCCCAAAAAATTTTCCATGGTAATTGTTCAATGGCTTCAATAAATTTTAAATTAGCACTATAGATCCCTAAGGTTTCAAGTTCTAATCCTTGAAGATACATTTGCAAAGGTATTGAAATTGGCGATCCATCTTTTGAAGTTTCAGCAAACAAAGGCGTGGCTTCAATACTTTTCATTTTAATAACTTTTACATCACTGTTTTCTTTTAATATTTTATCTAAAATATTAACCATATCCTTAGGAGTGGTTAACTTTTTGGCGTAACTGGTTATCGAATCACTTAAGCTCTGGGTTTCCTTTCGTAAATTATTTATCTCGGCTTTTATAGATTGAGAATTATCTTTACTAATAGCATCTTTTAAATTATTAAGTTGAGTTTCGAATTCATTAAGCTGTTTACTTAGCTCTTGTGTTTTTTTATTAAAGGCATCTTCTGATGAAGATAAATAATCAAAAATTAAAAACTTCCATAATGCCGACATTAAAAAAATAATAGTTGCAAGAAATAAAATTCTTTCTCGTAAAGATAAAGATTCGATTGTTTCTATTTTTTTTTGAATGGTCGAATTGAGTTTCATTTTACCCCATCCTTTCTTTCATTCATTGGCGGAGAAAATTGATTGCTTTCATTCGTTAGGTTTTTTTTATTATCACTTTTAGTTTGCAAAATAAAATAGGTTAATTTTTCTTTATCACTTTCTAGAAACTTAAGCGATTGGAATTCCTTACCCTGAAACACCAGCTCTTTACCTAGGTTTTCTATTAATTTGGGTAAAAAATGTGGATCCGGTGTTTTCCCTTCTATTAATATATAGGCATCTTGGGTCTTGAAATTAAAACTAGTTAACCATATTTCATTAATTTTTTGATTTGAAAACGCCTTAAAATATTCTGAAAGTTTGAAGTTTTTTTCTTTTTCAATTTGTGACAATACCGCTTGCATCTGTAATCTTTGGGATTTAATAACTTCTAAATTTTTTAATTCCAAGTTGAGCTCATTGAGATTTTTTTCAGAAGGAAGCAGTATTGCTTGTTTTTCCAATTCAGCTTCCTTATCTTTTTGTGTTTTTTCTAAATTTTTAATATCATTTTTTAATGAGTGGTGCTGATAAAGCATAAAAAAGGTTGTAATTATTAACAATAAAACCAATCCACTAATTATTTGAACCATTTGTAAAATCGAAAGTAATTTCACTGGTTTTTTAATGTTTACTTTATATAAATTAATTTGTTGCATCATGCTGGATTATCACTCCGAAGTGTTGCGCCTATTGCCATTAGGCAGGAGACTTTTTCTTCAGGTTCAAGAGCATGTTTAAAATCAATAATTTCTTCAAGTTTTAATGTTTCCACAGTAAAACCCATTGAACTCTTCAAGTATTCTTGAATAATTTCATTATTGAAAGGGGATGGGGCTAATAAAATTGAATTTGCAATTGACACTCTAAAAAGGCTACTACAATAATCAATTGACCGCTGGATCTCTAAAGCAATAGTTTCTAATTGAGGAGAGTTTCGGTCTTGTATATCTAGAGTTAAATCGATATTACGAACAATATATAACTCTGAATTACGACAAAACATTACCCTACCACCTAAGTGGTTTAATTGAAGCAATAGACAACCTTTTTTATTAGCCTCAGTTAAACTAACTAAATTTCTTAAGGTAAGCTCTGGTATGTCCACCACTTTAAGCTTTAAATTAGCAGCTTCAATACAATTTTCTATGCTTTGAATAAGGGATAATTTTGCCGATACTAAATAAGCAATTTTTACATTATCTCTTGCTCTTGCAAGGGGAATAGGTATTGCGTCTAAAACTGCTTCTTCTACATTAAAGTCAATAAAATCTTTCACCATCCATTTTAAAGCCTTAGAAAGCTCAGCCGCTTCCACATTAGGTGAATCAACTAAATTTAGACCATATTCCTTACTCGACAATACATATACACATTCACTATTTTCTAAATGATTAGCCTGTACCCATTCCTTTAAAGCTGTTTTTTTTGCTTCCCATCCTTCAGCTAGGGCATAATGTTGAGTTATAATTTTAGAGTTTTTAGACTCATTATATTCAGCATAAGCCATAGCTATGCCTTGAGGAGTTCCCTCAATACCAATCAACCCTTTAGGGGGTGGCAGCTTTTTTTGCCTTTTTAGTATAAATTTCACTATGGTTATACCTTTATGAATTATCATTCCCTTGTAATTTATTATAGTGTATTTACTAACTTATGCAAAATTTAAACTTACTCTATAGTTAATAAGAAGTGAAGTTTTATGGGCCGTCACCGATAAAGGTGTGTCCTATTAATATTTAAAAGGTTGGATCTGTATGAAAATTGTCCATACATCAATGTTATTCATTATTATTAGTCTATTGTCGGGAAACATTTATGCCTTAACTTTTCCACTTGAACCTAATCAAGACCTTATTGGTCAAGTCCAAACTGCTATAGTGAACCCTGATGAATCCCTAGGAGAAATTGGTCGACGCTTTGATATAGGGGTTTATGAGATGATCGAAGCAAACCGTCATATTGATCCCTGGGTTCCCCATCCTGGGACAGAAATTATTATTCCATCACAATTTATTTTACCTCCAGGCCCAAGAGAAGGTATTGTTCTTAATTTAGCTGAGATGAGACTTTATCACTATCATGATTCTGGAGCTTTAGTTAGTACTTACCCAATAGGGATAGGAACTCGTAATTGGACTACTCCCTTAGCTACCACTGCTATCACTGCTAAAATAAAACACCCTTCATGGCGACCCCCACAGTCAATTCGTGCAGAGCATGCACTCAAGGGCGATATTTTGCCATTAATAGTACCGGCGGGGCCTGATAACCCTTTGGGTAATTATGCGTTTAGAATGGGCCTTGCCAGTATTCTAATTCATGGTACCAATAAACCAGGTGGGGTAGGACTTAGAAGCAGCCATGGCTGTGTACGGTTATTACCAGCTGATATTGAAGAGCTTTATAAGAATGTTGCAGTAGGGACTAAGGTACGTATTATTCATGAACCTTATAAAGCAGGTTGGTATAATAATAATTTATATCTAGAAGCTCATGACCCCTTAACAGAATCTCGGTTTAAGGGTTCAGATGATTCAAACCATTTAGTCAAAACTATCGAAGCAAAATTAGCTAAAAATCCTAATTATAATATTAATTGGCGACGTGCTGGTGAAATAGCTAAACAAAATATTGGCTTACCAGCCAGAATAGATAGTGATGCTTTAACTATCTCGACCCATAATTAAGATTATTTAAGGATATTATTTTTAATTATTCAAAAAAAAGGCCCCAATTTAATTATTTTTAAAAAAGGGCCTTTTTGGGACACTCTCAATATTACTTGTGAGCGTGTTCTTCTTTCATCTTTTCAACTTTGTGGTGAACTTGGTGAACTTCACGATGCTGATGTACTTTCTTCTTACAATGACAAGCATTTAAGCCTGTAACACCAGCCAACACTAAGCCTACTAAAACTACTTTAGCTACATTTTTCATAAAATTATCTCCTGCGGTTGTTAACATCCAAGCTAAGATTAGACGATTTTTGCATAAATGCCAAATTATTCCTTTTTAAGTGGTCGACTAAATAAATTTTGTACCGCCTTTTTAGGAGATATGCCTTCATTCAATATCGACAATAATCCTCTAGCTATAGGCATTTCTACCTTAAGCTTCTCGGCAATGTTACATATTTCTTTAATATTATAAAGGGCTTCTACCGTTTGCCCTACTGATTCTAGGGCCTCTTTTTGATTAATTCCTCGACCTATCAGTAATCCAAAGCGTCTATTTCTTGACTTATCATCTGTACAGCTTAAAATTGCATCGCCAAAACCCGTTAATCCGCTTAAGGTTTTTAACTGAGCTCCCATAGCCTTACCTAAGCGTTTCATCTCCACCATACCTCTGGTAATAAGCGCGGCTCTAGCATTCGCTCCTAAATCTAAACCATCAGAAATACCACAGCATACTGCTAAAATATTTTTAACCACTCCCCCTAGCTGTACCCCAATAAGATCGTTACTTAAATACACTCTAAAAAAATCTGAGGAAAAAATTTGTGCCAATTCTTTTACATAAGTGGTCGAGGGACTTGCTATCACTACCGCTGTAGGTTTTCCTGCAGCTACCTCAATAGCAAAGCTTGGCCCTGATAAAACGGCTAATTGACCAGGTCCTAACAAATCAATGACTAACTTATCTAAAAAAATCTCATTTTCTTTATTAAGCCCTTTGGTTGCCCATAATATTTTATAGGTTTTATTCTTAAAAAGATTTAATGATTTTATGGCTAATAGTAAGTCTTTAAAAGCGTGGCTTGGCACAGCAATTAAAATGATTTCACAATTAATTAGTGCATCAAAAAGATTGGTAAAAGCCTGAATAGACTCAGCAAGTGGAATATTGGGTAAATAATGGTTATTTTGATGAGAAATATTAATTTCCTGAATCACTCCAATATCTCTACCCCATATATTCACTTTATGGCCATTTCTGGCTAATAAATTGGCCAAAGCGCAGCCCCAAGAACCCGCTCCCAGAACCGCGATAGAGGTTTTCTTCATATCATTTTCATCAAAATTAATTAATGGTTTCTGTTTGAGCTTGTTTATTTACATCATTTTGTAAATGTTGCATATAAAGGGCTTCAAAATTAACAGGAGGTAAAATAAATTGCGGGAATCCCCCTCGCATTATCATATTAGCAATATGTTCGCGAGCGTAAGGAAATAAAATACCTGGGCAGGCGGTAGCTAGTACTCGTTTTAATTGCTCGTCTGTAAAGTTATTTAATTGGAAAATACCTGCTTGTTTAACTTCAATTAAAAAGGCTGTTTTTTCTTCTGGTAATTTTACGGTTACCGTAATACTTAAAACGACTTCATGGGTGTTTTCTTCGATTGCCTGAGATCCCATTTGTAAATCAAAATCAACCTGAGGCTGCCATTCGCTAGCAAAAATGCTCGGGGTATTCGGGGACTCAAATGAAGAATCTTTAATATAGATATTAAGTATATTTAAAGTAGGGGCACTCGGTTCTGATTGGGCTTTATTTTCAACATTATTATCTTTCATATCTTATCCTTTAAAAAAATTAATTAAATTTAAATACCGTTTATTATTTCAATAATTTATCTAATTCGCCTTGTGCATTTAAAACGCTTAAATTATCAAAGCCGCCAATACTCAAATTTTCAATAAAAATTTGTGGGACAGTACGTTGTTTAGATAATTTCATCATCTCATCGCGTTTTTCTGGCATAAGATCGATTCTTATTTCTGAAAAATTAATATTTTTACTACTCAATAAATTTTTAGCATGTACACAGTAAGGGCAATTGGCTTTGGTATAAATAATCACATTCTTCATATTTTTATCCTCTTAGGGTCTCAATTATTTTTTTGTAAGCGGAAGATTTGCGCTGCGCCATCCCGCAATTCCACCTTCTAAGTATTGGCTGGTTATGCCTGCTACTTTTAAATCTTTTTGGGCTTTAATCACGGATTGCCCTAAAGCACATACTAGAACCAAAGGCTTATTATTATATTTTTGTTTTATTAATGGTTGTTTGGAGGATAATTCTTCAATAGGGATGTTAAGCGCGCCCAAAATATGGCCTTCATTAAAATGCGAAGCCCCACGAATATCAATAATGACCGCATTTTGTCGATTCATTAATTGGACCAGTTGTGAAGGATTTATTTTAGTATCATCATTTGTTTGTGTTCTGGCTTCATTGATAAGGAACACAAATAGTAAAATAAAAAAAACTGAACTTAAAAGCCAATGTTGGCTAACAAAATTAATGAATTCTGCCATGGCTAACTACCCGTTAAAAACTGGAAGTATACGATGCAATTAGGCCCAAGTCACGGTAGAATCTTAATTTAATTTTGAACATATATTTTATAAAGGGGTTTTATGCAACCACATCCTATTGTTTTACTAATATTAGATGGCTGGGGACATCGTCTTGATACCCAGTACAATGCCATAGCCCAAGCTAATACCCCCACTTGGGATACTTTGTTGAATACCTGTCCTTTCACTGAGCTTTCAGCAAGTGGACTGGATGTAGGCTTACCACAAGGGCAAATGGGTAATTCAGAAGTTGGTCATGTTACTATGGGTGCAGGTAGAGTTATTTATCAAGATCTCACCCGAATTAACCAGGCGATAGAAAAAGGTGATTTTACTAAAAATGAAACCCTACTTAAAAATTTGCAAACCATAAAAAAAAATCAAACTACCTTGCATATATTGGGATTAGTTTCAGATGGAGGTGTGCATAGTCATATCCATCATATTAAGGCTCTCATAAAATTAGCTAATCAATTAAAACTTTCTAAAATTGTAGTCCATGCTTTTTTAGATGGTCGGGATACCCCTCCCAAAAGTGCTGAAATATATTTAAATGATTTAAACGATTGTTGCGAACGAGAAGGCGCTATAATAGGTTCGATTATGGGTCGTTTTTACGCCATGGACCGGGATAATCGCTGGGAAAGAATTGAAGCAGCTTATAATGCTTTAACACAAGGCAAAGCATCGTATGAAGCCGAATCGGTCCTTAGCGCTTTAAAAATGGCCTATGAACGTAATGAAACTGATGAATTTGTTTCCCCTACTTTAATCAAAAAACTTAAAACGGATAATAATATTATTTTGGATAATGATCTTCTTATTTTTATGAATTTTAGATCGGACAGAGCTCGAGAATTAAGTCATGCTTTTCTAGATCAAACCTTTTCTCACTTTCCACGTCAACGTATTCAATTAAGTAATTTTTTAAGTCTAACTGAATATGATAAAAACCTCCCTTCTACTATTATTTTCCCCCCCACCCCCTTGAACAATATGCTAGGAGAATATCTACAAAATCAAAATCTTAAACAATTACGAATTGCAGAAACTGAAAAATATGCACACGTTACTTTCTTTTTTAATGGGGGCATTGAAAAATTATACGAAGGAGAAGATAGGATTTTAATCGATTCCCCTAAAGTTGCTACTTATGATTTAGTACCAGGCATGAGTGCCATAGAAATTACTGATAAATTGTGTCCTCTTATTTTGGATAAAAAATACGATGTTATTATTTGTAATTTCGCCAATGCGGATATGGTGGGGCATACGGGTAATTTTAAGGCAACCGTTCTAGCGATCGAAGTTTTAGATGGCTGTTTAGCTCGCATCATGAACGCTTTAAAATCAGTTAATGGGGCAGCTCTTATTACTGCCGATCATGGGAATGCAGAATGTATGTTTGATGAAAAAAGCCATCAAGCTCATACAGCCCACACCTTAGAACAGGTCCCTTTTGTGTATGTGGGCCCAACCCCCTTAAGCATAACACCTAACAAAAAGGGGGCTTTAGCTGATATTGCCCCCACTATTATCCATTTATTAGGGCTAAAACCTCCGCTTGAGATGACAGGCCATTCCCTTTTAGAATAATTTTTTTTGAATTTTATTAAAATTATTAGGATAAATAGCTGCGCATTATTGGTGGGCAGCTTATACTTCATGTATTAATAGGGTAATCCATATAGACCTATACTTATGAAGCAAAATTTAGTTTAAAAACTCACTTTGCTTTTAATTATTGTTTAAGAATTTAAATCTCGTACTTTAAGGGATTAGGGAGTTTTTATGAAAACCTTAACTAAGCTTTCTTTATTCAGGGTTATAAATTTTCAATTATGGGTTTTGTTATTCGGAATTTCCCAGACTTCAAGTTTATGGGCTAATGCCAGTCCTGAAAAACTTCCGATTGCCGATTTACAAAGATTTACGACCGCCGTTGAACAAATTCGAAATTTTTATGTAAAACCGGTGGATGAAGGTAAATTATTTGAAGATGCGATACGGGGGATGTTGGCAGGCCTTGATCCCCATTCTTCTTATCTTGGCTTAGAAGAATTTGAAGATTTAAAAGTTAATACCACAGGTAAATTTGGTGGTTTAGGGGTTGAAATTATTCCTGAAGATGGATTCATTAAAGTGATAAGTCCGATAGATGACACCCCCGCTCAAAGGGCTGGTATTCAAGCGG
>JAQGOH010000074.1 GCA_028293705.1 Francisellaceae bacterium | reverse complement strand
TTTAAATCTAACATTTTGCATAACACTTACCTTTACGTATTTGAATGTCTTTGGGGCAGGTTTCAACAATATTTCCAAAAACATATTGGCCATTATCTAATGTGGGCGTAAATAACCCCTTAAAATCTTTTTTTATTAAGTTATTATTTGTCAATGTTTTATTTTTTTTATAATTACTCGTCACAAGAATATTTTCTTTTTTCATCGGAAAGTTATAGTAAATAAATAAAATATGTTTATTGTTTGCATGCTCGATTTTATATTTAATTTTTTTATAAATCTCATTAATTATTTCTATTTTTTCAACATACAGGAGCTCTACCATTTCTTTTTGAATTGCTATAACTATTTTTTTATAATTAAAATCAATGTACTCTTTTAATAAATCAAATGTTTTCTTATTCTTAAGATCTTCTTCCATTATCTCTAAATTATTCAATAAATAATCTAGATATATCTTATTTTGTAAAAGAAAATTTTTTATTTGCTCATTTAGATAATCTTTGACTTTTGGATATTTTTTTATTTGCCAAGATTTTGCATATTCCATTAATAAATTTTTACAATAAAATGAAAAGTGGCATTCTAATTTAAAATATAAACTTTTAAAATAATCACGAGTAACCTGTAAATCCGCTTTTTTTTCAATTTGAAATAATACAGCGTATTCTCGTATCGCATAACAATCATTCATGAACCATTCATCTGTTTCAATATCTTTTTTTAAAGAGGCTATTAATTTTCTAGCAGCCCAGTTAACAAAATGTCTATAAACGAAATTATAAAATACATCGGTGTTGGTTTTAAAACGAAAAGTTCTCTTCATGAAGGGCCTAATTACTTTAAATAAATAATATATAATTTTTATAAAAACGATTTTAAACATATCCAAAAATAATATCAACTAAAAAAACCCTTCAACTTATAAAGGGATTATACACATAATTTATAAAAAATCGAGTTTAAGGTTGGGTTCAATTTCACGTAAAGGGATAAGAACAAAATCTCTTTGTTTCATTAAAGGATGAGGAATAGTGAGCTGTTCATCATTGATTTTTTGATTTTCAAATAAGAGGATATCTAAATCTAAGGTTCTCGGTCCCCATTTTTTAATTCTAACTCTACCTTGTCTATCTTCAATCCTTTGAAGCGCTTTTAATAAATCATGAGGCGTTAAACTGGTTATTAGTAAAGCGACTGCATTTAAATAATTACTCTGGTTGGGTGGCCCCCCCTGTGGCTTAGTTTGATAAAAAGATGACACTCTTATAAATTTAGTTTTATCGATTACTTTAAGCGCCTGACAGGCGGTAATTAGCTGTTGATAAGGATCATTAAGATTAGACCCTAAACCGATAAACACTTTAGATTCTTTCATTTTTTTATTTTGGCTTGCGAGATCTTTTTTTACGCCTAATAGGATCTTTAATAAGTCCTACCATAACTTTTCGGGTCTCATCATCACTTTCTATAAAAGCGGTCCACCATTCACTTAATAATATACATTCAGGCTCACCAACCTCAGCTCTTAATAATAAGAAATCGTACCCAGACCGAAATTTTGGATGTTCAAAACATATATAGGCTTTATTTCCAGCTCTTCTTTGTAAACGAAATTGTAAATACCAAATATCACGAATGGTTTGACTGAATCGTTTAGGGATAGCTATATGTTTTTGTTGTTCTTTTAATAACTTCTCAATTGCTTCCTGGTGTGCAATATAAATCGGTAAGCCTTCTTGTATTAATTGTTCTCTTCTAAAATGTAAAGGCCACCATAAAAAAGTTGCTAATAAAAATCCAGGAGCTACTGATTTACCTTCTTGTAATCTTAAATCTGTATTGATTAATGCAAGCTCTATAAATTGCAGTACCCGGTTAATTTCATTATGAAATTCTAGGTTTATTGCAGCTTCCACACTTGGAAATAATAATTCAAATATTTTATAATGTCTTAATAAATGGAAAGTATTTAAAGCTTGACTACTTAAAAATAATTTGAGATATTCTTCAAATAATCTGGCGGCTGAGACATGTTGAATTAATGAACCTAACTCTGTTATAGCAACTTTGGTTTGCTCATCTAAATGAAATCCTAATTTTGCCGAAAACCGGATAGCACGTAATATTCTAACCGGGTCTTCTCGATAACGTATATTAGGATCTCCAATTATTTTTAGATTACATTGTTGTAAATCTTCCCATCCCCCTACAAAATCGACAACAGAAAAGTCAGCGATATTGTAATAAAGGGCATTAATGGTAAAATCCCGTCTTAAAACATCTTCTTCAATATTTCCATACACATTATCCCTTATAATTAAACCCTCAACCGAATGCTGGACTTTATTACTCATTAAGTGTTTTTTTAAAGGGCTTTGGGCTTCATGATCTCCACGAAAAGTCGCTACTTCAATAATTTCATTTCCAAAATACACGTGGGCTAAACGAAATCTCTTTCCTATAATCCGACAATTCCGAAATAATTTATAAACATCTTCAGGTTTTGCATTGGTTGCCACATCAAAATCTTTAGGAATACGGTTAAGGAGTAAATCCCGCACACTACCACCGACTAAGAAAGCATCAAATCCTTCTTCATGTAAGCGATATAAAACTTTTAAGGCATTTTTACTAATATTTTTCCGAGTTATTACGTGTTCAGCCCGAGAAATAACTCGAGCTTTCGAATAGGAAGAAGGTGAGATGGATAGTTTCTTTTTTTTATCCGGAGACCGATCTTTAGATCGTCCTAATTTTTTTAGCCATTTTTTTATATTAAACAAATAATTTCCTTTATGACTCTTGTTCCAGCGTTTTACACTGATTATTTTTTATAAAAAAGAACACTGGGATACAAAAAACAACCACACTTAATAATAAAATACTTTGATAATGTTGTATTTGACCCAGTTCTACTTGGCTTGGAGGTATAAAGCCTATTAATACACCCAACACACAGCTTATAATACCTACGCCCCCTACAATCCACATCCCTAAGTTTTTTCCGGGAATTTTGAATGGCCTTAACACCTGATTATGGGTATAACGTAAACGGATAGCAGCACTAAACACAATGATATACATAAGCAAAGCTAGAATTGCTGTTAATTCTGTCAAAGCCCAATAACTACTTTCAATTTTTGGCCATAGTACATAGGCTAAGGATAATATAGTAACAATTATACCTTGGACTAATAAAATATTATAAGGGACGTCTACCTTGTTGGTTCTTTTAAGCCAACTGAAATTTTTATCTTGCGCAGCAGCGAGTAAGGCTTTAGTCGGACCAATGATCCAAGTAGTTACCCCCCCAACGGCGCCAATTATCATAGATAAAGCTAAAACAGGTGTTAAAAAAGATAAATGAAATGAAGCAAAAAAGCGAGCAAAAGCTTCGATCATTGCAGTGACAATATCTATTTCCTCAACCGGTAAGACAATAGCAATAGCACTTGAAGCACAAACTAATGAAATAACAATAACCATCGCTGAAATTAATAAGGCCTTGGGATATTCCGTGGCCGGGTTTTTTACTTCATCTGCATGGACAGAAGACATTTCCAAACCAATTAAGCCAAATAAAATGCTATTAATTAATACTAAATCTGAAAATTTAATTTGTTTAAAATTAGGTAATAGGCTTTTAAGTGAAAAAGAGATTTGGCTGGGGTTGCCTTTTACTAACCAAATAATACTTAAAATAATCATTACCAACATTGGTAAGAGAGTCCCTACAATTGAGGCTAAGGTACTTATAATACTGGTCACTCTCATTCCTAAACAATTTAAAAAAGTAGCTCCCCAGAAAATGATTAAAATAGTAGAAATAATGTACAGTTTATTATTTAACAAATGAGGGGCAAAAACATAGGCTAAAGTCGCTGCTACGAATCCTAATATGGTGGGATACCAGACCAAATTATAAATCCATTGTAGCCAAACGGTTAAAAAACCCCATTTTTCGCCAAAAGCTTCTTTTACCCAATGGTAAATTCCACCCTTTTTTGGCCAAGCAGTTGATAATTCAGCCGTAATTAAGGCCACTGGAATTAAAAATAAAAGCGTGCATATACAATAATAAAATACTAAACTGCTTCCATATTTCGCGCTTATAGGTAAAGTCCGTAAACTATCTACGGCTATTACATTTAACATGACTAACCCAAACACACTAAGGATGGGTTTTGTTTTCTTATTAGGAAGGGGCTGTTTTAACATATGGCTGCTCAATTACTTTAAAATATATAAGATTTAGATAAAATCACATAATACCTTCTTAGGTCATTACCCTACAAGATACAAAAATTCACATAATACACTAGAATTAGGTTATAATGCCAAACTTGAATTTCAAGTCAAAATTTAAGCTTAAGAGAAAATGGATAAATAACTAGGTGTAATAATGCTTAACGATGTAAAAGTAGGTTCCAACTTGCCCCATGAGGTCAATGTCATAATTGAAATCCCAGCTCATAGTGAGCCTGTAAAATACGAAATTGATAAATATTCAGGCGTTCCCCGGGTTGATAGGTTTATGACTACTTGCATGCGTTACCCTTGTGACTATGGCTATATTCCTCAAACTTTATCCGAAGATGGAGATCCGGTGGATGCCCTAGTGGTAAGCCCTTATCCTCTACTAAGTGGTTCAGTCATCATGGTGCGTCCGATTGGTTTATTAAATATGACAGATGAAGCGGGTAAGGATACAAAAATTTTAGCGGTTCCCATTGACCGATTAACCCCTTTATACAGACACATTTTAAAACCCGATGATTTATTTCCTCTTTTATTGCAACAAATTGTTTTCTTTTTTAAACATTATAAAGATCTTGAAGACGGTAAATGGGTCACAATAGAAGGTTGGGAAGGGCCTGAGGCTGCAAAAGCTGAAATCTTAGCAGGCATTGAACGTCATAAAAATAATAAACCTATTTATATAGAATAAATAAACATTTAACTTTCATCTCTATACGATTCATGACTATGATTATCAAATCGGGAATACTGTCCTAGGAATGTCAAGCGTGTCATCCCAATAGGGCCATTACGTTGTTTACCGATAATAATTTCAGCGGTACCCTTATCAGCACTTTCTTTATTATAAACCTCATCTCTATAAATAAAGACAATTAAATCAGCATCTTGCTCTATAGCGCCAGATTCTCTTAAGTCTGACATCATCGGTCTTTTCTCTTGTCTTTGTTCTAATCCCCGATTAAGTTGAGATAAAGCAATGACTGGTACATTAAGTTCTCTTGCTAAGGATTTTAATGAGCGTGAAATTTCGGAGATTTCAGCTGTTCTATTTTCCGCATGCCCTGGAACGCGCATTAATTGTAAATAATCAATAACTATCATACTCAATTGTCCATGCTCTCTTGCGACCCTTCTAGCTCTGGTTCTTATATCCATAGGGCTTAAAGAGCCCCCATCATCAATAAGTAATTTTTTAGAAGACATCATGCTAATAGCAGAAGTTAAACGCGGCCAATCTTCATCTGTTAATTGACCCGAGCGAATTCTTTGTTGCTCAATTCGACCAAGAGAGGCTAACATCCTCATCGCTAATGATTCAGAAGGCATTTCCATACTAAAAATAAGAACAGCGCCATCATGCTTCATTGCCACATGTTCTGCAATATTCATAGCAAAGGTGGTTTTTCCCATTGAAGGGCGACCCGCCACAATAATTAAATCCGCGGGCTGAAGTCCGGAAGTTAGCCTATCAAAATCGTTAAAACCTGTCGCGAGCCCTGTAATCGATGAATTAGATTTATAAAGCGTATCGATTCTATCAATAGTCCGACTAAAGACTTCAGAGATAATTTGAGGCCCTTCACTTTTTCCAAGCCCGCCCCTTTCAGCTATTGCAAAAACTTTTCTTTCAGCTTCATCTAATAATTCTACTGCTATGCGACCTTCTGGCTCGAATGCAGACTCAGTAATTTGAGAACCTACTTCAATTAATTGGCGCAAGACTGCTCTTTCTCTTACGATATCAGCATAAGCTTGTACATTAGCTGAAGAAGGCGTATTTTTAGCTAAATCTCCAAGATAAGCTAATCCCCCTGTGTTTTCTAATTCCTTTAATGATTCTAATTTTTCTGAAACGGTAATAACATCTAGGGGTTTATCATTTAGAGTTAAATCCTGCATCGCTCTGAATATAATACGATGATCTTGCCGGTAAAAATCATTTTCTTGTAATCGTTCGGCTACAATATCCCAGGCTTGTTTATCTAACATAACACCGCCCAATACAGCTTGTTCGGCATCTAAAGAATAAGGAGGGATTTTTAAAGATGAGGAATAATTTTGAGCACGAGCATTTTGCTGGAAATTTTGAGCTTGACTCATTAAAAACCTCTTTTAAAAGTTAGTCTACTTTTTATTTTTTTTATTTTAACTACTATATTACTATAGACTGAGGGGCTTCTAATTAATTTTTAATTTTTATATTTTTTTAAAGTTTATTTTCTAAATACCCTCTTTAAAAACTTAAAGAGGGTATTTAAAGAAAAAGCTTAAGCTTCAGGAATAATAGAAACTTGGAGCGTAGCATTAACATCGGTATGCAAATGTATTTCTACTTCATAATCACCAATCTGACGTAAAGGACCATTGGGTAATCTTACTTCCGAACGGTTGATCTCGATTCCTTTATCTTTTAGCGCTTGTACAATTTCAGGGCCTGCAATTGAACCAAATAACCTACCTTCTTCTGCAGTTTTAACAGCGATACTAATCTTTTGTGCCTGAATAGATTCAGCTCTTTTTTGGGCTACTGCTAATTTTGCTTGAGATTCTTTTTCTAATTCCGCCCTCTTTTCTTCATACATCTTCAGATTTTGCTCGGTAGCTAACACGGCCTTACCAGTAGGAATTAAGAAATTACGTCCATATCCTTTTTTAACAGTAACTTGTTTACCTAAATCACCTAAATTTTGCACTTTTTCTAATAAAATAACTTTCATGTTTATTTCCTCTTAACGGTGTCTGTCGGTGTAAGGTAGTAAACCTAAGTAACGTGCTAATTTAATGGCTTTAGCTAATTGTCGTTGATAACGATGGCTAGTACCGGTTATACGGCTAGGAACTACTTTATAGCTTTCACTAATATAGTCTTGCAAAGTATCTAAATCTTTATAATCTATTGGATTTGCATTTTTTTCACTGAAACGACATGATTTTTTTCGACGAGAAAAACGGTTCATCATTTTTTTGACCTCTCTTATACAGCTATCTGATCTTCATCACTATCAACATTTACAGCTTCAGAAGTATCTTCTAATTCTGTTTCTTTATCTTGACGATGAGATTGGTTGAAATTATTAGGTTTACTTTCTTTACGTGAATCTCTTTCTTTAGATAAAGCAGAGGGTTCAGTAATCGCTTCATCTCTTTTAATAATAGAATGTCGAATAATCGCATCATTAAAACGAAACGCTGTATTAAGTTCATCTAATGCTTCTTGGTTGCATTCAATATTCATTAAAACGTAATGAGCTTTATGAACTTTGTTAATAAGATAGGCTAATTGACGACGGCCCCAATCTTCTAGACGATGAATTTTTCCGTCTTTACTTTCCACTATAGTGGTATAACGCTTGACCATCTCGGATACTTGTTCGCTTTGATCCGGGTGAATGATCACTACAATTTCATAATGACGCATATTATAGCTCCTTATGGCTATGTTAGCTTCTTAACTATATTAATGAAGCAAGGAGAATTTAAAGGAAGGTCATTATAGTAAAAGTAAAAAAAATAAGCAATACAGATATATTTTTAACAAAGAGTTCTATATTTCAGATAATGAAGACCCTTGTAAAATAACAAGCTAAGAAACTAACAATTAATTAGGTTTTTTTCAAAATTGACAGTAATTGGGGTCTATAATAGAGTCTAAACTTGAGGCAATATAAAAAAGGGAATTTATTAAATGATGCAAGGCTACTTCGCTCGAAAAAAAGCATCCCTCTCTGCCTTAGTTATGCTTCTCTTACCCCATCTTGCCTCCAGTCAAGAACCTACCCATTTTTGCATTATAAGTCCAGGATATAAAATAGCGCATTATTTTCAAGAAGCTATTGAATCGGTTACCCAACAAACTTATAAAAATTGGAAAATGGTAATTATAGATGATCATTCACCTGATAATAGTGCCAATTTAATTGCTGCCTATCTTAAAAAACAAAATTTAGCGCCTAAAATAATTTTAGTAGCCAACCAAAATAATCAGGGCGCAATGCCTAATATATATAATGCTATTAATCAATATTGTCATGATAATGATGTAGTAATCAATTTAGATGCTGATGATTTATTAGCTAATAAACAAGTCTTACAAAAGGTTGCTAAAATCTATGAAGATAAAAATATTTGGCTTACCTATGGGAATTATGATTTATATATTGATACATTATTTGGACCTAAATCGAATGTCTGCGAAATATTAAGGGATATACCTCATAAAATAAGGGGCAATAATTTTTTTATTAATATTTTTAATTGGTTAAATGAAATTTATATTAATTTACATAAATCGTATATTAATTATTGGTATCCAAGTGCTCCCGAGCGTTGTTTTCATGCAGAACTCGTTCCCCAGGAAATATTAGAACAAAATTTGATTAGAACCACCAAATGGCGAACTCCCCATTTAAAAACCTTTTATGCTTGGCTTTATAAAAAAATAAATGTAGAAGATTTTAAATATCAGGGCAAATTTATTAAAGTTTTGCATGATTTTTCAATGATGATACCTATGGTAGAAATGGCATCTAGAGGCCATACCCATTTTTTTCCTGAAGTGCTTTATTTATATCGGCAAACCGATATGAATGATTGCCAAATTAATTCTAAAGAAATAGAATTTTATGAACACTATATTCGGGGTCTCCCGCGGTATTCACCTTTATAATATTGTTTAAATAAATGCATAAAATTTATAAATTATTCTAAATAACTTTTTACCTAAGTAAATGGATTCTAAAAATCATCAGGAAGTTTTTGTTTAAAAAAGTTAATTAACTTATCCGTTAAGCTTCGTGCATATTAATAATATAAATACTATAATTTATTAACTGAATGCATGACCAAATTTAGAATCTAAATGGGTACAGTGATGAGAATAGAGATGATTTTACTAAAATTTATCAACAAGTGGGGTTTGATTTTTATAAGTCTAGTTTTAAGTACTAATGCATATTCTGTAAATCTTTCCTCAAATACCCCCCCTATTATCGATTATATCAAAGAGTATGCTGAAAGTTTAAAAGTTAAGCCTTCGGCCTATTATATAGTAGTCAGCAGCGAAAAACAGACCTTAACCCTTTTTAAAAATGAAAAGCCGATAAAAAAATATATAATTTCCACCAGCAAATATGGATTAGGTCAATTAGCTCATAGTTATAAAACTCCAATAGGTTTACATCGTATCATTGAAAAAATAGGGCATGAAGTGCCCCATTATGGAATTTTTAAAACTCGTCAATATTTAGGTATTGTTTGGCAAAAAAGACCTAGGAACAGTCACGACAAAGATTACGTGTCTACCCGTATATTGAGGTTAGAAGGTTTGGAACCAGGTTTAAATAAAGGTAAAGATTATAAGGGCCGTAATATTGATACCAAAGATCGAGTAGTTTACATTCATGGTACCACGATGGAGTGGAAACTGGGTAAACCAAGCACTAAGGGTTGCATTCATATGAAAGCAAAAGACATTGAAGATTTATTTAATTTAGTTCCCAATGGCGCATTAGTGTGGATTATCTAGGCAGAATTTAAGCGTTGTCTTAGGGCTTCGTATAAAACAATACCGGTTGCTACCGATACATTTAAGCTTTCTACCTGTCCTAGCATGGGAATAGAAAATAAATAGTCGCAATGTTCCTTAGTTAAACGACGCAACCCGTTTTGTTCGGCTCCCATAATAATTCCTGTCGGGACCTTCAAATCCATTTCATATAAATTACTATTGACTCCTCCAGCTGCGCCCATTAGCCATATACCATGTTCTTTTAATTTTTTTAATACTCGAGCTAAATTATTGATTTGAAAAATAGGAATATTATCAATAGCGCCAGATGATACTTTTCGGACCGTGGGGGTAAGGGGAGCTGAATTATCTTTAGGTATAATAACTGCGCTTACTTGTGCTGCATCAGCACTTCTAAGACAAGCCCCAAGATTATGCGGATCTTGAACTCCATCTAAAATAAGCAATAAGGGATTTTTATGATATTTTTTAGGGAAAAAATCTGTTAAAAAAGTTTCTAGATGATGTTCGTTTAAAGCATCAGGAAGCTTTATTTTTGCCGCTATTCCTTGATGGTTTAAATTAGGAAACCAAATTTCTAATTGTTTTTTATTAATTAAATGAATAGGAATGGTATGCTCTTTGGCTAAGTTTTCTAATTGTGCCCTACGCGGGTCGTCTTTTTCTCTGTTTAAAAAAATTTCTAATACAAGATTAGGCTTAGAACTTAACAATTCATAAAGTGAATGAAACCCATAAATTAAATTATTATCTTTTATCATTTGAATCTTTCTTCTTTCTTTTTCTGCTTAAGCTATTTGAGGATTTTGAGCTTGATTTCGCTTTCGGTTTATTAGATTTTGAAGCTGTTTTTTTTGTGGTTTTCTTAGGTGTAAAACTACAGTTTCGAATGAATTCAAAATCAATTTTTCGCTCTTCAATATTAACTTTTGCTACCTTAATTAGAACAGTATCGCCTAATTTATGCTGTTGACCCGTATGCTCGCCCACTAAGCGATGATGTAGATTATCAAAATGGTAAAAATCATTATGTAAAGACGTTACATGAACCAGCCCATCTATATAGATGTTTTTAAGTTCAGCAAAAAATCCAAACCGAGTTACCCCGGAAATGAGTGCTTCAAATTCTTCACCAATGTGTTTACTAATATACTGACATTTAAGCCACCGAACCACATCCCTGGTGGCTTCATCGGCCCGGCGTTCTGTTAGTGAACAATGCTCACCTAAATTAATTAGCTCGTTTTTAGCTTCTTCTAATTTAGTTGGATTCTTATTTTTTATTAGCTCTTTTTCCCAAGTACCATTTAATACTTTACGAATCTGCCGATGTACTAATAAATCTGGATAACGCCTTATCGGAGAAGTAAAATGGGCATAAGCCGAATACGCAAGCCCAAAATGACCTAAATTTTCAGGAAAATATATCGCTTGAGAGAGAGACCTTAATAAAACCGTTTGGATAACATTCGCATCACTCCGGCCCTGAACGGTTTGCATAAGTCTCGCATAATCTAAAGGAGTTGGGGTATGTCCGCCTCCTAATTTCAGCCCCATCTCATTTAAAAATGACTTTAAATCATTTAATTTATCATGGGGTGGTGCTTCATGATTACGATAAAGAGTTGGAACCTTATATTTTTTTAAAAATTTTGCAGTTGCGACATTAGCTGCCAACATGCATTCTTCTATTATCCTATGCGCCACATTGCGTTCAATTGGCTCAATTCTATTGATTTTACCATCATCCCCAAAAACAATTCGAGTCTCTTGGGATTCAAATTCCATTGCTCCTCTTTTTTCTCGAGCAATTTTTAAAACATTATATAGACTATGTAAATTATGAAGCTGAGGCACTAAGGATTGATAATGCTCGCTTAAATGGGAATTGGGATTAGCCAATATGGCTGCTACTTTAGTATAAGTAAAACGAGCATGAGAACGCATAAGCCCTTCATAAAATTCATAACGAGTGATTAAGCCTTTTTCTGAAATATGCATCTCGCATACCATACAAAGCCTATCGACCTGGGGCTTTAAGGAACATAACTCATTAGAAAGAATTTCAGGTAACATTGGAATTACCCGGCCTGGAAAATAAACGGAATTTCCTCTTTTTTGGGCTTCTTTATCTAAGTCGGTTTTAGGTTTTACATAAAAACTGACATCAGCGATTGCTACGATTAGTTTAAAGCCGCCCCTCGGTTTAGGCTCACAATAAACCGCATCATCAAAATCTTTTGCATCCTCACCATCTATGGTAATTAATGGAATTTCTCGTAAATCGATTCTATTTTTTTTATGCGCTGGAAGTACTTCCGATCCAATATTTTGAATTGACTGAGTAACTTTTTCATCCCAAATATGAGGTAAATCATAAGCTCTTATGGCTGCTGTAATTTCGATGCCAGGGGTGTTTTCATGACCTAATACTTCTGCAATTTTCCCCACTAATTCATTTTTTTGTAAATCCTGGCTCATTATTTCGAC
>JAQGOH010000070.1 GCA_028293705.1 Francisellaceae bacterium | reverse complement strand
TATGCTATTTAGCATTTATATGAAAATGGTTTTCTCAATTGACTTGACGCCACCTATCGGTGCCTCTTCGAGGCCTAGGTGGCTGCGCGGTCTACTCGGCTCGGCTTCGCCTTCCTTCCTCGCAGCGCAGGACATATTTATTTTGGATATGCAAAATTTAATGATATTCATTTTGGAAACATAGACAGTGATTATGAATTTATAGATTATGCAAGGGCATTGCTAAAATGTTTCAAAGTGATAGCGGTTGAAGAATTTCGCAGTAAAGCTGACTTGGAAAAATTGAAAAATTTAAGTAAAAATACCAGAGCTAAAAATATAGGCATAAAAGAAATTTTAGCAGCATGGGGAGCTGAAAAGTCTGCTCAAGCTATAGATGCTGCAAGATTTCCAGAAAACTATGTTAAGAATATTTCCTTTCATGTGACCAGAATGTGTTTACTTGATCCCCAAGGGAACCGTTTAAGTAATTTATATAATATATGGATAAAAAAATTCTCCGCCGAAAGTACTGTATCTACTTGTACTAAAAAATCAAAATATCTGGAAGTTCGCTGAATGTATTCTTTTGTGATTGAAATAAGACTTTAAACTAATCATATGATTATGAATTTTTAATATAATTTAGTCATTTTTAGTAGTTTCGATTATTCGTGTACTATTAAATATTCATAGGATTATATTGTTAGGCATTTAACCCCCTTTAGGAATTTGTCCAGTACAATGAAAAAATTAGTATTTATCGTTTTTTAAATAACTATAATAGTTTATTAAGCAGTAATTTATACTAACAAGTTTTATGAAAATCTTAATTAATCTTGATATAAATAAAAAATTATAAGCCAACAACTAAGGCTTAATATTTTTCATCAGATAAAATAAAGTTTGTATCCATTATGCTTACAGTTTTTTCTTTATACCGATAAAGATAAATCAAAAAAAATATTCACTTAAAGTTGATTAAAACTTAAGCTCTCCCACTATAAATTTGAGACTGGCGGACAAGAAAAACTTTATTTATGGAAACTACAACATAACTCTTATCGTACTGCAAAACTTTAAAGAGATCAGTTAAAATTTTAGTTAAATTAATATCTTTTAAATTATTCTTCTTAGTCTTAAATAAACCAATATTTGAATCAAATAGGTGTAGATAATTTTGATCATCAATATATATTCTAAACTCATGCCAATGTTTTATTTTATTGGGAAAGCACATGAAACATGTATTAAATATATTATTAAACATTTTAACTGGTAATTGCGCAATATCTATTATATATAAAAAGTTTGGCAAGGGGGTATCTAGCAAAATTATTTGGGAAATGTAGTCAATTAAATTAACTGTGTTTTTGCAAAAAATAGCATTTTTAAAATTTTTTTTACCTAACTTAGGAATAGATTGAAGTTTTTGTAATTCAAAAATTTCTTCTGTCAAAATAAATTCATTCGCAAAATAATCTTTTTCGCCTAATAAATTTTTCCAGTCATCAAAAGGAGCTACATCAACAAAACTGTGAATATATTTTATCCAGTATTCACCATATCCATGGCAAAGGCCCTTCTTTAATTTATGGTGATTGTCCAAAAAGGGATTGATAGGCAAAATCAAATCGATTTCCGATTTTTTCAAAATCTCATACAAATTTCGATAAAGAAATTTGCGTTGATTTTGCCTATCATTAGTGGTTAACTTTTTATAAGAAAACCACATTTTTTTATATTTTATATTTCGTATGACTTGAATTAGCTGGGGCTACAAAACCTTCCGGATTGTGAATTGGAGTATCCATTTTTTGGGATACAATTTCAGAAAGCTCTGTAATTGAAGGTACTGGCCCGGGAATTACTAACTTAGGATCTACTACTGTTATACCTTCAAGAGAAGTGATATTTCCCTGATTATCCAAATTCTTTTTCGGTATCTTAAGTAAGTTTAAATCCCCTGATAAAGATTGGGAACATAAAAACGTGCCCCCAGCACAACAAAGTATCACGCAAGCAACCGTTGATAAACCAACTCCTAATATTGCCGAACCAGTAGCGCCAGTTGCTGCAGCAAAGCCTATTTTAGCTCCTTCACTTAAATAACCTAATATTGCTCCACCTAATAAAGAACTCAAAGTACCAGATACGCCAGCCCAAATTAAACTATTAGATGATGCTTTAACGGAGACAGATCCTACTTCTGAGGCAATAGCTAACATGCAACCACTAATAACTCCCATAGGTATTGAAATCAAAAAGCTTCCTAGACTTGTAGCTTTTACCATTTGAGAACATGTTAGATTGGCACTAGTCCAACCCGCTCTTGTTAAAACACTTTGGCCAATAGCGCCGGAAGCTGCACCAAAACCAGCACTGATCCCGCTATATAGTAATGTTACACCCGTAACTAATCCACATACTTCTTTCGTCATTTATTTTTCCTTCCATAACCTTGAAATAGACCCTCGAATTGTATATTAATAATAACTGGATATCAATTCAATTTTTATTTTGCAAAATTGATTGCGAGTTATAAAAGGGATCGATTTAATATTTATAACTTTTATTTAACAGTTAATTTTAGCCTAACAAATGATTTTTTTTAAACAACAAAATTTATGATAACATTGATAATTGCACTCTTAACTCTTTCTTAACACTTAAAATTAAAGTCAGATATATACCAATGAAACCAGATCTTCACTTTTTGATTTCATGCATAATAAAAACATACTTACGTAATAAACCAATAAACAATTTATTTAAAAATATTTATAGTAATTTTACTTTGACCTTAATTCTTTGGGCCAAAAATTAAATTTACTGATTACCTCAATTTAACAACACAATTTAAGTTTTAAAACCGCTATGTATATTAAGATCTCTATCATTTAATTTAAACTCATAATTTTTTGGATCTGGCTTATTCCTCTCGGTTTTATTTTTAGGACCACTTAATATTCCTATTGAATTTTCATATTGCACAAGATGCATTGAATTTAATTTTTTATTTAGCTCTGGAATAAAATTTTTCTTTTTAGAATTTACCTGGACGTCTTCTAATTGTTTATTTGCTTGACTTTCACTAGGCTCTTTTTTTAATAAAGAATTTATTTCAAGTTTTGGATTTAAATGTTTATTATCGTCTGAAATCAATTCTAATTCTTTTACCGGTTTTTTTGTAGCTTGAGCCTCATTAAATGATATTTGTTGTCTATATTGAATAAATGTTTTTTGAATTATCTTCTCTTCAATAATCTCTTCAATACCATTTATGTTACCCATTTTTTTAAAACAGCGTTTTTAAATTTAAGTTGAAGCTCTGCATCAAGAAAATCTAAGCTTAAAGATTTTTCTTCCTCTCCTAATCGTTCCTTTTTATAAGCTGCATGAAAATTAGCTAGGATCTGTAAACGTAGTGTCTCGGTAATCAGTTCTATAACCTCCGAATGACCTAAACATACTGCCCATCTTATAGCAAAATTATCACCAGCTGTGGCGTCCACACTGGAGACCTTTAAGAGTCGATTGACTACATCCAAACGACCATAGCCCGCTGAAAATCGAATAGCAAAATTATTACTATCTGTGGCATCCACCCCTGGAACTTCTAGAAGCCGATTGACTACATTTAAATGGCCATTACGAGCTGCGAAGCAAATGGCATAATTGTTATCGGCTGTGGGATCTACCCGCGGCTCTTTTAAGAGACGATTGACTAAGTCCAAATGACCATAGCTAGCTGCCATCCGAATAGGTGCATTATTATCAGCTGTGGCATCCGCGCCTTGAGCTAATAATAAATTAACTTGCTCTAGGTCACCGAGCTTGCAAGCAGCAAATAGAGTTTTCATTATTTTTTCCTAGTTTAAGATGGCTTATCATCTTTATAAGTATTAACACCTAAAATACTTAAACAAGTTTTCATTCATAAATCAAGTATTTAAAAAAATTCATCGTTTCATTTAACATTATTTGAAAAAATAATCCTAAAATATTTTTTAAATCGATCAAAGATAACTTAATAATTAGAAAACCCTTCATCCATGTACTTAAATGAAGCTCTAATAATGATTATTTTGTTTTAAACCCGCAGATTTCTTAGGTAAAATCCTGATGCACATCAGATTCTTTTTTCTTTAATTTAGCTTAAACTCATAACTTTTTTGATCTGTACTATTCTCCTCTACTTTATTTTTAGGACCACTTAATATTCCTAGGGAAGTTTCATATTGCACAAGATGCATTGAATTTAATTTTTTATTTAGCTCTGGAATAAAATTTTCCTTTTTAGGATTTACCTGGATGACTTCTAATTGTTTGTCTGCTTGACTTTCACTAAGCTCTTTTTTTAACAAAGGATTTATTTCAAGTTTTGGGTTTGAATTTTTATCACCGTCTGAAATCACGCCTAACACTTTTACCTGTCTTTTGGTAGCTTGAGCATCATTAAAGGATATTTGTTGTCTATATTGAATGAACGTTTTTTGAATAATATTCTCTTCAATAATCGCTTTAATACCTGTTATGTTACCCATTTTTTTTAAAACAGCATCTTTAAACTTAAGTTGTAGATCTGCATTAAGAAAATCTAAATTTAAAGATTTTTCTTCTTCCACTAATATCTCTTTTCTATAATCTGCATAAAAATTATCTAGGATTTGCAAACGAAGTGCCTCAGTAATCAGTTCTACCACCTCACAATGACCAAAGCATGCTGCCCATTTAATAGCAAAATTATTATCGGCTGTGGCATCAACCCCGGGCACTTCTAAAAGCCGATTGACTACGTCCAAATGACCATTCCTAGCTGCAAAGCGAATAGCATAATTATTTTTGGCTGTGGCATCCACTCCGGGCACCTTTAATAATCGTTCGACTACATCTAAATGACCATAGCGAGCTGCAAAGCGAAGCGCTTCATTATTATCGGCTGTGGCATCCCACCCCGGGCACCTTTAAAAGTCGATTGACTACATTCAAATAACCATTCCTAGCTGCAAAGCGAATAGCATAATTATTTTTGGCTGTGACATCCACTCCGGGCACCTTTAATAATCGTTCGACTACATCTAAATGACCATAGCGAGCTGCAAAGCGAAGCGCATTATTATTATCGGCTGTGGCATCCACTCCTCGCACTTTTAAGAGTCGATTGACTACGTCACAATGACCCTTGAAAGCTGCACACCAAAGAGCATCATTGTTATTGGCTGTGGCATCTACCTCTGGCACTTCTAAGAGTCGATGGACTACATCTAAATGACCATGGCTAGCTGCCACCCGAATAGATGCGTTATTGTCAGCAGTGGCATCCGCGCCTTGAGCTAATAATAAATTAACTTGCTCTAGGTCACCGAGCTTGCAGGCTTCAAATAGATTTTCCATTATTTTTTCCTAGTTTAAGATGGCTTATCACCTTCCTAAGTAATTACACTTAAAATACTTAAACAAGTTTTCATTCATAAATCAAGTATTAATAAATTTAAAAATTATAAAATCTCAAGAGACTGCTTTAAAAAAACTCTAAGAATAATAATTACTTCATTTTCTTTTTTTAATGTGACGAATCAAAAAACTAAGACCGCAAAAAATATTCTGGCCTAAGTTAGAAGTTGTTTTCCCATTTCATATGAAAATAAGAGGTAGGGTTTCAGGTGTTATATACCAATTACACTTCAAGTTGCGAAGATAGGTAAATGTAAAATCTGAAAGTTGACCGTAATTCTTGCTTTCAACAAATATTTATTTTTTGCTATATTTTTGAAAAAAAGTAACATTGAACAGGAAAATATTGAAATGATTCATAATAATGATTATAAGTAACAAGTTCATGCATGATTTAACATAATCTTTCAATGGGATTTGAATTAGGCGAATAGGGCTTCAAGTAATCAAGCTCTATTGCCAGAGATTGGTGGCAATTTTTTGTACCCCTTGGTCCCAATGGTATCCAACTTGATCTAAAATCACATTGATCTGATGCTTACCGGGATGGCATTTCATCAGTTTTGCTAAGTAGGCGGCAACGCTTTGACTGGTGAATGGTATATCCAGGACTGTCACACCAATAAAATATTAAGTTTTTCCCGATGCAGAGAATCGTAACACATTATTGACCTATATTTTTGGTTATAAAACTATCCATAGTCTGAAATAATTTTTTGGATGGAGGAGCAAAGCTATTACCCATAAAGACAAAAGCTTTTGGAACATCGGTGCTGGAACTATATCCGCATAGACAAGTAATCCCCGACAGATTACCTGTTTTTGCCCTAATGTTACGGGATAATTGCAATCTATTTTCAAGTGTGGATTGTGCTTCTCCTGATATAGATAAAGCATCTACAAATTGAGGGATATTAAATCCAATTTTTAATAACGACAAAAGAGTTTTAGGTTGTATACGATTATAGCGCGACAGACCAGAACCATCGACAAATAATGCATTATCAGCATCAATTCCAAAATTCTCATTAATTAGATTTTTAATTATATTATTCCCCTGCTCCCAATCTTTAATTTTTTCATCAGCATAAGAATTCGCAATAGATAAATATAGACTATCGAACACCAAATTATCAGACATTTTTAGCGCTGGTTTAATGAAATCCTTGAGAGGTAAAGAATGAATTTCCCCTATGAATTGTTTTTTAACATCAACCACACTTTCATCTTTAATGATTTTTATTTTACCTTTAATATTTAAGTAGGAAAGTATAGCTTTTGTTTTATTTAATATATATTGATCGTGATTTTTTGGTGAAATCTTAAATTCAGTTATTGAATCTTCAATATTAATATTACCCATTATATGAATTACATTATCTTCCCAAGTTAATTTAATCGAAGACTTGTCTTTGTTTGTGATTACTTTAGAATTTACATTAAAGTTTTTATCAATTTTAATTGTTGCTAATTTACCCATCTTAGTGGCCAATATTTTTACAGATATGAAGTTTTTATCTATATTAATAGCTGAGACAGGTGTTGCGTAATCTGTTCCGATATCACCTATCATCAAATTATGTGAATATGGGGGTGTTTCAAAATGAGATGCATCAAGGAATATGTAGCCATTAATTTTCTTGCCTTGCAGTGGTTTCAATAAAGTTGTTAATTGCGACGATGTTAAAGTAGGATCGCCAGAAAATTTGATCACCACATCGTTAATTTGATTGTTTTTCATGGTAGAAAAAATATTTGTTTTATACTGATACATTAAGCCGAGAGTCTTTAAGGCTACCAGCGAGGTAATTATTTTTTGACAACTAGCAGGCGTAGCATATACTTCTGAAAAATATTCATCAATTATACGATCGCCATGTATCTCCGCCGAGATATACGAATAAAATCCTGGTTTAGCATTATAAAGCTGTTCATATTTTGACACGCAACCTGTTAATAACAAAGTGATTGCGCAAGTGAAATATAATTTCATTTTAATATTCCCTTCCGTAAATATAATTCCATACCTTTCTGGTTTTCCTTAAAATCAAGATTACCCCTCTGTGTCAAATAAATCTCACAAAGCGCTTAAATTGCTGTAAATATACCAATTACCCTTTAATTAAGATGCGAAAATAGGTAAAGATAAAATCTGAAAGTTGTCCGTAATTCTTTCTTTCAGCAAGGATTTCTTTTTTGCTATATTTTTGAAAAAATGTAACATTGCGTCAGCAAAACATTTAAATGATTCATAATAATGATTATAAGTAACATACTTATGCATGATTTTCCATAATCTTTCAATGGGATTTAAATTAGGCGAATAGGGCAGTAGGTAATGAAGCTCTATTGCCAGATCTTTGGCAAATCTTTGTACCCCTTGGTCCCGGTGGTATCCTGCTTGATCTAAAATTACATGGATTTTATGCTTACCCGGATGGCATTTCCTCAGTTTTGCTAAGTAGGCGGCAACGCTATCTGCATCTATTCTGTCTACCCGTTGACTAACAATTTTATATTCATTTAAGCAAATTCCACCTATAAAATTCAAACGATATTGCCGTCCAGTCCTTGGCATTGCCTTACGTTCACCTTTCAGGATCCATCCATATGCCAAACGGGTTTGATGCTCTGGATGGACACTGTCTGTAAAATAGATAGGCTCTTTCGACCCAGCCTTCACCTTTAGCTGTTGATAAAATTCAATGAAAGCATGTTGCGCCTCTTTGTTTGCTTTGGCAGGAACAGCATGGGGCTTTTTATAGCAAAAATCATGGGAATGCAGCCATTTCCCCATGCCACTAACGCTGTACTTCTGTTGATATTTTTTTAGGACGTGACGGCCAATACCCTTGACGTACAAGTATTTTTTTTCAGCAAAGTGCAGTTCATGGGATTGTGTATCGTCAAGCTTACTTTCACTGCCTCCGTTCTCTGTAGTAAGCTTCTTTTCAGTCCAATAATCTTGAATATGACGGCGAATCGTTTCATCATCCAAAAGTAGGATGCGTGCAATTTGAGAGTAGCTGTAGCCTTCATCATAATCCAATACTGCTTTTATTCGATCTCTAATACATCCGTCTCGCTCCTTTCGGTGCAACCGAATAAGATTGAGTCTTTCTTTGGAAGGCAAAGATTTTTTCATGGGTTCATTTTATCATTAATCGGTGCTATTGCAACAAGTTTCGCATTTTGAATGGTGAAGGATATATGCTCTTGAAAATTGGTTCTCGAAGATTATTATTGATGAGCTCAGTTATTTCTAGCGAGTTTTATTTAAGGCGAACTCAATTTAAATGATTGATAATGGAATTTTAGCATTCTTATAAAAAGATTTTACTTATTATTTAATTAAACCTTTTTTTCTGATATAAAATTAATTTATGATTTAAACTACAATGGTAGCGATTGAGCTTTGTTTTTAGATACATTAAATAATTAAGGGGTATCATTCCCCTTTTATTTATCAAAAGATTTTTAAAATAAAATTAATTAATGTTCCCTAGTTTCATAAAATGAAATATCAGGATATCGTTCGATGGTTAAGTTTAAATTAACCCGACTTGGCGCTAAATAAGTTAAATTATCTGCTCCATCTAAAGCTAAATTATCCCTGGTTTTATTGCTAAAATCTTCTAATGTTTTTTTATCCTTACCCTCTACCCATCTAACGGTAGCAGTATTAACCGCTTCGAACACGCAGTCGACATTATATTCATGCTGTAAACGGTGGGCGACGACATCAAATTGCAAAACCCCAATTGCACCTAAAATAATACGATTGTTAGAAAATGGCCTAAATACCTGGGTGGCGCCTTCTTCTGCTAGTTCTAGGAGGCCCTTATGTAAGGCTTTAGCTTTTAGAGGATCTTTCGATCGAACAGCTTTAAATAATTCAGGAGCAAAATTAGGAATACCTTTAAATTTAAGATTTTCACCTTGAGTAAAAGTATCTCCTATTTTTATGCTACCGTGATTATGTAAACCGATAATATCGCCTGCATAAGCTTCTTGAACTAAGTCCCGTTCTCCTGCCATAAAAGTTAAAGCATTATTAATTTGAATATCCCGTTGGATACGGACGTGACGCATTTTCATGCCTTTAAGATAAGTGCCAGAGCAAACCCTTAAAAAAGCTATTCTGTCTCGATGCTGGGGATCCATATTCGCTTGAATTTTAAATATGAATCCAGAAAATTTAGGCTCATCTGGTGTTACTATTCGTTCCACAGTTTCTCGGTTTTGAGGAATAGGCGCATATTTTGCAAATGCATCTAATAATTCACGTACCCCAAAATTATTTAATGCCGATCCAAAAAATACGGGCGTTAATTTCCCTGCTAAAAATGCTTCTTGATTATATTCGTGGCTAGCCCCTCGCACCAGCTCTAATTCATCTCGGAATTCTTTGGCAATTTCTCCTAAAGCTTTATCCACTTCAGGATTATCTAGGCCTTGAATAAATTTCCCTTCTTGGACCTTATTGTTAAGTCCGGGTTGGTAAAGACAAACAATATCTTCATATAGATGATAGATGCCCTTAAAATGTTTACCCATTCCAATTGGCCAGGTAATGGGTGCACATTGAATATTTAATATTTTTTCAATTTCGTCTAAAAGCGCTATAGGTTCCCTTGAATCTCTATCTAATTTATTAATAAATGTTAAGATGGGCGTATCTCTTAATCGGCATACTTCCATTAATTTAATGGTACGAGGTTCAACCCCTTTTACCGCGTCTATTACCATCAATGCGGAATCTACTGCAGTTAAAGTTCGATAAGTATCCTCTGAGAAGTCTTCATGCCCTGGGGTATCTAATAAATTTAATAATCTATTTTTATAAGGAAATTGCATTACAGAGGTTGTAACAGAAATTCCCCTTTGCTTTTCAAGCTCCATCCAATCGGATGTGGCATGTCTTGAGGCTTTACGACCTTTCACAGTTCCGGCTAATTGAATTGCGCCCCCATACAATAATAATTTTTCAGTAATAGTCGTCTTCCCCGCATCTGGATGGGAGATAATTGCAAAGGTACAGCGCTTATTCAGTTCTTTTATAAAATCACTCATATTAAAATTACAAAGTCTCACCAAATTCAGATAAATATTTGGCAACACCTTCGGCATCAGCTTTCATCCCAGAATCCCCTTTTTTCCAATTTGCAGGACACACCTCCCCCTCTTCTTCATGAAATTGCAAAGCATCAATGGTTCTTAATATCTCATCGATATTTCTGCCTAAGGGTAAATCATTCACAATTTGAGAACGAACGACACCATCAGCATCAATGATAAAAGCCGCTCTAAATGCGACACCCATCTCCGGATGTTCAATTCCATAATGCTTACAAATTTCATGTTTAATATCAGCAGCCATTATAAAATTAACAGGCCCTATGCCGCCTTTTTCAAGAGGGGTATTCCGCCAAGCTGAATGAGTAAAATGAGAATCAATTGAAACCGTAATAACTTCGACATTGCGTGATTTAAATTGGGACATTCTTTTATCTAAAGCTATTAATTCTGAAGGGCAAACAAAAGTAAAATCAAGGGGATAAAAAAACACAAGAGCATATTTGCCTTTAATAATCTGGCTTAACCTTAAATCACTCGCGATTTCTCCGTTACCCAGAATCGCTGCAGTGGTAAAATCGGGAGCTTTTTTTCCGACTAAAATACCCATGGTTTAAATACTCCTAATAAAAATAAAGGTGTGAATATAATAACCCAATATTATAACGATAATTATCTGAAAAAACAAAACTTAAACAAAAGAAAAAAATATTGTAATAAAAATTTATAGTTTTGTGATATGTTTTGTTAAAGACCAATCAATGGCTTTAGATTTACCCCATTCATCAACCGCTACAAAGGTAAAAACACCCCCTGTCACTTGTTGATGACTGCCATCGGTACGACTAATAGTCCAAACCTCAACATTGATGGCTATGGATGAGCGGCCGGTTTTAATGACTTCTGCATAACAACAGATGCAATCCCCGATAGAAACGGGTTTTAGAAATACCATTGAATCAATGGCTACGGTGGTAACCTTATTACGAGCTCGCATATGCGCTAAAATCGAGCCACCGATATCCATTTGGGATACTAACCACCCCCCAAAAATATCGCCATATACGTTGGCGGACTTAGGCATGGCTAGGGTTTGTAGGACTAATTCACCTCGGGGATTAAATGAATTTTTTTCTATTTCTGACATGATTTAATTACCCCTTATGAAAAAAAATTTAATGATAGAGTGTCTTATCAGCAAGTACGGCCGTTGCAAGTACACTGGCACCAAATACTACAAAAGGATCTTCATCAAATAAGTTATCCCTTAATTGGCTTAGTTCAGGATTAGAGGTTCCCGTGCGTTCTCGGTATTCAACCACGTTTACCACGGTTTCTTTCAAAAAATCGATATATTCTTCAAATTTTTCATAATTCATTTTATTTGCTCATTTTATAGAGGGTTCATCATAGCAGTTTGTTTACGATAAAGCCATTTTGTCACTTAAATAACATATTTGCAATGTTAATATTATTTTTCAATCCACCTATATTACGCCCTCACTTATTGTATAATAGCTTCAAAAAATCATTATAACAATTTATTAAGCATTGAATAATTTTAGTCGACAATCATATCATATTATTTAGGGGTAGCTTATGAGCGAATCAAAGAGGCAAATACCTAATTTTGAAGAGTCTTTATTACAATTAGATGAAATTATTCAAAAAATGGAGAAAGGAGATCTAAGTCTTGAAGATTCCTTAAAATTCTTTGAACAGGGAATTAGTTTAACTCGTACTTGCCAGAATTCTTTAAAAGAAGCTGAACAAAAAGTAGAAATCCTGCTTGAAAAACAAGGTATCACTCAACGAGAAGCGTTTGCTTTACCGGATGAATAATTAATGCAGGATTTTACTGAATTTTCAAATCTATGTAATACCCGGCTTGAATTATTTTTAAACTCTGTTTTAGCTAAGTCTCCCTTAGAGCCTTCGGTACTGATTGAAGCTATGCGATATAGTACGCTTTCAGGGGGAAAACGTATTCGTCCTCTATTAGTGTATGCTTTAGGACTAAGCTTAGATATTCCTTTTGACCAATTAGATGTTCCAGCCGCGGCAATTGAATTGATACATGTATATTCATTAATTCATGATGATTTACCCAGCATGGATAATGATGATTTTAGAAGGGGTAAACCGAGTTGCCATAAAGCCTTTAATGAAGCCATCGCTATTTTAGCTGGCGATGCTCTACAAGCTTTGGCTTTTGAATTATTAAGTAAGCCCTCTCCTAATTTGACCCCAGCCCAACAAATACTGATGATTAATACCCTTGCACAGGCGGTAGGTAAAAAAGGAATGGTAGAAGGACAAATTCTTGATATAACCGCCACTCCTCGGCTTCAAACTATCGATAATTTAAAAACCATGCACCAGAAAAAAACAGGTGCTTTAATTAGCGCAGCCTTAGAGATGCCTCTTATTATGGCCAATATACTTTCTGAACAAACGATTAAAAACATCAAACAATATGCTGCAATCTTAGGGCTCGCCTTCCAAGTAAAAGATGATATATTAGATGAAACCTCTAACTCCACCCTTTTAGGCAAAACTGCAGGCAAAGATAAACAACAAGGAAAAAAAACTTTTGTAAGTTTAATGGGGTTAGTAAAAGCCCAGATTTATCTGCAAGCGCTTTATGAATCAGCCAATGATATTTTACTATCATTAAATTTCTTGCCGCCTAAAGATTTGCCTTTAAAATCCTTAACTAAGCTAATAATTAACCGCCATTTTTAAATTAAAAAGTATCTATTATGCAATCCATTACTATTACTGAATTAACACCTGATATACAAAATCTACCTGATACCAGGGGCATAGCCATTCAAAAAGTAGGGATCAAAAATCTGAAACACCCCATAAAGATTTTAATGAGGGATGGAAGCATTCAAATGACTATTGCGATAGTGGATATGTTTGTGCAATTACGAGCCTCCCTTAAAGGATGCCATATGTCGCGTTTTATAGAGGTTTTAAATGCTACACAGAAACCTTTCACTGCCTCCTATCTATACCAATTATTAAAATTTACCGCAGAGCAACAAAATTCAGATGCTGCATTTATAAACTTAAGCTATCCTATTTTTATCCTAAAGCAGGCCCCTGTTTCAAAAATTGAAAGTTTAATGGATTATCAGGTAAAAATTGAAGGTATTTATCATCCTAATAATTTTTCAATCCATTACGAATTACAAGTTCCCATTACTTCTCTCTGCCCTTGTTCCAAAGCCATCTCTAAATATGGTGCTCACAATCAGCGCAGTATTGTGACTTTAAATTTTCAATCAACAGTTGAAGTTTGGATGGAAGATATTATTGAATTAATCGAAAAAGAAAGTTCCTGTGAATTATATGGGGTATTAAAACGCCCTGATGAAAAATATATCACTGAAAAAGCTTATGAAAACCCCAAGTTTGTGGAAGATATTGTAAGGGATATCGCTATTCAATTAAAAAAATTAAGCCACATTACTCATTTTAAGGTAGAAGTAGAAAACTTAGAATCCATCCACAATCATTCTGCCTACGCACAAATTACTAATCCTTGAAATCCTCCTCTTCTTAAAGAAAGAGGAGGGTGTCAAAAAAAATTATCTGCGCCATACGGTGCCTTGAGGAGTATCTTCTAAAATAATCCCCTTGTTTTGAAGTTCTAATCGAATTAAATCAGCTTTTTTCCACTCTTTTTGTAATTTCAATAATTCTCGTTCTTTAATTAAAGATTCGATGGTCTCTAAATTGATAGAAGAATCGATATCCTCTGTAGTGTTCACTTGTTTTAAAAAGCTTTCAACCGATTCATTTAATAAACCTAAGGTTTGAGCTAATTGTCGTAATAAACTACCCAAACAAGAAGCTTCAGTAAAATTATTTTGGGCTTTTAATCGATTAATTTCCTTAGCTATTTCAAATAATACTGAAAAGGCTATCGGAGTATTAAAATCATCATTCATAGCTTTTGTAAAGTTATCTTTATAAAGATGATTAAGAGGAGGGGCTATTGCCTCATCTAAATCTCTTAAACATAAATAAAGACGCTCTAAACTTAACTTAGCAACATCGATATGTTCTAAGGCATAATCAATAGGACTGCGATAATGAGCATTTAACATAAAATAACGTAATACTTCGCTATGATAGGATTTTAAAAAATCTTTAATGGTTAAAAAATTATTTAATGATTTTGACATTTTTTCTTTATTTTTTTGTACAAATCCCGTATGCATCCAATAATTTACAAATTTCTTATTGGTAAAGCACTCAGATTGTGCTCTTTCATTTTCATGATGCGGAAATTTTAAATCAGGACCACCACCATGAATATCAAAGGTCTCTCCCAAAGTATCTAATGACATCGCAGAGCATTCGATATGCCAACCTGGCCGTCCTTTGCCCCAGGGGGAATCCCAGAAAGGTTCCTGAGGTTTGGTCATCTTCCATAATACAAAATCTAGAGGATTATTTTTATGTTCATCGACTTCCACCCGGGCTCCTGCTTGTAAGGCATCAATACTTCGATGGGATAGGCAGCCATAGGATTCAAAACTTAAAATATCAAAATATACATCACCATTTTGAGCAACATAGGCATGCTTTTTTTCTATAAGTCCTTTGATGAGGTTTATCATTTGTTCGATATATTCTGTAGCCTTGGGCTCATGAGTCGGTGGAATTAAATTTAATGCTTTTTCATCTTGATGCATAGAGTCAATATATCTTTTTGCTAAATCATTAAAAGGCTCATTGTTAGCAAAGGCCTTTTTAATAATTTTGTCATCCACATCGGTTATATTGCGGACATATTTAAGTTCATATCCTAAATATTTAAAGTATCTTACTACCATATCGAATACTAAAAACATCCGGGCATGACCAATATGACAATGATCATAAACCGTAATACCACAGACATAAATACTAAGCTTATTCTCCTTGATTGGCTTAAAGGGCTCTTTTTTTTGCGTTAAGGTATTATATATTTCAAGCACGTGCCTTAGCCCTCTTTAACCTAGCAATCAGTTTTTCATTGCCTAAAAATTGATAAATGCCATCTAGTTCCGGCCCAAAAACTTGTCCGGTTAGCGCCACTCTTAAGGGCATAAATAAAGCTTTGCCTTTTAATTGGGTATGTTCTTTTAAGTAATTTATAAGACTGGTATAAGACTCTTCTGGATGAGACTTTAAAAAGCCAATGGCTAATTCATAATAATTTGAGCCAGCATTTTTAATGTAGTTTTCGGCATCTGAATGGGTGGTAAAATTTTCATCATAAAAAATAGTTTTCCAAAAAATCACATCGCTTAAATGGATAATATTGGGTTTGATTAAATTTAAAAAATCCTGTTTGTTTTCAGGTAGATTTAAATCGGTATTAAAGCCATCCACCCATTTTTCAAAAGTTTCTTCATCAGCATGGTTAATCGCTTCTTTTTGACAAAAATTAAGAAAGTTCAAATCAAAATTAGCAGGTGAATGAGCGATTTGTTCTAATTCAAAATCCTGAATTAGTTCTTCCATCTTTCTAAATTTCGGGGTTTTAAAATGATGACCTAAACTGGCTAAATAATTTAAAATAGCTTCTGCTAAGTACCCTTCTTTTTTTAGTTCGTTTATAGAACGGCTACCATTGCGTTTAGATAATTTAGTCCCATCAGCACCAATTATCATTGGGAAATGCCCATAGTTTGGGCTGGGTAGATTTAAACTCTTAAGGATCATTAATTGACGAGGGGTATTGGTTAAATGATCGTCCCCTCGTAGGGCATGACTTATTTGCATTAAAGAGTCATCTATGGCATTACAAAACATAAAAGAGGCCGCCCCATCTTGTCTTCTAATGATAAAATCCCCTATATCATTACTTTTAAAGCTTTGAGGGCCTTTAATTAAATCCTTAAATTCAATGGTCTGATTTTTTTCTACTCTAAACCGTAAAGCAGGTTTTAGACCCTGACTTAATTTTTCATTTATTTGTGCTTGAGTAAGATCTGGACAAGGTCCTGCATAACGGGGTGGCTGATGTGCAGCTAATTGGACCTTACGCATCACATCTAAGGTCTCTTCACTGCAAAAACATAGGTAGGCCTTATTGGTATTGAGCAGTTCACTAAAGTATTGAGTATAGATAGCCTCTCGCTCAGATTGAAAATAGGGCCCTTCATCATAATGAATTCCTAAACCTACCAACTCTGTAAGTAAACTATCCAAATAAGTTTTTTCGGAACGAGCTTTATCGGTATCTTCTATTCTTAGTAAGAAATTTCCGCCCATTTTTTTAGCATATAAATAGTTAAATAAGGCCGTACGAACGTTTCCAAAATGCATGAGGCCTGTAGGGCTTGGGGCAAAACGAGTTTTGATAATTTGTGTTTTCATATTTAATTAAAAATCCAAAAATGATATGCTGTAAACCTCTAATTTAAGTAACTTAAACTTACAGGATATATACTAATGACTAATGTTATTGTACACACGAACCACGGCGCAATCAAAATACAAATTGAAGACGAAAAAACCCCTGAAACTGCCCGTAATTTTTTAAGCTATGTCGATCAAGCCTTCTACGATAATACAATTTTTCATAGAGTCATAAAAGGTTTTATGATCCAAGGTGGGGGATTTGAAGCAAATATGCAACAAAAAAATACTCAAGCACCAATTAAAAATGAAGCTAAAACTGGTTTGAAAAATGAGATTGGTACCGTGGCCATGGCTAGAACCCCACAACCTCATTCTGCCTCAAGCCAATTTTTCATTAATGTCAATAATAATTCCTTTTTGGATTATAAAAATGATAGCCAGGAAGGATTTGGATATTGTGCTTTCGCTAAGGTCATAGAAGGAATGGATATCGTCAATAAAATCAGTATGCTTCCTACTACTTCTAAGGCTGGACATCAAGATGTCCCGATGGAAGCAGTTATCATTGAAAAAATTGAAAGAGAAGTTGCTTGAGCATCATTTTTATCTCGGATTTACATCTGTCTGAAAATCACCCCAAGATTAGTGAACTTTTTTTTAAGTTTTTGGAAACTGAAGCTAAAGAAGCTGAAGTTTTGTATATTTTGGGGGATTTTTTCCAATACTGGATAGGTGAAGATATCATCAATGAATATGATAAAAACATTATGCATAAGCTTTCTGAATATACAGCTTCCGGTAAAACACTGTATTTTATGGTGGGTAATCGGGATTTTTTAATTGGTGAAAAATTTGCAAAGGCGATTGGCGCACATTTATTGCAAGATCCCAGCTTAATTAAAGTTTACAATAAACCTATAATTATTTGTCATGGCGACAGTTTGTGCACCAATGATAAAGCCTATCAAATTTATCGCACAATCGTCCGCAGCCCTCTTATAAAAAAATTATTTTTGTCTTTTCCCCAAAAATGGCGAAGAAATATAGCTAAACGAATTAGAAATATTTCATCTAACAAAAATTATGATAATAATAACCGAGGTGAGGTAGCCCAAAGTGCTGTAGAAAAATTAATGACAAAGTTTAATACGGATATTCTTATCCATGGCCATACCCATAAGCCTTGCATCCATCAGTTTAGCCTTAATAATAAGCCTGCGAAAAGAATAGTTTTAGGTGATTGGGATGATGGTACTACTTATTTAAAATGTACGCCTGAAGGCTTTAATTTAGAAAAATTAAGACTTTAAAAAAACCAACATTTAAGCCGCCTGTTAATAAAAATTAATGTTAAACAAACTAAAGATAGCATTCATTAGGACATTAAATAGTGGAGATAAAATACTATTAGTAATCCCTAACTGTATTAATATAATTAATATAATAAAACCATAGGCCTTAATGTTTTCATAAGCATAGGAAAGCCTTATAGGTAAGAGACGAGCAAGAACATGGCTTCCATCCAAGGGCGGAATCGGTAATAGATTAAAAAGCATTAACATAAGGTTAATTTGGATACCGGCAATACCAATATTCGTCAATAAAAATAAAAAGTTTTCAGTAGAATTGTCATTGCATTCGATAGCAAGCTTAGTAAGCAAGGCCCATGCTATCGCCATAATGAAGTTTGATAAAGGGCCTGCAATAGCAACTAAAATAGTATCCCTTTTATAATTTCGTAAATAACGGGTATTGATAGGGACGGGTTTAGCCCAGCCAAATAACATATTTCCAGTTAAAAACAAAAGACCTGGTATCAATATAGTCCCTAATAAATCAATATGTTTAAGGGGATTAAGGCTTAATCGGCCCATCATGTAAGCCGTACGATCGCCTAATTTATAAGCCACTAAACCGTGTGCTACTTCGTGCAAGGTAATAGCAAATAAAGTGGGAATAACCCAAATAATAAAATTTTGTAATGAAGGTAGAGTATTCATACTTTAATAATAGAACCTTATTATAATTTAAACAACATTATCTAAACTTTTCATAATAATTTGCTTACTAATTCATGTACATTTTTAGACAAATTGGGTTCTGACATCATTCCTTCCAAACAAGTCTTCATATAATTTTGGCGCTTAACATCAAATTTTTTCCAATCCGAAAAACATTTTACCAATCGAGAGGCGACTTGAGGATTAAATTTATCTATCTTAAGTATCATGTCTTGCATAAATTCATAAGCTTTACCATTTGCTTGATGAAAAGCAATGAGGTTATCAGAAAACACCCTGATCAAGGAATATACATTATTAGGATTTTTAATATCAAAGGCGGGATGATGAATTAAACTTTTTACTTTATCTAGGGTTTCAAGCTTTTGAACATTAGCTAGGGCTACAAACCATTTATTTATAATTAAATGATTGTGTTTATAGGTTTCAAAAAAATTATTAGCAATGGTTTCATTTTCGCTATAATCACTTGCTAATAAAGCTTCTAGTGCTCCATATTTTTCAGTCATATTATTAGCATTATTATATTGTGTGAGCGCTAAATGCGCATATTTAATAATGTCCAGCTGACATAAGTTAAATAAGGCAATATTCTGTAAACGCCTATATCCCATATTTTCTGCATTATATTGATAAGGCCCCTTTATGATTGAGTTCTGATATAAATCCATCCATTCAGACTCAAAATGACTAGCAACATGTTGCATTAAAGTATTACGGGCTTTAGAGATATTATCAATATTAAATTCTACATCCCCTATGTTGTCTAAGAGGTAAGCTAAATTAGGCAATATAAACATTTCTGCTTTATTTAAGACTCGTAAATCTTTATTATTAAAATGATGTTCTAATACCTTAAAAATTAACTTTACGCTGTCAGGCAACTGTTTATCATTTAATTTCGATAAATCCATAATAGCTTGACTTAACAATTCAAAATTTGCCTCCCATTTTTTGTACGGATCATTATCATACATGGCAAGAATTGCTAATTGATGGATATTCAAGAAGGATTTAATTTTTACGGGTGCTGAAAAATCTCTTAAAATCGACAAAATGGGTTTTTCTTTGACTGACTCAAAGTCAAAGGTTTGAATTGCTTGATTAAAGATTAATAATTGCTCATTTAATAATAATTCACCCATTTCACTGAGTAGTGCGATTTTTATAGGGATATAAAAAGGAGATAAATTTGTATTGGAAAGAGATAGTGGGCGATTTTGTTTTATAATTAAAGTATATTTTTGGTTTTTATCATCATAATGTTCTTTAATTTCTAATTCTGGGGTGCCCACTTGGGTATACCATAATTTAAATTGTTCTAAATTAAGTCCAGAAATGGTTTGCATGGTATTAACAAAATCATTAACGGTAGCAGCCACTCCGTCAAATTGCTCAAAATAGCGGTCCATAGCTTTACGAAAAGTAGGCCAACCTAATACAGTACGTAGCATACGTATAATTTCAGCCCCTTTTTCATAAATGGTCACTGTATAGAAATTATTAATTTCAAGGTAAGAATTAGGTTGGACAGGATGAGCTAGGGGACCGCTGTCTTCTGGAAACTGCTGTAATTTTAAAAATTTTACGTCTTCAATGCGGCGGGCGGTAGATTGACTAATATCATCACAAAAATGTTGTTCTCTAAAAACCGTTAATCCTTCTTTAAGACTTAATTGAAACCAATCACGACAAGTGATCCTATTGCCTGACCAATTATGAAAATATTCGTGCCCTACTACCGCTTCTATTAGCTGATAATCTTGATCCGTTGCCGTTTCAGGGCGAGCAAGAACGGTTTTATCATTGAAAATATTAAGTCCTTTATTTTCCATAGCACCCATATTAAAGTCACTAACTGCAACTATCATATAAGTGTCTAAATCATATTCCCGCCCATAGGTTTGCTCATCCCATATCATGGCTTTTTTTAAAGATTCAAGTGCATGGCAGCCTTTATCCCAATTTTCTCTTTCTAAATATAGTTTTAAATTAACTATCCGTTTAGAGCAGGTTAGAAAGTTGTCTTCTAAAGACACCAAATCTCCTGCGACCAGTGCAAATAAATAAGCAGGTTTTTTAAAGGGATCTTCCCATTTTACCCAATGCCTTTCTCCCTGACTTCCTTTTGCAATACAATTCCCATTGGATAACAATACGGGATATTGTTGTTTATTGGCCCTAATCGTCGTAGTAAATAAACTTAAAACATCAGGTCTATCAAGATAATAGGTAATATTTCTAAATCCCTCTGCCTCGCACTGAGTACAAAATAACTTTTTACTTTTATAAAGACCATTTAAACTTTTATTATTCTGAGGGTTAATCTTAACGGTAATATTAAGTAAAAATTCCTTAGGCGGCGCAGTAATAACAAGCTGATTATCTGCAAGCTGATATAAACTTGAATTTAAAACTTTTCCATCTATTTTTATTTCTGTCAGTTCAAGCTCACACCCATCTAAAACTAAACTTTCTGATTTTTCATTTGCCTTAAGCTTCATTTCAGATTTAACCATGGTAAATTCTTCAAATAAATCAAAATCTAAATGAATCCATTCAATGTTCCATACAGGCTTTTTATAATCTTTTAAATAAATGATTTGATTACTATTTGGCATACCATTCCTTTTTAAATATAGGCAGATTGTGAAGTATTAAGGGAACACCCTGTCGAGCGTTCATAAATTTTATCTATACGTTCTTTTAAAAATATTAATAACAATAAACCGGGTATTGACAACCATACAGAACTTATGTAGAAGATTTTCCAGCCATAAGCTTCTATAATTTTAGCGGCATAAGGACCCAGCAGAATACGAGATAAAGAACTAAACGCGGTTAATAAAGCAAATTGAAAAGCAGTATAATGCTTATTACAAATCCCCATTAATAATCCAATAAAGGCGGAGGTTGCCATACCTGCACAAAAGTTTTCCATAAAAACGGCTATTCCTGCAATATTATTATTAGGGCCTGTCCACAAAAGGGCCATGTAAGCTAAGTTGGAAATGGATTGTAAAATTCCAAAAATGAGTAAGGCCCGAAAATAACCCATTCTTGGGATCAATACTGCTCCTAAGATGGTTCCGATAATGGTGGCACAAAAACCTACGCCATTAATTAAATGGCCTATATCTGAAAGACTCATTTGTACCTTTCTTAACAAGAAAGTTAAGGTCATTGTTCCTACTATGGCATCACCCATTTTATAAAAGATAATAAATAATAGTAACCAACCAGCTTGTTTACGGGTTAACAAATCTTTGAAAGCCGTAAAAATGGCTTCTTTGAAATTTTTTGGAGGAGGTAAATAGATTTCTGGTTCAGGAGCTAAAAGTGTTGAAATAATTCCAATAATCATCAATCCTGCCATTAGCATATAAGTATACTTCCAACCCCATTTATCCGCCATCATTAAAGCAAAACCGCCCGATACCACCATTGCTATTCGATACCCATTCATCCCCAGTGCGGCGCCAATTGCTCTTTCTTCATTTCTTAAAACATCAGTACGATAAGCATCGACAGCAATATCTTGGCTTGCTGAAAAAAAAGCTAAAATACAAGCTAGGCAGCCTAAAATAAAAGTATTAGTATCGGGTGATAAAAATGCCATAATCATTAAAACTAAAGTGATAAAAAATTGAGTGATTAAAATCCACGATCTCCTTCTGCCTAATAAGGGTAAGGTCCATCGATCCATGACTGGTGCCCATAAAAATTTCAAGGCGTAAGGAAAAGAAACTAAAGTTAATAACCCAATATCTTTTGTGGAAACCGTACTGGTGGCAAACCAAGTTCGTAGAGTACTTTCCGATAAAGCTAAAGGTAAACCGGATGCAAAGCCTAAAAGAAAAGTATTAATAAGCCGCGGATTAAAATAGTTTTCAGTTAATTTTCTCACTCTTCAATTTCCTCACCTAATTCGGTTTATAAAAAAAAGTTAAGATAACCAGCTGTTTTATGAAAGTTCCTTCAATGAAAGGCTTCAGAACCTGCCATTATTAATTTTGGTTACTTTGTTTACTTAGCAGTAATAATTATGATATCAATTAATGCTAGTGATATCAAATCAAGGGAAAATTATGATAATTGATAAAGATCTAGCATTATCAGATCGAGTGGCTGTAATTGATACCTTTCATATTTTAAAATATGCCATAGCCCATCTTAAAGAAGCTTTACTGATTCAAGATAAAGATTTACCCGCTTGGTTTTTACCTCCCCTTGAATTAGATCATTCCAATTTTAGTACGCGAGAATTAGTCTTTCAGTTTATTAATCAATTAGAATATCTAGACACTCAAAACCCCCGTGAAATATTAGTGGGACCTGGCTTAATTGCTGCCTCCCCTGAAACTTTGGAGCGAGTAAAAGCTGTCAATGTTGCTAAAAATAATTTTAAAGCAGCTATTTTAAAATTAAAAAAACAACAAATAAAAATCAATGATCCGTACTTAAATGAACAATTAGACTCACTATTAGAAAAAAGAAGTACTGATATTACAAAAACTTTAAGAAAAATTGGTTTATCCCGATTACACTTAAAACAATGTTATCGAAGCTTACCTAATTTTGAAACACGACCACTTAAGGTATCTTGGACTTGGGCAAATACCCGTTCTATCAAGCGCATTACCCGTGAGGATGCTATAGAATTGTTAGTTAAACATAATCAGGATATCGGTATACAAACCCAATTAGAAAAAGTGAAAGCACTTCCACCTCACACGCCCTTAGCGATTGTACAAGAACTAGCGCCTCACCTTAGGGCAAATCTGATATTACCTCATAATAATGAAGCGAAACGACTGATGATAAAAGGGCCGGTTCCCATCTTTTATTTACATAATGGGATGGACCTTCCGGTTTTTAAAGTACCGGGAGATAAAAGAGGAAAAGATTTATCTCGACCTGTCAGAAGTGATGTAAAAATCGATCCTCAACCTTTTCTACCTGCTTTAAGAGCTCATTTATATCTTTAGTTTAATTATGTGAAAAAGAATTTTAAACAATACCCATTACTTCTTTAAAAAATACTTGTTACAATAAGTAATACCTTATTCACCTATAAGGCATAGTTACACGATATTTAATTTATTCTGATTAAATATATGAAAATCAACACAAGTTATGAACTTTATCCTTATTTTCGTATTTATAGTTGGTAAAATAGCTTCAATAAAAATTACCCGGAGATCATCATGTCAGAAGAAGAATATAATTTAATTTTACAAGACTATATTAAAATAACTGAATATCTGGCTTTACCTAGATTATATAGACCCTCTTTTTATCCTGAAGCATCCATTCAAGATTTAAAGGATTTTAAAATTGCTTTAAAATGTTTAATTGATTTCTATAATAAAGAAGAAAATGCCTCAGAAAACCTCCAAAAATCTTGTGAGATCTTTTATAATTTATTTAATAAAAATCTTACCTTTGCTCCGTTTTATATAGGCTTCATTTACCATCTTTATCTGAATTACTGTGAAAACTCTATACCCGATTATCAACATTATTCAAAAGAAGCTTGTAAATATTTTAAAATCGGGGCTGCTTTTCAAGATGAAAAAGCATGCGATTATTTTGAATTTTATTATAACCAAATACATCCAGAAGCAATAGAAGATAGTTGGCATTGCGATGAGTCTTTAGAAAACTTAATTGATCCAAATGTAACAGTGGCATGTGAACTTGATCAAAAAGTAAGTCATTTTTATCCAGATCATCCCGAGTTAAAGAGCTTGAGATTGTCTATAAAATTAAATGATTTGCATTCAGAAGAACAAACCTTTTTATTAAAGGTAGCAAGTGATGCTTTACAGTTAAATAATGATGTGGCCCTTTCCTTATTAGAATCTTTTGTAATTAAATCCATCTATGAACACTTCATTTATCAAAGAAAAAACTCCTCAATTGATAATTTGAGTATTTATATTCTTAATTTATTATTTTGTTGTAAAATTTCGCACCAACATTTTCCAAGCTTAATTCAAGATTTAATTATGGGGAATAAAGAGAAGAACTTAAATAAATTGAATGTACATATTCCACGTCTAAGGCCATTTAGAGACTATTTACAATTACCTTTATATAAAACGCTTTCTTTAAAAAATAGTCCTTCTTTAAAAAGAACGAATCAAGAAGGGTCAATTGAAAATAATTTAAATAGAAAAAAACAAAAATTGATAAATACTTAATCAAATAACCAAAAGAAAGAGGAAAACAAACCTATTCCTCCTCTGCTTTTTCAGGTAGGAACCCCCCTGCTTGCATATCCCATAATTTAGCATAATGGACTTTTAATTCCATTAATGTAAAATGATCCCCATCTTCAATGACCTCTCCGCCTTTGAATACTAATATTCTATCCATATCAGATAAAGTAGATAAGCGATGAGCAACCACGATACTGGTTCTATTTTTCATCAAATATTCAACACTTTCATGAATTTGTTTCTCAGTAACCGAATCTAATGCTGAAGTGGCTTCATCTAAAATCAGAATAGGCGCATTTTTAAGGATGGCTCTAGCAATAGCTATCCGTTGTCTTTGACCGCCCGAGAGTTTTATTCCCCTCTCCCCCACCATCGTGTTATATCCGTCTTCAAGTTTTAAGATAAATTCATGACAGTGAGCTTTTTTAGCGGCTTCAATAATTTCTTCATCCGTTGCATCTAATCGACCATATCGGATATTTTCGATTAATGTTCTATGAAAAAGCATAGGATCTTGGGGAATAATAGCAATATTAGACCGTAAACTATCCTGGGTAACCTGGCTGATATCTTGACCATCGATTAATATTTTGCCAGCACTTATATCAAAAAATCTTAAAATTAAATTCACAAATGTTGTTTTGCCACTTCCAGAAAAACCCACTAATCCAACTTTTTGGCCCCCTTCAATCTTTATGGTTTTATTTTGGAATAAGTTACGGTTACGCTGATATTGAAAAGAAACATTATCAAAATATATTTCCCCTCGGGACACTTTTAATTCTTTAGCATTAGGCACATCTACAATCCCATGAGGTACAGTAATCAAAGATAAAGCTTGACTACACATACCTAATTCTTGAGAAAACATTACAAAATGACTAGCAAGATACCATAAACCCTGCATAATATAAATCGATAACGTTAGGATAAAAGCAAAGTCACCCACAGTTACTCTATTTTGTTCTCGCATATAAATAAGTAAAGCGAGCATTGCTGCCAAAAGCAAAGTAACGGATAACCCCTGAAACACTTTCATTTTCAGCATATAATTTTGTAAATTACGGTCTTTAACTATGGTGTCTTTTAAATATTTCTGTAGATAATGAATTTCAAATCGGGTACGAGCAAAAAGTTTAGTACTCATAATGTTAGTAGTGGCGTCAACAATTTTACCCATGCATTCGCTTCTAGATTCTGAAAAAACACTAGAATAATGGTGGGCTTTTTTTGAAAGTAGAATCACTACACCCATAAAAATGACAGACCAAGTCAGGAGTGCTATAGCAAAATAAGGATGGATTAAGTACATGCTAAATGCACCAATAATAAGAGAAGCTAACTGTACAAACATTGGTTCGATAGCCAGCATTATGATAGTTTCAGCTCCTCTGGCCATATCATTAATTTTATTTGCTAAACTCCCTCCGAGTTGATGTTGGTAATAGCTATAGGAATGTTGTTGTATATAAGCAAACATTTTAAGGGTAATATCGGCTTTCAGAACAGGCATTACTTTTATAATTAAATAATCATATAAACGCCAACATAAATCCATTAATTGGGATAATACAATAAATAAAATTGCCGGCCAAAAAATCAACTGAAATAAATGGCTGTCGGGTTTATAAGCCTCTACCTCATTAATAATTTCTTTGACAAAATATTGGCTTAAAGAAGTGTGAATAGCCGTAAATAGCATGGCTAGTAACATCAATATAAAACTTTTTCTATAGGGTTTGACAAAATGCCAGAGAAAAGCCGTCAAATTTTTAGGCAATACAAACATGGGTAAAATCATTTAATTAAGTTTAGAAACTTTATTTTATCAGATTTTTATAAGAGTGTAAACCGATAGTTATTTAAATAAATAACAAGTTGGTTTGATATTTATCTTTTTCATTATTCATTAACAGTGGGAAACTCTTCATAAGTTTCTTTAAGGGTAAAACTTAGAAAAGAAGCTATTATCAATAAAATGGGTAAGATAACTAATGCATAAGAATAATCTTCAGCCATCGGTAATAAGCTATAATTTTTACCTTGGGTATTTAAATAATCTAATATTTGTCCTACTAAGGGCTGTAATAAGGCTCCGCCTAGCATCACTAGCATGTTAGTAAAAGATGCTGCTGTTGCACTGACATTGTTAGCACTTAAATCATTACTGATAGCAAACACCAACACTTCAGAGCTTGCAAAAAATGTACAGGCAAATAACATTATAGTAATGACAATCATTGAGTGGCCTGGCATAAAGATCAATACCACCATAAAAAGAGCAGATAATAAGGGGCCTATCATTAAGGGTCTTTTTCGGCTTTTTATTTTATCGGAGATCATTCCCCAAAAAGGGCCTCCTAAGGCAAAACCTAATAAACCTATGGAACAGATATTTGCAGCTACCGCTTTATCTATTCCAATTGATTGAAAATAAGGAATAGCCCATAATTCTACGAAAACAGAAATGGGTAAATAGGTGATACATCCAATAAAACCATTTAGCCACATTGCTCGGCTTTTAAACATATCTTTAAGTTTACTAAGATATTTTGGATCAACAATTTCGGGGATTAAGGGGTTAAGTTTCCCTTTTTTTATGAGTGTTTCATTATTATCAAAATAAGGGTTTCTATCTTTTAATCCAAAAAATAAAAGGATCATTAAGACACAACCGGTGGCTGATGATAAATATAAAGTATGCTGCCAACCAATTTTGTTAACAAAAAAAGCCATCGTTGTAAGCCCTAACATGCCTCCTAACATACCGAGTGCGGTACAAAATCCCGCCATTAATGCAAAATATTTTTCAGGTAACCATATATTTGAAATTTTTAATACGCCAACATAGGCAAATGCCGATCCGGTTCCAATTAAAAATCTACCTAATTGAGCGATATAATAATATTTAGAAACGGAGAATAAAGCCGTACCTAATGCACAACATAAACAAGCTAAAGTAAGAATACGACGGGGACCTATTTTATCCATTAATAGGCCTGCTGGAATTTGTAAGGGGGTGTAAGCATAATAATAACAGGCGCTTAAATGACCAAAGGCCGCTTCAGAAATCCCAAAAGCCAAGCGAATGTCATCGCTCATAACACTTGGTGTTACCCTTAAATAAAATTCATAGCAATAAAATAAAGCACCTAATAAACACATCCATATTGCTTTTCCATAAATTTGCTGCTTTTGCAAACCTTTCCCCATACTCGTATTTTACTCCATCTAATTTTAAATTAGTTATTAGCACAACTTTATAATGTACTGCCACTTATAATACTGGACTAAACAAAGGTTAATTGGCAAGATTTTTTTGAATTTTGACTAAAAATCAAGAGAAATGGTCGGGGCGAGAGGATTTGAACCTCCGACCACATACACCCCATGCATGTGCGCTACCAGGCTGCGCTACGCCCCGAAAAGAAGAGATAATACATGATTTTAAAGTATTTGTTAAGGGTTTGTACCTATTAAAAAAATAGAATAATCCCTACCAGATTAACAATTAATAGTATTAACTTTTTTTTCTATCCTGCTTTTTTCAATTAATAATGTATGATTATTTGAAATTGCTTTTTTTTAATGGTTGTGCGGGTTTAAATGTCACTACCTTTCTTGCCTTAATTATTTTCATGGCTAAGGTTTTAGGATTGCGACCGGGACGGGCCGTTTTAGATTTTACGCTCAATTTACCTAAACCAGGTAAGCGCGGTTCCTCACCTTTTTCAAGCAGATTGGCGATTTCATAAAATAAATTATCAACCAAATAATGAGCATGAGCAGGAATAAAATTTAATTGAGTTACTAATAACTCTCTTAAATTTTTTTTCGTGACAGTAGTCATATTAGGCCCTTAAACTAGCCTTGAAAACAGTGGTTAAGCGTTGAATAAAAGTTGCAAAAATTTTATTGACTTCTTCATCTTGCAAGGTGCGATCGGGTGTTTGAAAGATAAAACTTAATGCAATACTTTTTTGGTTAATCGGTAATTTATCGCCGATGTATACATCAAAAACTTCTATAGATTTTAATAGATCACAGGCAAGTTGTTTAATTTCATTTTTTAAATCAATAACCGATATATCTTTATCCAGAACTAAACTTAAATCCCTTTTAATAAAAGGATAGCGAGACCATTCTTTAAATTGAATGGGTTTTGCTTGATTTAATAATTCATTAACCTGAAATTCAAATACCCACACTGGGGTTTTCATATTCAATTTTTTTATAAGGCTAGGGTGTAGCGCACCTACATACCCTATTCGAAAGTCCTTAATAAATATATCCGCACTGCAACTTGGATTAAGCGCTGAATAAGTAGTGGGTTTATAAGTAACTTCATCCAGATTAATAATATCTTTAACTAGGTTTTCTAAAATTCCTTTTATATCATAAAAATCAAAAGCTTGAGCTTTAAGAGACCAATGATTGGGTTCAAATAAACCAAATCCGGCAGCTGCTAGGGTAAGTATTTCTTGGGGAGGAGTAGCTAAAACAAACACATTCCCCATCTCAAAAATTTTATGACGATTGTTTTGACGGCTTTCATTATATTGTAAATTTTTTACAAGACCTGGTAAAAGGCTGGCTCTCATCACAGCCATTTCTTCAGATATAGGATTTGAAAGCGCTAAGAGTGGATTATCTGGATTAAAAGCTAGGAATATCTCTTTTTCAATAAAGCTATAATTTATAACCTCAGTTAATCCTTGGTTTTTCAAGTTAAGTTTTAAATTTTGAATATTTTTTTCAGTGTTATCCACCTTAGGGAAATTTAATAAACCAAGAGGAGGAATAGAAGGTAGGGTCTGTAGACCGATAAGTCGGGAGATTTCTTCAATTAAATCTATTTCTTCATTAAGATCTACTCGGTAACTTGGAATAGTACACATAAATCCTAATTCGTACACTTTAGGGTTTAAATTAAATCGTCGAAAAGCATTTTCTAGTTCTTCTTCACTTAATTCTATTCCTAAGACCATTTTAATTCTTTGACTACGTAATGCAATGGTTTTAACTTTTTCAAAATAAGCATCATTTTGTATTTTCGTAACAGGTCCCACTTTGGCCTTAGCATATTTTACGAATAATTGGGTTGCTCGTTCTAAGGCTCGAATAGGCAATTCAAAATCAACCCCTCGTTCAAATCGATGAGAAGCATCGGTATGAATACGATGACGGTTGACAGCTTTACGTATAGTAATAGCATCAAAATGCGCACTTTCTAATAATATTTCAGTTGTATTAAGCGTGACGCCACTTTCTTTGCCCCCCATTAATCCTGCAAGGGCAAGGGGGCCTTTTTCATCGGCAATAATAAGATCTTGATCACTCAATGCAATTTCTTTATCGTCTAATAGCACCAATGATTCTTTGCCCTCAGCAAATCTTACTTTAATAGATTGATTAATTTTTGATTTATCAAAGGCGTGCAAAGGTTGTCCTAATTCTAACATTACATAATTAGTAATATCGACTATAAGAGAAATGCTATTTAACCCAGACTCTTCCAGCCTTTTACTAATCCATCTAGGGGTTGCTTGGGTATTATCAATACCCGATAAAATACGAGCAGTATACCGGGGGCAGCTTTTAGGCTCTTTTATTTCTATAGGAATTAAAGTATCAAAATGAGGATTAATATATTCAATGAAGGGAGGGGTATAATCCACTTTTTTAAAAATTGAAAGTTCTCTGGCAATCCCTTCTAAACTTAAGCAGTCTCCCCGATTAGCAGGCAACTTTAAAGTCACAAGAGTTTCCCCTTCTTTCTCTTCACATTTATCGACTTCTAAGCCAACATTCGTTAAAACTTCAAGAAAAAAAAGGTCATCTTTAGGAAGGCTTAACCATTCCGCAAGCCAAGAAACGCTAAATTTCATAAATTTTTATACTCGTTTAAAATTGAGAAAGAAAACGACTATCGTTTTCATAAAAATAACGAATATCAGGTATGTTATACCGTAACATAGCTAATCGTTCGATGCCCATTCCTAAGGCAAAGCCCGTATACACTTCAGGATCGATATTAACATTTTGTAACACTTTAGGATGCACCATGCCACAGCCTAAAATTTCTAGCCATTTTCCTTCGCTATCTAAGATATCAATTTCGGCAGACACTTCTGTAAAAGGAAAATAAGAAGATCTAAACCGAATAGTCTGGTTAGATCCAAAAAATTCATTTAAAAAAGATTGTAATAAATATTTAAGATTTCCAAAATGAATACCCTTGTCAACCATTAATACTTCTATTTGATGAAATTGAGGGGTGTGAGTGGCATCTAGATCATACCGATACACCCTTCCTGGTGTGATAACTTTAATGGGAGGTTTTTCATTTTCCATTACCCTGATTTGCACAGGTGACGTATGAGTGCGTAACAATAATCCTGACGGAAAATAAAAAGTATCATGCATATTTCTAGCAGGATGATGAGGAGGAATATTTAATGCCTCAAAATTATAATAATCTGTTTCAATTTCAGGGCCGGTATGACACACAAAACCAAGACTTGCAAACCAATTTTTTATCCAATCAAGCGTCAGGCTCATGGGATGAAAATGTCCAAACTCAAGATGTTTGGCTGGTAAATTAATATCTAATTGATTATTTTTTAATTGCTGCTCTAAAATTTTTTGCTCAAAAATTTGTTTTTGTTGAGCAAGGGCTTCTTGAATAGCCACTTTTGTAGAATTAATTGCCTGGCCCATAAGAGGCCTTTCTTCAGAAGAATAAGAAGATAGGTTTTTTAATAATTCTGTAAGTTTACCTTTTTTACCTAAATACTCTAAACGGATAGCCTCAAGTTCTTTTAGATCTTGAGTCCTCTCTATTGCTCGCAATGCCTGTTGGAGCAACTCAGAACTTATCTGCATGACTATTGGCTATCCTTAATTTTTATATCGAATAATTAATTCAAAAGGGCTTTAGCTTTATTAACTAATTCACCAAAAGCTGCCATATCAAATACAGCAATATCAGCTAATATTTTTCTATCGATATCTATGTTTGCTAATTTTAAACCACACATAAACCGACTATAAGACAAACCACACACTCTAGCAGCGGCATTAATTCTAACAATCCATAATTGTCTAAATTGTCTTTTACGTTGCTTTCTATCACGATAAGCATATTGGCTTGCTTTAGTAACTGCTTGTTTTGCCGCTTTATAGGTTGAACGTCTAGCGCTGTAATACCCTTTAGCTCTATCTAATACTTTCTTATGACGCTTATGATTGGTAACGCCTCTTTTAACTTTAGCCACTTTCTTAACCCCTGTAACTTATATCTTATTTAAATGCTTATTAGCCATTTGGTAACATTTGACGAATTGCCAAAATATCGCTTTCACTTACCATTTGCATTGCACGTAATTGAGTTTTACGTTTTGAACTTTTTTTAGTCAAAATATGATTACGGAATGATTGTCTGTGTTTATACCCACCAGAACCCGTTTTTTTAAACCGTTTAGCAGCCCCTCGATGAGTTTTTAACTTTGACATTTAACTTACTCCCCCACTTACTTTAAAATTTATCTAAACTTATAAATCAATTACTTCTTTTTAGAAGCTAATATCATTATTAACTGTCGACCTTCCATTTTAGGAAAATATTCTACTTTAGCATGTTCTTCTAAATCAGCTTTTACACGCTCTAACAAATTTTTACCTAACTCTTGGTGAGCCATTTCTCGTCCTCTAAAGAAGACTGTCACTTTCACCTTATCACCATCTTCTAAAAAGCCACGAATATTACGTAATTTAATTTCATAATCACCAACATCTGTCCCTGGTCGAAACTTAATTTCTTTTACTTTAATTTGTTTTTGTTTCTTTTTAGCGATCGTACGCTCTTTATTTTTTTCAAACAAAAATTTGCCATAGTCCATAATTTGAACCACTGGAATGGCAGTATTAGGTCCTGAAATTTCAACTAGATTACTTCCCACTTCGTCCGCTTGTCTTTGAGCCTCTCTTAATGAAACCACTCCAATCTTTTCACCATTGAGCCCGATTAAACGAACTTCAAGGGCCTTAATTTGGTTATCAACTCTATTACGGGGGGCCGTGTCTTTACCTACGCTAATATTCGCTACTCCTCTATTGGGCGACTTCATTCTCAAAAATCATTATAAGTTTACTAACAAACAAATTAATTAATTAATCGCTTTATAAACTATTTTATCTTTTCGCTTATACGAAAAGCTACTAATCTAGCTTTGTGGGGTAGTCTTAAAATAAATAAGCGCTACTCCCTAGAATAGTATGCTCGCGAATTTTAAACTTAATCTTATTATTTCTCAAGCCCTGTTTAGGGATAAAGCTATGATTCTAGAAAATTTATATCTTATATTTGAGTTAAAAGCTAAATGGAAGGGTAAAAGAGAAACGAAAGTGGGTAAGAAAAGCTACATAAAAGAGCAAACCACCCATTAAGTGTAACCTCCCTTATGATAGCTTTAATAATTACCAAGCTTTTAAGAAGTTGGTAGGCGCGAGTGGAATTGAACCACCGGCCACCACCATGTCAAGGTGATGCTCTACCACTGAGCTACGCGCCTAATATTACGAAAATAACCAGAGACAAAATTAGCATACCTCAAAGAAGCTCGCAAGCGGCATCAAAGGACTTTATTTTAAAAGACTTTTAAGGATGAATAATTACACAAGTAAGCAAAACTCTATATAATAGGTATTTAACTAACATTCCTGTCATTTAAAATCTTAATCTGCTATAATACTTCGTATTATTATATCCAACCCAACTCTGGAGAAAAAAATGCCTTATATCCATATGTTTTTAAATGAAAGTTTTGCTGGCGATTCAGCTCAAGTAGTTGCCATTGCACAGGAATTAGAAAAAACAATAAAAGAGTGTGAAAAATTTGAATATCAAGATAATAACCCCCAAGCTATCGAATCCTTAGCACAGCATATTGAAGATGCAGAACCAAAGAAACCTCATGTTTTATTAGTAAGTGGCAATCATGGTTTAGAATTATTAAAAAATAAAGAGCTGCAAGATTTATTAAAAAAACACAATATGCTAGTTTCTTGGGGCGGCCATCAAGATCCAGGGCTCGAGCCTCTGGCACCTCTATTAGATGTCGTCGGCCTATTAAAAGAAGCGATTACACCTGAATTACAAGCAAGCTTAAAAGAACGGCTTATTCAAACAAGCATGATCCCCAATACTTTAAAAGAAGCTGAATTATTACCGGCTCTGAACATTTGGAATACACGTTATCAAAATACGCTTGATACCATTCCATCGTGGGAAAATGGCTATCTAGGAGTATTCTTAGGTGGAGACGCGCCTCAAAAAAATAAGCCCTTTTTATTTTACGATAGTGATGCAGCCTATAAGGATGGATTTGCTTTTGGTAAAGAAGCACGAACAAAAAATAAAATGTTATTAGTAACTACAGGTCCACGAATTGGTAAATTTTATCCAAACTCTCCCGACCTTTCAAAGCCTATTCCACGGCAATTTAACAATGGTTTCTGGCTTGCTTTATCGCAGTTAACTGCTAAACAACAGAGTGAACCCGAAGCTGCATGCTTAGCCCATAGTAAGGATGCGCCACTCGATCCTGTCAGTAAAGCCTTTTTAAAAGGAATAAAAGATAGCCAATTAGCAGACAATCAATATCGGTTCATTGATTTTAAATTTGGTAAATCAGCTTATCAGGCAATGATTGGTGCGGTTTACAAAGCTCGGGATAAAAGTGAGGCATTTTATAGTTCTGATTCTATTTCTTATGCAGAAATTGGCTTTGTAATTCCCAATACCTTTGCTTTTAAAATAAGCAGTACCAACCCTGATCACGAACGCACTTTAAGTCGATTTGCCAATGAATTGCATATTATTGGCGAAGCGTCAATAAATGATAAACAGGAGATAGTAAGAAAACCCATTGATAAAGTAGCTAAAGCACATACACTTGAACAAGGGCCAAATGTCGACGCAAAAAAAATGGTAAATGCTATTCAATTAGGCTTGCAACAGTTAAAACACAATAAAAAAAACAATTTGGGCATGAGTAAACATTAAAACTGATTTTTACCACGACTGTACGCCACAAGGTATAAAACCTGAATGTGTTGCAATAAATTGATCATTTTGAGAAAATCAACTTAATTAGTGAATATCAAGGTGATAGCATCGCTAATTTCAGTAATTATTTAAAGGCATCCATGCCAATAAATAATCTTCAAAAACGCGACGACTGATTAATATGCCGCGCTCGTCCTCGTCAACCATATGCTATTTAGCATTTATATG
>JAQGOH010000061.1 GCA_028293705.1 Francisellaceae bacterium | reverse complement strand
TTGCAAAAGTTCAATACTTTCTTGCGATTTTTGACGAAGTTTAAATCCTGCAATACCTAAAAAAGCTCCTAAAATAAAGGGTACTCGCCAGATGTCAGGATACTTATTTATATATATAGAAATGATGAAAGCTGTAAATAAGGCTAATAAGGAACCAAGGGAGCTGGAACTTGATAAGATACTACTATAATAACCTCGTTTGCTTGCCGGAGTACTTTCCATTAAAAATATACCAGCGTTACAATATTCACCCCCAACCGATACGCCTTGAAAAATGCGACATAATAAAAGCCCTATAGTCGATAATAGACCCATTTGCTGATAAGTGGGCAGGCAACCTAATATAAAAGTGGGGAGCGCTATGCAAATAATCGATAAGCTTAAAGCTCTTTTTCGTCCAATTTTATCGGAAAGATTACCAAAAAGAATTGCACCAAAGGGTCTAGCTAAAATTCCTATTGTTGAAAAACTTAAAATAAGAATGCTAGCTCTGGAAGGTTCCTGATGAGGAAAAAACAAAGTGGCCAAAATTGAATTTAAATGTATAAATAATAAAAAGTCGTAATATTCTAATAAATTTCCCACAATAGTCGAAAATAAATTTTTGAAGTTCGCCATTAATTTTTTCCGAGTAATCTAATGGGGCAATCAATGAGAAGACTTATTTTTAAAAAAGGTAAATATAAAAGGCGGTAATATAAAAATAAAAATTCCCATTAATAAAAAGGCTGCATAGCTTAAATTAGAATATGCTATAACTATATTATCCGGTTTAATAAAACCCAAACCTATACAAACAAGACAAGCAAGGGCCCCTGTTCCTCCTACAATACTTACTCCTATTAATCCCCCTGGAATTTGGTAAGCCCTGGGTTGATTAGGGTGGGTAATACGTAATCTAATTAAACTTAAAAAGAGAATAAAATACATGATTAAGTATAGTTGTGCAGCCAGGGTGTTAACTATCCAGTAAGCAGCTTTTATACTAGGATTAAATATAAATAATCCAATCAATATGCTGGCTATAAAAGCTTGTAATAATAATAAAGAAATAGGTACTTCTTTTTTATTTATTTTGGTAAATATAGGCGGTAAATGGCCAGCTGTAGCGGTGGCCAATAGACCTTTACTGGGTCCAATAATCCAAGTGTTTAAAATAGCAACTCCCCCAACCAGGGTGCATATTCCTAAGATAAAAGAAATATTTTCAAGTCCCATTTGTTTAAAAAACAAAGTGAAAGTTTGCATGGGGCCTGCTACTAAACTAATTTCATTCTTAGGAATAACAGCGGCAATTGCAAGGGAGCCAAAAATTGAAATAGCAAGAATTATGAAGGTTGCTAAAAACATAGCTCGGGGATAATCTCTTTTGGGATTCTTAACATCTTGAACATGATAGGCTGGAATTTCCATACCACATAGGCCAAGTAGAATAGCAGTAAAAGTGACCAAACCACTTAAATTGGATTCTGGGATTAAATTTTGAGGGGTGAATTCAAGCAGGTTACTATGAGTTGAAAAAAAAGCATGGTGAAAACCTAAACCGATTAACACAAGAGCTGGTATTAAGCTTCCTAAAATAACTCCCACCGTACTAATCCAACTAGAAAGCTTTATACCAAAAAAATTAATGAAGGTTCCGCCCCATAAATAAAGGAACATAAAACCAATTAAAAAATATTTATTGGATTCTAAACTGGGATTGATTAAGTAGGCGGTGGTCGCAGCCATAAAAGAAAGAATGGTAGGCAGCCACACTACACTTTCAATCCATTCAAGCCAGATAGCTAAAAATCCTATATTAGGTCCAAAAGCTTCTTTCACCCAGGTAAAAACTCCTCCTTTCTCTGGCCATCCAGAAGCTAGTTCCGCACAAGCGAGTGCTACCGGTATAAAGAATAATAAACCGGCTAAAACAAAAAAGAATATTGATCGGGGGCCTTCTAGCGCCGTTGTGGGGAGATTACGCAAGCTAATAATGGCTGAAACACTTAACATGGCAAGACTAAAGCAGCCGAGAAACTTAGTTTTAGAATTACTAGACATATGACTAACCTATGGTAATTGTAATTGCCATATGGTAGCATTATTCCTCACAAAACCGAAAACACTTTTTCAAAAAGTTAATCAACATTCTAAAAATTGTCTATAGTATGATAGATCTCAATAAAAATTAAGAGTTGTATTTCTATGACAAAAGAAATTATCCATTTTGCTCATGCCAATGGGTTTCCAGCTGGAACTTATAAGTCTTTATTTCTTCATTTAGCTCCTTTTTTTGAAATTCGTTATATAGATGTCCTAGGCCACAACCCGAAATTCCAAGTAACCCATGATTGGGATCCCCTTGTTTTAGAACACATAGAGCATATTGAAACCCAATCAACAGGGCCGGTTATTGGTTTAGGTCATTCCTTAGGGGGAGTTATAACTTTTTTAGCAGCTCTTCAAAGGCCTGATTTATTTAAAGCTATTATTTTATTAGACCCCCCCATAATCGAGCCCCTTAAAGGCAAATTAATTCATTTATTAAAAATGCTAAATAGTTTGGAATGGTTTATAGCGGGAAAGCCTTCTTATCTTAGAAAAAAGCATTGGGATAATAAACAAGAAGCATTAGAATATTTTAACAAGAAAAAAATATTTCAAAGTTTCGATCCAGAAGCCCTTAAAGATTATATTAATTATGGTACTAATTATGTCGGGGAAGGTTTAGAACTTAAATTTAATACTTACATTGAACACAAAATATTTGTAACTATGCCCCATAATTATTCTAAGCTTGCTAATACCTTAAAGGTACCAGGTATATGTATCGCCGCCAGTCATAAATCTGCACTAACGGTTAGAGATAAAGAATATCTAAAGAAAAAATTTCATTTAGATTCCATAACCTGCCCTGGGGGACACATGTTTCCTTTTGAATATCCTAGCGAGACTGCCGAGCTCAT
>JAQGOH010000021.1 GCA_028293705.1 Francisellaceae bacterium | reverse complement strand
CATCAATTCTTCAATGTTTCGGTAGCTTAATGAATAGGCTAAATACCAACGTACGGTTCTTAAAATGAATAATTTTACGAATTGACGGCCTTTGAAGCTTAGCATATTGTTAGACCTATTATAAAACTTTTGTAATAATTATATCAGCTATAGGAAATTTGCGACATAGCCCTTTTTGTTCCGTCACTTTAAAAAATAAATATGTAAACAAACGAATAATTATAGTTAGTTCAAATATTTAGAAATAAACTTAACACCTAGATCTATGCCGACATTATTAATTTCATGTCCCAGCTCAGGAATACAGTGCGCCTCAACATGGCCATTTATTTGGTTAATTGCTTCAGCCGTTAATCTATGGTCACTACGTGATATAATAACATCATTTTCCCCATGTATTAATAATACCTTAGGGCATGATAAATTTTGTTTTAAAAAAATATGAGGTAAAGTCATTTTTCCCGAATAACATACAATACCTGCACAAGGATATTCCCTTTTTAAGCCAATATGCAAAACAACCCGCGCCCCTTGTGAAAAGCCAATTAAAATTAACTTATCATCACCTAGCTTAAGCTGCTTAAGCTTCGTATTAATACTTTCATTATAAAACGGTTCGATCTTATTGAGTTCGTTCAAAATATTTTTATCTTCCCAATCTCCTTCATAATAAATCCAGTCAAATCCTGGTTGGCTTTCTTTTGATTGTGTAGGGGCATTCGGAGCATAGAGATACGCATTTGGAAATGCTTTATGTAATCTTGCACCAAATAATTGTAAAATATCATCGCCCGTCTGCCCATAGCCATGAAATAAAATAATTAGAGAAGTAGCATTTCTACCATTCACTGGGGCGATTTCAGGACCCTTCAAATACATATATAGCCTTAGTGGCAACCTAGGGTTTGCAAACATGAATTATAGGTTGTCTTTGCCGCTATGGCAAAAATATTCATAGCAGCAGGCTTTATTTTACATCATTATGAGGGGTGGCACACAAAAGGCCACTTTCTACACCTCATAATGGTAATCTTACTTTAGATATCCATCACTCTAACCTTTTTGAACCTAAAGTGATGAAAAATAAATTAAAATAACAATTAATTACCATTTTTACATTCGTGGTTTTTTACTTACACTATTATTATCAGGAGCTTCATCATCTTTTTTTCGTTTAGAGCTTAATTCATAATTTTTTTCTTCTAAAAGCTTAATTACTTTATCTTTATCTTGTAATTGTGCTTTTAATGCCGCAATGAATTCATCTTTATCATCTAATCGTCTTTGTAATAAATTAGCATTTTCGCTAGAAATACTTGAATGATTACTAGTGCTTGCAGGAACAGTACTAGTAAAACTAGAGAATGGCGCAATAGTATTTGGCCCCTGTGGCGCAGGAATAATTAAGGGAGGTGAATTTCTATGCGGTTGAAAAGAGCTTGAAGAAGACGTTTGATTAGAAGGCATTATCAACATAGAATTTTGGGGATGAAAGCTATTTTTGCTTGAAGGACTAGGATAAAAGCTTGCGGCTAAATCCTTGTTGGGTTGTAAAGGGTAAGGTTGTGGAGTGATAATATTTAGTTTTTCTAATTGCGCAAAAAGCTTCGAAGAATTAGGGTAAATAAATCCGATGGCTTGTTTCCCTTTATGAATTCCCGTTTCAACCACACTAAATAAGGTTTCGGCCCTTACCTTAGCTGTAATTTCAGGTCTTTCGAGTAAAACTCGGCCTTCATGAGTACCTGCCAACCAAAATAAAGCAGATTGCCCTTTATTAGGTCCTTCAGGAATAACCGCATTTAAGGCTTGAGCTTCTATTTTATTGATTAGCTCAGGTTTACTAAGGAGGGCTCGACTTTGAGGGCTAGCTGCTAACAAAAATAAAGCAGATTGCCCTTTATAGGGTCCGTCGGCAATTACCGCATTTAAGGCTTCGGCTTTTATTTTATTGATAAGTTCAGGTTTACTAAGTAGTGCTTGCCCTTCAAGGGTATCTGCCAACCAAAATAAAACAGATTGCCCTTTTCCTGGTCCTTCAGCAATAAGAGCATTTAAGGCTTCGGCTTTTATTTTACTGATAAGTTCAGCTTTACTTAATAGTGCTTGCCCTTCAGTAGACCTTGCCAACCAAAATAAAGCAGATTGCCCTTTATTTGGACCTTCTACAATTACCGCATTTAAGGCATGGTCCTGTATTTTATTGATAAGTTCAGGTTTATTAAGTAGTGCTTGCCCTTCAGTAGACTTTGCCAACCAAAATAAAGCAGATTGCCCTTTTCCTGGTCCTTCAGCAATAATCACATTTAAGGCTTGGGTTTCTATTTTATTGATAAGTTCAGGTTTGCCAAGTAGTGTTAGACCTTGAGGGTTAGCTGCCAACCAAATTAAAGCGGATTGCCCTTTTCCTGGTCCTTCTACAATTACCGCATTTAAGGCATCAGCTTCTATTTTATTGATAATTTCAGGTTTACTAAGGAGGGCTCGACCTTCAGGTTTACCTGCTAACCAAAATAAAGCAGATTCCCCTTTTAGTGGCCCTTCAGGAATAACCGCATTTAAGGCTTGAGTTTCTATTTTATTGATAATTTCAGGTTTACTTAGTAGTGCTCGCCCATCAGTGTTACCTGCCAACCCTAATAAAGCAGATTGCCCTTTACTGGGGCCTTCAGCAATAACTGCATTTAAGGCCTGAGCTTCTATTTTATTGATTAGTTCAGGTTTACTTAGTAGTGCTCGACCTTCCAAGGAATTTGCCAACCAAAATAAAGCAGATTGCCCTTTACTGAGGCCTTCAGGAATAACCGCATTTAAGGCTTGAGTTTCTATTTTATTGATAAGTTCAGGTTTACTAAGTAGTGCTCGACCTTCAGTGGTAGCTGTTAACCACAACAAGGCAGATTCCCCTTTGTAGTCCCCGCTTGTAAATACGGTATTGAGTGCTTCTTTGGATAGTTGAGCTATAAATTTAGGGTTTCTAATAAATAATTTTTTGATAAGGATTGTTGGTAGACAATCCCTTATAAACTCAGGATTATTCAATAGTTCCAGATGATGATTTAGAAAACCTTGCGCTTTATCCAAGTCATTATTATGTAAAAGCTTCATTAATTCTTGAATTAACATCAAGTGCTCCAAGTAAAGAGTGGGAGAGGAAATATCCTCGGTTTTAATGGATTCTTTTTTAATTAAGGGTTTTAAACCTGCCCCTGGAATAGATTGAAGATAAAATAATTCCTCACGGTATCCTGCTGCAGGATTGGCACTAACCCAGGTCTCTGATTTGCCTTGGGCATCTAAGAAAAATACTTGATTATGCTCATCGACCAAAAAATTAGTAATGTGCCCTAGGGGTTTATCCTTGTAGGTATAAAATACAAAGCCAAAGGCGGTATTAGAGTCTATTCCTTTGGGTAAAAGCTGTAAGGCTTCAATTATATCTTTGGCATTCGAGGCAAGCAGTTTGATTTGAGAGGGATTATTTTGTTTAGAGATATCAATATCAAAATCTATTTCAATAATCTCTTTATCTTGGGTGACATCAATTCTTTCACTACTAGGGTTAGTAGGAAATAGACAACGCTCTAGTAGCCCTTCATGTTGAGTATGGGAGCGGGTGATTCTTAATTTAGTTTTTTGTCCATCCTGACATTCTTTAAATAGGGGTAAGGTGTACATACCTGCACTTTGAGTCGCAACAGGGGGTAATCCTAAATTACGACTGGCACGCAAATGCTCATCTAAGCGAAGCGCTACTCGTCCACAATTAACTGACCCATTTCGTGCATTAATGCCTAACATTAAGACTTTTAATTCTTGAGCTTTAGGGTACCAAGTGGCTGGATTGATAGAGTAAGGCATGTCTTTTCCAATAATTATAATTAGGTAACTTGATAATATAATATTAAAAAATTTTTCTCAATAATTATTTGCTAAATAAGGTTAGAAAAAACGGGAGATTACCCCTAACTTTGTTAATGATTTAAATAGGATTTACTGAACTATTAGTTGAATAATTTATTACCCGCACAGTATCTAGTAAGATATCATGTTGCACTGTTTGATATTAAAAGCGAAGCTAATCATTTTAAAGCTCTTGATAATATCAGGCATATTTTAGAGAGCTTAATTATTAAATACAATCTACGCTAGTTACCTACTTGAATAATTTCAGCACCTACCCATAGTTCTCGGTAAGTTTGCAATAAGACTTTTTGGTGGTTTTACCCATTTATCTTCCTAATTTACAAGGGGATTAAACTTTTTGAAAAATAATCATTATGCCAATACCAAGCAAAAAACCAAAATTTGTTCTAGTCTATTATAAAGCGACATTATAGAGATATATTATTATCTGGATTTAAAAGGGGACTCAATTTGTGTGGAAGATTTGCAGTATATTCAGCTAAAGAAATTATTACTAAAGCATTTAAGCTTGACTCGTCTTTAGAGCTCGACATTGAACCTTCCTATAATGTAGCCCCTAGCCAATCCATTGCGGTTATTATTGAATCACCGGACCAAAAGAGGGCCTTTAAAACCATGCGCTGGGGGTTAATCCCAGCTTGGGCCAATGAAGAAAACTTTAAATCCATGTTAAATAACGCTCGGATAGAAACCATTGAGAGTAAACCTTCCTTTAAAAATCCTTTTAAAAACAGAAGATGCCTAATCATTGCTGATGGATATTATGAATGGGTGCCAAAAAATGGTAAAAAATATCCCTTTTATTTTCAATTACCTAATAAAAAACCTTTTGCAATGGCAGGAATTTGGGAGCTTTGGGAAAAGGGAGATAATCAGGTGGTTAGCTGTGCTATTGTGACCCGGGAAGCTAATCAGTATGTGACGTCCGTGCATGATAGGATGCCCAATATTCTTAAACCTAAGGATTATGAGGAATGGTTAAGCACGTCAAATAAAGATATAGAGGCTTTAAAGGCCTTAGTGAATTCTAATAAAGAAGTTTTATTAAAGCACTATCCAGTAACCCCTAAGATGAATAAGGTAAATTTTAATAATTTAGACTGCATTCAGCCGATAGAAAATTAATAATTATTTAAATTTTCGCCCATTAATCTTAATGGTGGTTTATTTAATCAAAGAGGGATTATCTGTTTCTTTAAGCAGGGAAACATTGCTAGCGATTAATCCATTAGGGCCTTGGCTTTTAGCTCAAATCCTACCAGTTGCTTAAGCCTTGACCACTTTGTAAGCTTCCATATTAATGTTAGAAAAATGGACTATTGCATCTTCTTTTAATTCCGGTGAGGTTACAAAACCATATCTCCTTTTAAACCACTTAATTCGTCCTATCATTTTCGTATCCTAATAATTCATTTTTACCCAGGCTGATTTAAAACAGGGTTAAATTTTATTATCAAGTAGAATGGTTGAATTTTAAGGATTATAGCAGTGTGGGTACCATCTGCTTTAATTGCTGGCACCCACTTAAAAAAGATACTGAATAAGCAAACTTGAGTCAAGTTTATTAGTTTGGACAAACTTTTTTAGCAACTTATTTAACATCTGCAGTCATTTCTAAATGATGAGATAACTGACAGGCTAATCTTTGGTAAGAGCTTTTTTCTGCAAGCGCTAATTCTAAATCTTTAATTTTTTCCTGAAGCGCTTTGATTTCCTGTCTAAATAAATGAGGAGATTTAGAAGGCAATATAAGTGCTTTGCCAAGAATAATGATTTCAGCCATATTTTCTCCAGATATTGGCAAATTATTATTTTTGTGTCACACTCAAATGATAATTGTAACAAAAAACAAGTGAGGTTGCAAGTGTCTATAAAAAACCATGGTGGAGTACGAGCAGGGGCGGGGAGACCTTTAAACAGTGGATTATACCAA
>JAQGOH010000010.1 GCA_028293705.1 Francisellaceae bacterium | reverse complement strand
TTTGATTAATAAAAAAACTAAGAATTTTTCTAATTTTATTTTTATTTAAATTTGTCGTGTTATTTACAAATTGGCTATCGTCTTTATTTAATTCTAATATTTTTTCAATCCTATCTTTTGAAAAAATATGATCACTATTGGTGCAGATTAATCTATCCTGAATCTCAGAACTGATACAGGATTGTTGTTGATTAGTATATTTTTTGATGATAAATTGGCAAGATAGTTGTGAAAATCGGGTACTTAAAGTAGCACTGGCAAAAATAGTTAAAATTTTATATAACACTTCTAAATGATAACCCGCTTCAACTCCAACTATTGGGTTTAGCACGCCTGATACCATGCTTTCCAACCAAGCACCATAACTGGGTAAAATACCATACGGTAATATACATCCTGCAATAAGTCCTAGAGAAGCAAGGCTTAATCGGGTAATACTTTTACACAGCTTTCTGCGAGGTATGATAAGGTTTTTTATATCACAAGCAAAAGTATTAATAATATTTGAGAGGGTGTTTAAACCAATAATTTTTGTACAAGCTGCAACATCCATTTATAAAAGCTCCATTATTAATTTAAAAACCCCTTGATTTACAAATAACTTCATAGGCCGTTATTATTTGTTGGGTTTTTCTTTCTGCCACCTTCATCATTTCAAGCGGTAAACCTTTAGAAGCTAATTTATCAGGATGGTGTTGATTAACTAAACGACGGTATGCTTTTTTGATAACTGGTTCTGGATCACTCGGTTTAACCCCTAATACTCCATAAGCTTCTGTAAGGGAAGTCTGATTACTGTTATAGGTTCTTGATTGATTATGCTGTTGGTAATAACCCTGGTGAGACTGTTTATTATATTGATTAAAGTTTTCTTGAAAGTTTTGAAAATGTTCATGAAATGCTTGGCTTGCTCTATAGCGAGCTAGAAGTATCTCAAATTCTCTTTGGGAATAACCTAATCTTTCACAGATTTGCAATAGGATTTTTCTAGTTTGGGGTCCTAAGGAACCATCAGCTAAAGCCGCTTCTAATTGCATTTCAATAAAAAAATTCAATAAATCTTTATGGTACCGGCATTCTTTTAATAGATTATCTAAAGCTGAATTCAAATTAAAGCCATAGGATTTCCCTTCATTAAAAAGTCGAATGGCTTCTTTTTTTAAAGTTTCAGTCAGTCCTAACCGACGCATACTTTGTCTAGCTACTTTTATTTCATTTTCACTGACATGTCCATCTGCTTTAGCTAAATGTCCCATAATGGAGAAAGTAGCCTTAAAAAAAGTCTGCTGAATAGAAGCTGAGCGCCCTTGAGTTGCATTATATACGCCGGATTTAAAGGTTTTATCAATTTGATGACCAAACCATAAGCCTATTAGTCCGCCTATTAAGCCAAACCAACTACTACCAACCATAAAACCTAATAATTTGCCTAAAAACATTTTTTATCTTCCATAAGGTTTGCTTTCTTTTTTGCTAAGTTTAACTCTTCTATTGTACCTATATTTATCCAGCTTCCTTTGTAATATTCTCCGGTAACTTTCTTCTCAGTTATAGCTTTAGACACCACATCTAAAAAATTATTAAACCCGGCCTTCACTCCTATAAATAAATCGGGATGATAAATACCAAAGCCTGCAAAATTATATTTTTTTTCTCCTTCCAATTGTATTTTCCCCTCCACTATAGAAAAATCGCCCTTGGGATGATAAGAAGGATTATCTACTAACACCAAATGTGCTAATTGAAAGTTTGATAAGGCTAATTTTTCATAAGAATAATCGGTAAAAATATCAGCGCTTATTACTAAAAATGGCGTCTTCCCTAATAATTTTAAAGCTTGATAAACTCCTCCCCCCCATCCGAGAGGCATTTCTTCATAAGAATAATGAATATTTACTCCCCATCGCTTGCCAGAACCTAAGCTTGTTTTTATCGTTTGGGCTAAATAACTTATATTAATGATAATATCTCTGACCCCTATTTTTTGCAAAGCCTCAATATGATAAATAATTAACGCTTTATTATTAATTTCGATTAAGGGCTTAGGAATCGTATTGGTTAAGGGTTTAAGTCTTTCACCCCGACCCGCTGCTAAGATCATCGCTTTCATTTACTAATCCGGTTGCTTTGTAAAAAAGGGATTAAATTACTAAGTTGTGGGTATAATTCGCAAACTTCTAATAAATAATCTTTTACCCGAGGGATATCATTGAGATAAGTTGATTTATTATCACGAAAATGCAACCGTGAAAAAACTCCTAATACTTTTAAATGTCTTTGTGCTCCGACTAAATCAAAATGCTCTACCATTTTTTCAAAAGTAAGGGGCTTGTTTTTTTCAGTAAATAAGTAATCTTTATAAAAAATTTCCAATAAATATAAAATCTCTTTCCTATCCCATTTTATATAACAATCTTTCAATAAGGAAACCAGATCATAAACATACGGAGCATACATCGCATCTTGAAAATCGAGGATCCCGGGATTATTGTTTTCTGTGACCATTAAATTTCGAGAATGAAAGTCCATATGAGTAAATACGCTAGGTAATGAATCTAAATTATTAATTAATTCATGAAAGACTTCATCAATTTTCTCAAGAGACTTTTGGTCTAACATTAAGCCTAAATATTTTTCCAAGTACCAGGTTTTAAATAATTGAAGTTGTTCGTAAATAAAAAATTTATTAAATGTAGGTAAGCTGCCCTTAACATCAGTACTTTTTATATATTTAAACTTACTAATCACCTGGAAAGCATCTTTATATAATTTTTCTTTATTATCTGAGGTTAAGGTATCTAGATAATGAACCGATCCCAAATCGCTTAATATTACTAATCCTAATGATAAATTTTGATGTAAAATTTCAGGCACATGAAAATGGTTGTTTATTAAGCATTTTGCTATTTTTAGAAATTTTTCTAAATCAGAACGATTATGATCGATTAATAGAATATAATGGTGGCCCTGACATTTGATTCGTTCATACTGTCTAAAACTAGCATCCCCAGTTATTTTAAGTCTTTCAACTGGTTGTTCTGGAAAACAAATAGCTAACCATTTTTGAATATTTAGCTCCTGATTAATCATTAAAAATTTTCCCTATATTGACGAAGGACCTTAAATTGCAGAAACTAAATATTTCCGGAATAAAAAGTTGCGTTTAAAGTTTTTAAAATTTATTACCCTAGCCAGTGGTTGTTTTATAACTCCTTACTGTTACTCTTCAAGTGGTCAGTTTAATGACTGGGTAGAAAGTTATGAGCCCCACAATCTTTGTCATGGATACTACCAACCCCCACAATTACCTACTTTAACAAAAAACTCAGAAGAATACCCCCTTACTATCCATTCTGATAAAGCTCAATTTTCAGCCAACGGAAATTCAAAGTTATCAGGCAATGTACTTATTCAAGAAGCTAGCAAGCAACTTTATTCAGATACCATTGATATTGTTAGGGATTCATATACCAATAAGATTTCTACTATTCACGCTCTTGGGAATATTACTATAGTTGAAGCTGATTGGCTTATTAAAGCCGACAAAGGCGAAATTAATCGTGCTCTTAACTATAAATCTTTAGACCATGTTATTTATCATTATTATCCAAATCATGCTCGGGGAGAAGCGAAAGATATTATCTTCTTTGATAAGGAAGGTACCCAAAAGGCCGATATGCAAAATGCCTCATATACTAGTTGTGCGCCTCATAATGACACTTGGATGTTAAAAGCCAAAAAATTAAGACTGGATAAAACCAAGGGACGCGGTAGAGCAAAAAATGCTTTTTTATATTTCAAATCCATACCTGTTTTTTATTCCCCTTACCTAGATTTCCCTATCGATGCAAGAAGACAAACCGGGTTTTTAAATCCTGAGCCTGGATTTGATAGTCATTCTGGTTATAAATTAAGCATTCCTTTTTATTGGAATCTAGCCCCTAATTATGATTTAGTATTAAGCCCTACCCTCATTAGTAAAAGAGGAATACAATTAGCTACATTCGCGCGACATCTTACTCCTAAAAGCTATTCAGAATTGAATTTTAATTTCTTACCACAGGATAGGGCTTACCAAAAATTTATAAAAAACTTTAAATATAATCATCCCAACCTAAATGATTCTAATCCCAAAATAAAAGGCTTACGCCAAACCAATCGATATTTGCTATCCTTAAAACATAAGCTGCAAATATCCCCACATCTTAAACAATCCATTGATTATACAAAAGTTGGTGATGATAATTATTTTTTGGATTTAGACCCAAACTTTGGAAATATAACTACTTATCAATTATTACAAGAAGCTGCATTAAATGCGTTCAATAATAATTGGCAAATTTCCACCAAGCTACAACAATATCAAGTTTTACATCCTTTTAAAGGTATCGATACCCAAGACCTTTATCGAAGACTTCCTCAAATTACTATTAATGGAGATTACCCTAATTTACCGCTGGGTTTAAATTTTTCATTACCCTTTGAATATAGTTTCTTTTCTCATAAAAAAGACCCCATTACCAACGCTTCTTTTACGGTGGGAAAAAGATATCAAATGCGCCCAAGTATTAGTTTGCCGATGATACATCCGGGGTGGTTTTTTAAACCTAAACTTCAGTTAAATACTTTATTGTATGATACTAAGTTAAGTTATCTTGACCAAACCCATCAAATTAAAGGGCAGGGCCACCTAAGTATACCCATGTTTGAAATTGATTCAGGACTTATCTTTGAAAAGAATATCCATTTAAATAAAAAATCTTTTGTGCAAACCTTAGAACCTAGGCTTTATTATTTATATGTTCCCTACAAAAATCAAAACGATTTACCGAGTTTTGATACCGGCATAAGTGCATTTGATTTTAATCAACTTTATCGTGATAACCGATTTAGCGGTTTAGATAGAGTCGGAGATGCTAAGCAAATCACACTAGGGATGTCAAGTCGATTATTAAGCCCGGAAGGCCTAGAACGATTAAGAGTAGAAGCAGGGCAAATCTTTTATTTGAAAGAAAGAAAAGTAAGTAGTTGTAATCCCACTATCAATCCTTTTTGTTTAAATGAAGAATTACCGGTGGAGAATAAAAAACGGTCTAATTTTGCGATTAAGGGTACTTATAAATTTTCCCCTTGGCTAGCTTCTATAGGCCTTGAAACCAATTCTCATATGAAAAAATTTGAAAAATATTCTTTATCGGTACAATATCAACCCACTAGCTATAATGTGGTAAATGTAGGATATCAATATCTCAAACATGATTTGAGTAATATAAATGTTCCGAACTCTGCAATTATAAGTTCTCCAACTGACAGATATCAACCTCTAAAACAGTGGTATTTATCAAGTGCTATACAGTTACATCCCAAATGGAGAATTTTAGGTAAAATTCATTATGATGCTACACGTCATTCTTTCAGCAATACTTTAATTGGTATAGAACAAGAAAGTTGTTGCACTGGTATGCGCCTTGTCGCTCTACGAACCCTTTTACCGCTAAATACCAGTGATAAGTATAAAAAACATTATGATACACGAGTGATGGTGCAGGTAGTATTTAAGGGTTTGACTAACATCGGGCATAATCATTTAAAAGATTCCCTAAGTCAGGCTATAACAGGCTATAGCCCTTCCAAGGAAAACTTTTGAAATTAAAGCGCGTTCTGTTATGATACTTACTTTATTATATTATGAGCTCCATAAATAAAAGTAATTTTAAATAGGTATTAAGATGATTAAATTAAATCCCAAATTTTTTTTCAACAGGCTTTTTTTAATACTAACTCTTTCTTTTTCAAGTGTTAGTTATGCAACCCTTCAAAATAAAATTGTAGCAATTATCAATAATGATATTATTACCCAATCAGAATTTGATACCGAACTTAAATTAATTATTGATCATTTTAATTTCGATCCGGACCAAATCAAAAACCCAGCTTTTAAAAAACAAGTTTTGGATAAAATGATCACTGAACAATTACAAATCCAAGAAGCTAAACATTTTAAAATTACAGTTGATGATAATAGTGTTAATAAGGTTATAGCAGAAATTGCTAAGGAACGAGGCTTAACGGTTGCAGAATTAAGCCGAGATTTTTCAAAAAAAGGAATGCCTTTCGAAAAATTCAAAATTAATATCCGCAATGAATTACTGATGAGCAAAATTCATCAAAAAGAATTATCGAATGAAATCTCAGTAAGTCAAACTGATATCGATAATTTTTTAAAATCTCCCCAAGGTCAAGATAAAGAAGGTATCGAATATCACCTAGCTCATATTCTTATTCCAGTGAATGACACAAGCTCTACCTCTCAAGTAGACGGGATTAAGCAAGAAGCCTTAGCCTTAGTTAAAGATTTAAAAAATGGAGCTGATTTTAAAAAGCAAGCTGTAAAACATTCAAAAGGCCAACAAGCTTTATCAGGCGGCGATTTAGGTTGGCGAAAAATAGGAGAAGTTCCTAGTCTATTTGTACCTTATCTACATTCACTTAATGTTAACGAAGTAGCGGGCCCTATTCAGAGTAGTAATGGATTTCATATTATTAAATTAATCGCTAAACGCCAAACCAATAAAGCTATCGTTCAAGCTAGCCGTGATAAAGCGATGGAGATGATATATAAACAAAAAATGGAATCTAAACATGCTGATTGGGTTAAGCGTCTTCGTGATCAAGCTCATATTGAAATATTTATTTAAATGAAACATATTGCTCGAAAACGTTTTGGTCAAAATTTTTTACAAGATAAATTCATTATTAACCAACTTATTAATGTAATTAATATAAATAAAGATGATAAAATTATAGAAATTGGGCCAGGATTAGGGGCTCTTACTTTTTCAATGTTAGAGCAAATTGAGCATTTATATGCTATAGAAATTGACAGAGATTTGATTGCATTTTTAATTAAAACTATTCCTAATAAACAATCCTTAACTATTTTTGAAATGGATGCCCTAAGTTTTGATTTTAACTCGATTTATCAAACTGGTAAACCCTTACGTATTGTCGGAAATCTTCCTTATAATATTTCAACCCCTCTCATTTTTCATTTATTAAATTTTGCCCCCATTATTCAAGATATGAATTTTATGTTGCAAAAGGAAGTCGTCGATAGAATGATATCTCTGCCTAATAATAAAATCTATGGAAGGCTTTCAGTCATGTTACAATATTTTTGTAAGGCACAAGCCTTGTTGGAAATTCCTCCCCATGCTTTTAAACCAGCTCCTAAGGTTTATTCGAGTTTTGTCCAAATAATCCCTCATAAAAAATTACCATTTAAAGCACAAAACTTTGATCTATTTGAGAGTATTGTAAGAGAAGCTTTTAACCATCGGCGTAAAACCTTACAAAAAAGTTTACATTCTTACTTAAAAGCAGATGATTTTAAGTGTTTAAACCTATCACCTACTGCCCGTCCAGAAAATTTGAGTGTTGAAGAATTTGTTAGAATTGCAAATTTTTGTATTTAAAAATCTGATTATTTTCTGGTTTAAATTATGCTACCATTCCTACTCTAAAAGGGTAATTTTAAATGGAGTGTCGAATGTTGAAATTTTCTAAAGAATCCCAAGCCCAATCTACTTTAATCCCCCTCCCTCCTCCTTGTTACGCTAAAAGAGCCGGACAAAAAATTGCTGAAAAATTAGGGGCAACTATTGATCTCAATACAGGAGCTTTTTTTTGTGCGGTTGTATTTGAAAATTTAGCCCAAGAAGACAAAGAAATTCTGTTTGAAAAATATTTGGCTTATAAAAAAGAGCATCCCCTTGATGCAGAAGAAATACAAGCTCAAAATAATCTTCCACCTTGTATCAGTAAAAAAGTATGTGAAACGTTTTTAAATGAAATGGATAAAAAGCTAAATAGCAATAATCTTTATCAATTAGACGCGGCACATCGGGCCCATTTTGTTGGATTTTGCACCGAGCAGTTATATCAATGTTATCCTGAAACTTTAAAAACCTTATTAGATAAATGGTTTGCTGAAGTCAATAAAAATATTGCTTCATCAAAACCCAAATGCTCTGGTTGTCATTAAAATAGATGAGCACCTATGTCATCGGTGATATCCAAGGTTACTTTAAACCTTTAATGGAATTACTAGACCATATTCAATTTAATGAAAAGCATGATTATTTATGGTTTACCGGGGATCTTGTTAATCGAGGTCCTAATTCCCTTGAAACATTGAGATTTATTAAGCAATTAGGGGTTAGAGCCATAAGCGTATTAGGAAATCATGATTTGGCATTATTAGCGGTGGGTTTTGGTGCTATAGCTTATAATACGCAGGATTTTACTTTTGAAGATGTGCTTAATGCGCCCGATAGAGACGATTTATTACACTGGTTAAGATTTAGGCCAGTAGTTCATTATGATCATTTGTCGGATGCTCTTCTAGTTCATGCCGGCATTCCTCCTCAATGGGGTTTAGATTTGTTATTAAATTGTGCCCGAGAATTAGAATCAGCCCTACAAAGTGATGATTATTTTCTGTTTCTAAGCAATATGTATGGTAATTTTCCTAATCTTTGGGATCAAAATTTACAAGGTTGGGATAGGTTAAGGATAATTGCCAATTATTTCACTCGCATGAGATTTTGTAGTTTTAAAGGCGAATTAAATTTAGAGGTGAAAGGAAAAGCTTATCCATCACCTCCTAATTTATTTCCGTGGTTTGACTTGCTTAATGAAAATCTTAAAAAAATGAGGATTCTGTTTGGACACTGGGCGAGCCTTAAAGGAGAATGCCCTCATTCTCATATTCAGGCCTTGGATACAGGATGTAGTTGGGGGGCTGAAATGACTGCTTTTTGCTTAGATAATAATCAACGATATTCCATTTCTTGTAAAAAAGTTATTTGACATAATAGCCCAATAAGAGTTCAAATAAGTTATCTTTTATAATCTGACCCCCTTAAGTCTATGGAGAAATACGGCATGTCCCTAATTCGTCCACTCTTCTTTCTACTAAGTATTTTTTTTGGCTTAAGTTCAAATGTTTGGGCTGATTTTAGACTTAATATGCGCCCCGGTGTCACCCCTATCAGCCAAAATATTTATGATCTTCATATGACCATTTTTTGGATATGTGTCACCATTGGTTTGTCTGTATTTTGCGTCATGTTTTATTCTATTATTTATCATCGTAAATCACGACACCCGGTTCCTGCTCATTTTCATGAAAGTACTTTAGTTGAAATCCTGTGGACTATTGTGCCCTTTATTCTTTTGATATTAATGGCTATTCCAGCGAGTCTTGTTCTAATAAAAATGGACGATACCAAAAATTTCGATCTGACTGTTAAAATTACCGGATATCAATGGCATTGGGAATATGAATATTTTGATTCAGGATTAAAAATAGTCAGTAATCTTGCAACCCCTTCAGAACAAATCCATAATCTTGACATTAAAAATCCTCATTATTTACGAGAAGTAGATAATCCCCTCGTTTTACCCGTTAATAAAAAAATTCGATTTATAACCACTTCAAACGATGTTATTCATTCCTGGTGGGTACCTAAATTAGGCGTTAAAAAAGACGCTATCCCAGGTTATATTAATGAGACCTGGGCTACTATCCATACCATAGGGACTTATAGAGGACAATGTGCAGAATTATGTGGGGTAAACCATGGTTTTATGCCGATTGTAGTCGAAGTTAAAAGCTTTGAAGATTATCAAGCTTGGGTTAAGCAGGCTTTAGAAAAGCAAAAAGTTTCATAGTTATTAATATTTAGAATAAAAGGGCAGATAAGATGGATAAAGTAACATCGAGTTTCAAAGCAGAAGAGGGTTTACATGCCGAACATTCTCATGGCCCGAGTAAAGGCTTAAGTCGATGGCTTCTTACCACCAACCATAAAGATATTGGAACACTCTACCTTTGGTTTAGTCTTATCATGTTTTTATTCGGTGGCAGCCTCGCCATGTGTATGCGGGCTGAATTATTTAAACCCGGCCTACAATTAATGGATCCTAATTTTTATAATCAATTAACTACTTTGCATGGCTTAATAATGGTTTTTGGTGCAGTAATGCCAGCTTTCGTAGGACTTGCGAATTGGATGATTCCTATTATGATTGGCGCGCCCGATATGGCTTTACCGCGCATGAATAATTGGTCATTTTGGATCTTACCTTTTGCTTTTACAATGTTAAGTAGTACCCTATTGATGGAAGGGGGGGCACCAAATTTTGGTTGGACTTTCTACGCCCCTTTATCAACCACCTTTGGGCCTGATAGCACTGATTACTTTATTTTTGCGATCCATCTGATGGGTATCTCATCCATTATGGGTGCTATCAATGTCATTGTAACAATATTGAATATGCGGGCGCCCGGTATGACTTTAATGAAGATGCCG
>JAQGOH010000120.1 GCA_028293705.1 Francisellaceae bacterium | reverse complement strand
CTTTGCATTGTGCGCTACGCTTACCACTAGCCCTTGATCCTTCACTTTAACTTCGCTTTGATAGCCGCTATGCCATGAATGCATAACTACACGTTTCTAAATTGCACTTCATATTTGAATTGGGGATTAAATAAATAGGGGTAAATACACTTTTTAGGTTACAGGCTATTTTACCTTAATGTCTCTTTATTTCATTTGCTGAAGATGATAGGGAAAAACAAATAATTAAATCGTAAAAAGCATTGATAAACCCAGGCTTATTTTTCAGAGTGTAACCTATATTTTATGGCGGAGCTTTTAATTGTGGGAATATAGCTTAATGGTATTAGCTAGAACAATTTCTCTAACTTGGGTAATTTTATGTATGAAGATGAAGAATGGCTAAGCACCGCTTAATAAAGATATATTGGGTTTAAAAACTTTACTTAATTATAATAAAGAGGTCCCAATAAGGTATTATTCAATAATCCCTAACATGAATAAGGTAAATTTTAATAATTTAGCCTGCATTCAATCGATATACTCCATCCTAAGTATTTTACTATTATTTCTTGGGATATAGTCGCGAAATAGTTTCGTCGCAACATTTTTAATAAAGGTTATGTCTAGGAGTAGACATTTACAGTTATTAAGCGAATTATAGAAGGCATAAATACAACTTAGCTATCAAACATATATGTTTTTCTGATATTACAAACTGACTGCCGAATGTTATATTGCATTAAGAATTTGCTCAACTTAAGATATCGACCTTGAATAACCCCTATTCTATCCCTACAATACAATTAGACCTTACATCAATTGCTTCCTTATACAACTTTAGGCTTTATCTATGATACAAGAATACGTCCAACCCTGTTTAGAATGGATTAGAGTTAACCCAACTTGGTCTGGGGTCATTGTTTTTTTAATTTCTTTATCTGAATCCTTAGCTGTAATTGGACTTATTATTCCAGGTGTTGCTTTAATGACAGCTATAGGAGCCATGATGGGTTCAGGGGTTCTACCTTTTGGCCTTACCCTTCTGTGGGCTATTTTAGGCGCTATCGCTGGTGATGGTATTAGTTATTATTTAGGTCATCATTATAAAGAACACTTATTAGATTTTTGGCCATTTAAACAATTTCCGGATTGGCTTGCACGAGGCAAGGTATTTTTTAGTAAACACGGTGGTAAAAGTATTGTATTTGGTCGATTTGTAGGTCCTGTTCGTCCAATGATTCCAGTGATAGCTGGCATGATGAACATGGGACCACGACAATTCTTATTTTTTAATGTTTTTTCGGCGATAGTATGGGCACCCCTTTACAGTTTACCCGGTATTTTAATTGGGGCCTCTTTAGGAAATTTATCTAAAGAAACCGCTAGTAAAATTGGGTTATTGATTGTTATAAGCATTTTATTGCTTTGGATCATATATACCTTTTTATTTAAACTAATTAGTAAAACAGCAAGCATTATTGAAAAACAATTAGACCTAGCTTGGAATAAACTTCGCTCTAAACCTAACACTCAATTTCTTGCTAGTATTTTACTCAATAAACAAACACAAACTCACCAATTTGGGTTAATTCTGATTGCAATCTTAAGTTTTGTGGCATTTATAATAAATACTTATCAAGTGAGATATAAAACCGGTATTTTTGAATGGAATTTACCTATTCACCAAGTATTAAAAGCGCTTTATCATTCAAAATTTATACACGATTTTAATATCTTAACGAGCATGGCAGATCCTAATGTATTGATCCCAACTTCAATACTGATTGGAATTTATTGGACATTCAAACGGCATTACCGGGCGGCCTTATGTTGGACAGTTACTATTGTAACCAGTTTAATGACTGGCAATTATATAAAATTTTTAATTAAAAATGGACGCCCAGATGATGTAGAACATTTACATAACTTTTCTTATCCCAGCTTACATGTATTGGGTGTAACTGTGGTGTTAGGATTATTTACTTTATTAATTAATCATGAATTTAAAGATAAACCTTGGCGACATTATCTTTGGTATTTTACGATTCCTTTCATTATTGTGATTGGGTTTTCAAGAATGTATTTAGATATGCATTGGTTTACCGATATCCTTGGAGGATTTGCTTTAGGGACTTTTTTTGCAAGTTTAGGGTTTATTCTTTATAGAAATTTTGTAATTCAAAATTTACCAGTTAAATTATTATTAAACCCTTTTTTAGTGGGTATAACCATTTGTTATAGCTTATTTATGTATCATGCTTATCCCAAATTCGCTAACAATGAAGTTAGAAGTTGGCCTATAGAGCGTTTACATTTTAACCAATGGTGGGATGGGGAAGAGGCTTCTTTATTAATATGCCGTCATGGTGCTCTTAAGAAAAAGGCCTGTGTATTAAATCTGCAATGGTTAGGCAACCTTTCTGACATTAAAAAACATTTAGTAAATGAAGGATGGACTCTATTACCTTCATTCAGTTGGACAGCTGCTTTTCAAATGTTAGATAGTAACCCGTCCCTTGAGCTTGCCCCTATTCCAGAATTTCATCGGGATAGATTACCGGTTTTAATTGCAGTTAAAGAAACCCCTGAAAAAGCTCCTAATTCTAGACTATTAATAGAAATGTGGAATTCTGATTTACAAACTGCCGATAATACCCAATTGTGGCTTGGCCTCATAAGAGAAGAGAACCTAAAAAAACCTCTTCCTTTAATAAAACTCTATCGAGAAAATAAAGAATCGGACATTGTATTACATGATTTTTATAAAGACTTAACCAGTAAAGGCTATAAAACTCATTTGATTCAAACCCATGGGAATACTATTCCTCAATTTTTATTGATAAATAGCCCTAAGACTTAATTATAAGGGAATTAAAGTAGTATTTGACCACTCAATGCCCCGTTACTCATAAATACTACTTTATCTTGCTGTTGGATAACTTGTTTTAAATGAGATAACAAGTCTTCGAGATTACTATAAATACCGCCTGATTTATTTACGGTTTGCCAAAGCTCATCCACCGACCAGAGCATATCCACATCATAGAAAAAATAAACAATATCTGCAGCCTGCACACTTCGTGGTAAGCTTTCTTTATGATAACCGCCCCGCATAGTATTAGAACGAATATCAATAACCGCTATTATTCGAGTTTTTTTGTCAGTAAATTGTTTTTTCATAGCTTGTAAGGTTAACTGAATAGCCGTAGGATGATGCGCAAAATCATCAAATATTTCTACTTCTTGAATAAACCCCTTTGATTCTAAGCGTCTTTTAACTCCCTTAAACTGGTTAAGTGCTGCAATAGCAAGTTTAGGTTCAATCCCAATCGTTTGGACTGCGCTAAGCGCTGCAAGTGCATTTAGCCGATTATGTTCACCAATTAATGACCAATTAATTTCACCGACCGTTTCACCATCAAAATCGACGGTAAATTGATTTTCTTTTTTTAAAGAACCAATCGTCCAGTTAGCACCTTGCTGGGCAAAAGTCTGAGTTTTAGTCCAGAGTCCTTTTTGAAGGGTTTCTTCAATTAAGGGGCTTCCTTGATGGTAAATAATATGCCCTTCACTCGGAACCGTTTTTATAAGGTGATGAAATTGTTTTTGAATATCTTTTACAGAATCAAATATATCAGCATGATCAAACTCTAAATTATTAATAACCAAAATTTTTGGATGATAATGAATAAATTTAGAACGTTTATCAAAAAATGCACTGTCATATTCATCTGCTTCGATAATAAAATACTCTCCCTGCCCTAACCGTGCAGAAAGTTTAAGATTTTCAGCAACACCCCCAATTAAAAATCCAGGGTTTAAACCGGCATATTCTAAAATCCAAGCAACCATGCTCGCGGTTGTGGTTTTACCATGGGTCCCAGATATTGCAATGACTGTTCTATTAGAAACTACATTTTTTCTAAGCCATTCAGGCCCAGAAATATAATTTAATTGATGATTAAGTACATATTCTATTGACTCCATCCCGCGGGTTATCACATTTCCTACAATAATTTCATCAGGGGCTGGTAATAAATGAGCAGTTTGATAACCTAATTGTATATCAATTCCCTGTTCTTTTAATTGCGTACTAATGGGCGGGTAACTATTTTTATCAGATCCTGTAACTTTAAATCCTAATTCCTTTGCTAATAAAGCAATCCCTCCCATAAAGGTGCCACAAATCCCTAAAATATGAATATGCATAGTCATCCTTGTAAATTCTTCATCATTAAACTTGATAATAAAATAAAAATATAAGGCAGAATTGATAACAAAAAAGCCTTATACTGAGTTAACTCTAATCCTGTTTTAAATATATGGGTTTTTATGGTTATTAACCATATTTCAAAAATAATTACGCTCATTCCCAATAACTCTTTAGAATTGGAATAGACAAGAATAGGAGAAATAATAAGTCTTAAAAAAATGAGCATAAGGCTTACCGCCATTAAACTACTGGCAATTTGTACAAATCGATTTTCATATTTGCAATATCGACAAGGTAAATATACATATAAATTATAACCGATAAGAAATAAGGCAATACAGATAATTAATATAGGCCCTTTTACCACAGCCGAGTGACCCAACATAATTAATAATAAAAAAGCAAATAAAACATTAAATCCGAATAGGATATTGGGTGAATACGGGAAATTTTCAGGGCTTTGTTTTAAAAGACATAATTGCCAAATAAATTTTATCCATTTTAATAACATTGAGTTAGTCAGCTCCTAAATAAAAAGAGGTTTAAACTTGATATCTTACAGGCTGCAGTGTAAGGTGCAATTTAGTTTAAAACTCTTTATAACAGTTTGCGATAGGATAAAACAAATGAATGTAAAAAATGCTTTTTATGCTCAATCCGGCGGGGTTACATCCGTCATTAATGCCTCTGCTGCTGGCGTTATAGAAAGAGCTAGACTTAGTCCTGATTTAATCAATAAAGTGTATGCGGGTCGCAATGGTATTATTGGGGCTCTTACTGAAGATCTAATTGACACGTCTTTAGAATCAACAGAAGCCATCGCAGCACTTAAACACACCCCCGGTGGGGCATTTGGTTCTTGCCGCTATAAATTAAAAGACATCAATCAAAGCAGAGCTGAATATGAGCGCTTGATAGAAGTATTTAAAGCTCATGATATTGGCTATTTTTTTTATAATGGGGGCAATGATTCCCAGGATACCGCTTTCAAGATTTCTCAAATTGGTCAGCAATTAGGATATCCCTTAACCTGTATCGGTATTCCTAAAACCATTGATAATGATTTACCTTTTACAGATTGCTGTCCAGGTTTTGGATCGGTTGCAAAATATGTTGCCGTATCGACCCGTGAAGTAGGCCTTGATGTAGCCGCGATGTGTGCTACTTCTACTAAAGTATTTATTTTAGAAGTGATGGGTAGAAATGCTGGCTGGATAGCAGCTGCTGCAGGACTTGCTGCAGACAAACCTAATCAATCCCCTCACATTATTTTATTTCCAGAAATTCCTTTTGAGGAAAAAGCTTTTTATCAAAAAGTAAAGACTTCAGTTGAATTATATGGTTATTGCACGGTGGTTGTATCTGAAGGCGTAAAAAATAAAGAAGGTAAATTTTTAAGCGAAACCAATACCCAGGATGCTTTTGGCCATGCTCAATTAGGTGGGGTAGCCCCATACCTTGCTAATCTTATCAAACAAGAATTAGGTTATAAAAATCATTGGGCAGTAGCCGATTATTTACAACGTTCTGCACGCCACATTGCTTCTTTAACCGATATGGCACAGGCTTATGCCTTAGGTAAGGCAGCCGTTGAATTTGCTTTGCAGGGAAAAAATGCGGTTATGCCTATTATTGTAAGAACCAGTGACACGCCTTATCGTTGGCACATAGGTGAAGCACCTTTAGAAAAAGTTGCGAATGTTGAACGCAAAATGCCCAGAGAGTTTATTTCAAATGATGGTTTCAATATTACAGAAGCTTGTAAAACCTATTTAAGACCGCTTATTCAAGGGGAATCTTATCCCCCCTACGTAAATGGTTTACCGGATTATGTAGTCCTAAAAAATAAAAGTGTGCCTAAAAAAATCACCACTAAAGCCTATAGCTTTAATTAATATTTAATCCCATAATGTTCTAGATAATCTTTATCAACATACATTATGGGACTAGGCAATCGCTTCCCTACCCTCTGCCTTATCAATTTCTTTCATGATGTTTTTAATTATTGAATGAAATAAAAATCTTTCTATAGTTGCTTTAAAAGCATACTTTGTTAAAATATAAAAAATAACTTCAAAATTTATTATATAGGAATTTATTATGGATCCTTTAATTACACCTATTTCATCTTCACAAAAAGTTTCTATCAATAATGAACCCATTTTAAGCAAACCTCACTACCCTTCAGCTTCTCAAGATAATGATACCTTTAGTTCAAAAGAACAACCGTCATCTCAAAACAATAAGAATATTCTTACAACCCAGCAACCTTTGCTAGGTGAGTCTAAGCCTATGAGCAATTGGCAAAAACTGTCCCAAAGAGTACAAGAAGGAAATAAAAATATTCCCCTTGCAGAGTCGCATTTATCCAATGTTTCCCAACACACTAGTAATTGGCAAAAGCTGTCTCAAAGAATACAAGAAGGGAATAAAAATGTTCTCCTTCCTTCTGCTCTTCAAGGTAATGATACCTTTAGTTCAAAAGAACAACCCTCATCTCAAAATAATAAGAATATTCCTACAACCCAGCAACCTTTACCAGGTGACTCTAAGCCTATGAGCAATTGGCAAAAACTGTCCCAAAGAGTACAAGAAGGAAATAAAAATATTCCCCTTGCCGAGTCCCATTTATTCACAGCTGCCCAACACACTAGTAATTCGCAAAAGCTGTCTCAAAGAATACAAGAAGGGAATAAAAATGTTCTTCTTACCGAATCTCATTTATTCAATACTTCCAATAATACTAGTAATTGGCAAAAACTGTCTCAAAGAATGCAAGCAGGGAATAAAAATGTTGGCCCTACAGATCTTAATGTTGTTATGAATAGTCAAAAACAAAGTAATAATCTCAATCCAAAGGTAATCCAAGAACCGGAACTTTTTTCCAAGCTCGTTAAATTAAATACTCTCGAAACTCAAACCGCTCCTAAATCTCAATCTAATAGCACTACGCCGCCTGAAACTCACGCCTTAAATTCTTCTTCTAAACCGCCCCGCATAGAAGAAAATCCAGGTTGGTGGGAATTAGCGTACAAATCTTATAAAGGGGATAGAAGTCCTGAAGTGTTAGCTTTTCAGCAAAAGAATAGGGATATATTTGGACCAGAGGCCGTAGCATTTGGTGAAGGGATACAGAAAATTCATTCTCCAGCATTAGGTAAAGCAGGCTTATTCTTTATGGCAGCGAATCCTGCAATTAGGGCAGGGAAAAATGCCTATCAATTTTACCAAGCTTATAAAAATTTCCAGCATGATAAGCCTGAAAACACTATAGAAATACGTGATAAAGAAGTAAAAAATTTCGGCAAAGGATTTCCTGAACGAGAATTGCCAAGATGCCCAAAAACCAAAGAGCCTATTCCCGATACTGGGTTTGAAAATACCTGGCATTCTCAATTAGGTACTAGAAAAGGTAGTCAAGGTATATATCCCAAAGCAAGAGAATTTGCCCCAAATAATAAAGTAATAAGAGAAATTGAAGGCACAAATCACGGCAGATCAGATCATCCTAATCCCCATCAACATAGGTACATTCCTAATGAAACGGGGGGGAACTTAAAAAGAGGCCCAACGGAACCTATTGATGATTCTCTAGTTAACCTTCCAGAAACGTTAAAAGATTCATTATTAATGAATCCAAAATCGTTTAAGTAATATAGGAGAAGAAGAATGGAATTTAAAGAAATAGCACTAGATGACATATTGGAAATAATAGGTGACGAGGTCGGTAAAAGATATTCATGGTTTCTTATTGATGTAGAAGCTATCGGATATGATGTTGATAATAAAGAAATATGGGAAGATTTAATATGGGGTAATATTTGTGACCAATGTGACAATGACAAATATTATGAAATAGATTGGAAATATTTAAAAAAAATAGCACCAAAAATTAGAACAGTTACATCTTTTATATTTTATGGTTGTAAAGATAAGGATAAATATTTGAAAGAAATGCAGAAAGCATTGAAACAAGAAAAAAATTACCCCGAATGTGAATTAAAATTTGAAATATATGATAGCGAAATATGGGATATCAAAGGTACGGATATAATTTTAGTAGAGAGACTCAAAAAGTATTTTTCCCCTCTTCCGATTATGGTGATATAGAAAGAGCTTAAAAAATCTGTTGAAAAATTTCAAAAACAAATTGATAAACATGAAGAGTGGATAAAAAACCCTGAAATAAAAAAGCCTAAATGGGGAAGTTTTGAAAAAATTAAACAAGATAACATGCTGCATCATTGGAAAAAATGATATTAATAGAGCACAAGCTTACAAAGAAATGGCTAAAAAAGTATTAAAAGAACAATTGAAAATGAACCACAAAATAACAATCAACTAAGAGGTCATAATTAATGGAAAAGGAATACAATAAATATCAATGTTATTTGATTGATTTTTGTCGAGAAATAAAAGAAGAAGCATTAGAGGCGAAAAAAAATCAAAAGGCACAGAATTTGCAGGTTTTCAATGAAGGATATTCTTTTGCTTACCATAGAGTAGTAGATTTAATGCTACAATTTGCTGATAATTTTAATATTGGCTTAAACGAATTGTCTTTAGATGATATTGACCCTTATAAAGATTTATTATAGAAAGTTTCTCTACCAAACTGTATAGCGTGCATGCACCAAATATACCCTTAACAAAAAGGGGAATCACGATGAGATTTAAACATACGTGACCCCAATCTGCAAATCAAACTGAAATGTTACTAATGAAAGAAAACCAATAGATTTGCCAAAATAATTAATGAATGATAGTGATACGCTTAAAAGATTAGAGCAGCGTTTTGCTGATTATAAAATCCCTAGTTCTGATAATTTTACTCCCCTGTTAATACTTTTAAATTTTTTTTATCACAGGTTTACAATCCAGAACAAAGTTGCCAAACTGCCGTGCCTCAAGCAATAGCTGAATCCTACGTAAAGAAAGGTAAAAAGCTCAGTTTATACCCAAGCTACTTCAAAATGCATAGTCCAGGATTTGAAATTGTCATTAATTTTAGATAAAATTCAAATTTTGACTAAAAGCTAGCAAATAAAATAATTTTATATGGCCTTGTTGCATAAAAAATTAAAATTGCTGGGTAAGTTTCTAACTTCTATGAATAATTCCTAGTTCCTATATAATTGGTTCTGCAACAAATCAATTAAAGGAAGTAAAAATGACAAGGAAAGCT
>JAQGOH010000115.1 GCA_028293705.1 Francisellaceae bacterium | reverse complement strand
CCCATAGAAAAATTTTGGGCAAATTTAAAAGTTAAGATAAGAAAATTGATTAGTCAATATTCATCGTTAGCAGAGGCCATCGATCAGGCATTTAAAATAGATCATTTAAATTTTAATTAACTATATTATGCAGCCCCGCAACACCTCCAATATTAAACAATATGTGTGAAGCATTTATTTTAAAAGTGCTGTTATTCCAGCCATAAAATTGATTCAGGCCTTGAGCCATTATAGTTCTTGCTTCTTTACAACCTTGAGCTTCTCCTTGTTTTATGTCTTCTTTAATTTTATTCTCTAAGAAAATTAAAGTTTCATTTGAGTTAGAATGAGAAGGGTTTTTAAAATAGCTAGCTAATTCTTTTTTATTAACTTTATCTAAATTTTTTAAAATTTTATTAGTCTGTATTAAATGTTCTGCTTCTTGAATGGCAGTCTCACAGATCGACAAATTAGTGGGGTAACTAGGATTACCTAAACCCGCAAATAAAATCGCCTCACCCTTATTTATCATTTCTCGTGCATAAAAAGCCAATATTAATGAACCATCTGGTAAAAATTACATGTTTTTTCTCGCTTTATTGTAAATTTATGAAACAAGTAAACTAGCAATTGAAAATAATAATTTTAAGATATTTTTAAGTTCTAAATAAGCAATAAGTTCTTGCTTATTCATTAAATTTAATTTTTTAAAATATTATAACGATGCGTCTCTATTGTTCTGTCAGAGATTTGTAAAATCAAGGAACATTTTTTTAGAGATACCCCTCTAAGCCATAAACTTAGGCAGGTAATTTCTCTCGCTGCGAGGAAGGAAGGTGAAGCCGAGTAGATACCGTCACTAATGTCAATACTTTTTAAATAAAATCAGGGCTTATTCACCTTGCCGGTTATTTTTATCTAATTATGAAACAGCTGTAAGCTTGCATCAAAAGGTTTACCAGATTTTAAAACACCATATATTTGATGTAATAATTTTCGCATCGCAGCACCAATAATGAGCATTTTAGGTTTGCCTGCTTTTTGTAACCGTACACAAAATTCTTTGATAATGGGGTTATATTGTTTTGCTGAAATTGCAGGCATGTATAATGCTTTACGAAGGCTAAAGCTGCCTGTTTTAGACAATCGGCTGCGGCTTCGTACAGAAGAACCCGATTCACGTTGCCTAGGGTTTAAACCAACAAAGGCTACCAATTGCCTAGCATTCTTAAACCTTTGGATTGTACCAATAAAACTTAGCATTTGAGCAATGGTTGCCTCACCAACCCCGGGAATAGTTTCCAAAAGTTTCTTTTGGGTGCATAAATCTGGATGCAGTTCTATAGGTTGCCTTATATGATTTTTAACTTCCTTAATTTTTTTAGAAAAGAATTCACATGCCTCCCGAATACAAGGTTTTACACATGCTTGAGCAACTTCTAAGCGATTACTTTCTTCCCGATACAGACTCTGCAAAGCTTCTAATCGTTTAACCCACCCTTGTAATTCTCGGACATGTTGTGGTTGAGGCTGCCAAATAGGTGGTTTCATTGCTTGACAATAGCGTGCAATCAATTTTGCATCTGTGTTGTCTGTTTTTTTCCTAGAAAGCTCGCTTTGTGCAAAGCCTTTAATTTGAGCAGGGTTGACAACACTCACCTTAAACCCTTTATGCGCCAAATAATGGCTCAATCCTTCTCCATAGATACCGGTAGCTTCAAGACAAGCATGGAGAGAATAAATATCTTTCTCATTTAACCAAACAAATAATTCTTCAAATCCTGTAGGATTATTCTTAAAGACTTTAGAGGCATACTTGTTATTCTGTAATAAAGCAACATCAAATTTAAGTTTAGCAATGTCAATGCCCAATATTTTCTCTACCATTTTTAGCCTCATTATTTTTTAATAACTTATAAAATGCACATGAGTGCACTTTGTTTCGATCAGTCTTGTGAATACAGGCTATGCTGCTTAAAGCGGCTGCCTAAGATACCGTCCGATCTCATAAACAAAAAATGGAAGCAAACTGCAGAATCTACTCGACTAGGTCAATGCCTAAAGACCGCACGCGGCATATTTGCTCCCTCACTCGGGTGCCCCCCAGTGATTTAATCACATTTCAAGTGATGAATTTAAGATACAAGACCGCGCAGCCACCTAGGCCTCGAAGAGGTACCAATAGGTGGCGTCAAGTCAATTGAGAAAACCGTTTTCATATAAAAACTAAATAACAAACGGTTGACGAGATATCGTCTCTATTGTCAATACTGTAAATAAATTTTCTTCATTTTTAATATTCAAATACCTTTTCGAAGTAGATGTTTAACCCCAATTTGATTATGGTTTATTTTCAACTCTTGTATGTAATTATTCTTTTTAATAGCTACAGCAATTTGTTCAAAACGACTATCATTTAGATTTAAAGATGTGAGGAGGAAATTCTTACTATTCTTTTTATGGTACTTCTCTTATCCCGAACTCAGGGTACTAAAGAAATAAATGATTATTTAAATATAACTTTATCACTTAAAAAATTACAGAGAGAATTAAATAAATTAAAAGAATTGCAATTAATTGCTCCTTCAGGAAGTATAAACAACCTCATTTGGAATATAAAAATATAATTTTTTGTTTTGTTAAACTCGCGCCAACTTACGCCAACTAGGATCCAAATACAAGTTGAAAGCAGAATTCGGGTTTTAAGATTTCAATCTCAGTGTTCTCTGGATTTAGCCATTCCTCATAATCTTTAGCTTGAAAATAACAGGAATCCCATCATGAATAGAGGATAAAGTCTTATTGGCAGCATACCAGTCATGTCAACAAGATGATTATTTTTAGAATGTATAAAAAAGGTTATTTTACTTTTCCTATCTGTTGCCATTCATAATACCCATCAATGAACTACTTCCTTTAAATATTGCCTAAGCTCTAGGCAAATATTAAAGAAGGAGTAGTTCATTGATACTCACGGATTTACCTAAATAATATTTGCAATTACTCATTTATTTGATTTTTGTATTGTTCAAGGGGTTCTAAATTTAAATTTTTTCTTCGTTTATCGAGTTCTTCCTCGCTGCCATCAAAGGGAAAAATTTTGTATTGTCCTGTTGGGCTTGAGATAAATTGGGTTCCATACCGTTGTTTAAATCCTAAATCTTTATAATGAGTCCTTAATTTATCATAAAGCAAGGCATAACACTGAGAACTAACTTCTTTAAGATCTAAGTAATATTCTAAAAAAAACAAGGCTTTATGCTGTAAATTGATATCCGGGGAATGTTGAATAATTAGGCAGGCATCTTGGGAGGCGATTTCGCCAAATTTACTTATAGTAAACCATCCATAAATATCTATTAATTCGGATAAGGCCTGGCTATTAGCTTGATCTATTGTGATAATCGGATCCCAAACTAACTTAAAATTTTTAAGATTATCTTTTAAAAAATTAGGCTTATTTTTTAAAATACCCTTTAGCTCCTCTGACTCCAAAATGCCCTTTCTGGCCATTTGATCAATTTTTGCCATAAACTTAAGCTTTTGCTTTACAAAGCCTTGGTCATAAAGCTTTGATTTTGGATTGCGTTGACGAAAGGCTAGGCGCTCATGAGCTATATCTTTATTTACTTTAACCACTTTAGCGTAAAAACTTTGAATTTCCTTAGCCTTAACTCTTTCTAAACCGCTATCTTGGATAAGCGCAAAGGATAAGAATAGCATACCTAAACTGTAGTATAAAAAACTTTTCTTTAAGCTTGTTAACATAACTTTATCCACACTCAAGATTTACGCAATAATTGTTTAGCTAGGGCTTTATTAATTTTATTACTTAAGCGTTTACCTAGAAATAACCATTTTCCAGCTGGGTTGCATTCTAAAAATATTTCATTACCCTCTGTGTCTACTATAAAATCATAAACAGCAAAAATTAAACCAGATTTTTTATGAAAATCAAACAGTTTAAGAGTAGTAGGCTCATTTAGCTTACCAGGACTAAACATGGATCCGTTTTGATCATAGCGCCAATCCAGGGTAGTAGATAAATAATTTTGAGAATCTATTTTGGCAATAAAGATTTCATTTTCTACAAGGGTGATCCTAAGCTCATGTTTTTTTGGTATAAAATTTTGAAAGATGCCAGGCGCTACAAAGATGGGCATCTTGTTTTTTAAAATATGTTCTTTGCTAATTTTATTGGTGTAAATGGTTTCTTCTAAGGTCATAAAGGAGCTAAGCGTTTTATAGATTAAATCTGCTGAGTCTAAATTTTCAATAATTGCCTGGTTAGAATTGCTAATCACCGTATTAGGAATGGACAGTTTACAGGCTAAAGCTAATTTTAATTGAGTTACCTTATAATTCATCCTGGCGCGAGCAGCGGCTGGATTAATACATCTATCTTTAGCTATAAAGTCTTCAATAGGAAATAAAGTATGACGCCATTCATACATTTTAAATTTATCTTCTACATTGGAATCGGCTCCCAAGACTTCTGCAGGGATAGTGGGTTTTATCCTAAATAAAATGCTTTGTATATCCTTACTAAGAGAATAAACCTTACTATCCGTTTTGACCCAGGCATCCAGAGTGCCATTAATAAATTTATAAGTTATGAAGTTTCCTTTATCATATCTTTTAAATTCTATTACTTCTCCTTTTAGTTTTTTTATTTCTTTAGCAATTTTCTCTGTATGGGGGTCTTGTGCTTGGGTTAATAGAAGTACTACCATTTATAACCTTACCTTATGTGTTTTTAGTATTCTCTATTGCTATAAAAACATATAAATCAATATTGAGGCAATAACCCCATTATAATTGACAAAGTAATCATTCTTGTTTTCTCAATTTAGCCATTTTGCCTTAACAAAATGGCTAAAAATTCAAATGATTAGCCATCAAAGGATGAATCGACATCACGACCTACGGGCGTATTAGTACCGGTAGGATAAGAAGTTAATTCACTTGGTTTCTCTGGATTATCTTTTTTTGGTTTAGCCGTTTCCAAAAACCTTAAACCAAAAGGGGTATTTAATTCATTAATACTCATGAGCTCGTCATCTAAAAATAATGCATCCATTTACAGTGCCTCCTATAAAATGTTTATAATTTTATTTTATGCCGCTTATAGATCTTAACAATACGCAAAAACGCTTAGGTTCAAATAAATTATTAATAAATTTCGTTAACAATTTATTTTATCATAAAAGAGACTATATACATGATGGCAAGCGCAATTAGGATATAGTTTATGGACCGCAGACCTTAAGCTTGGCAATAAAATTATAGGATTTATTGGGATTATGTCGTAAATTATCTATAATTCTTACAATTTAATCATAGTTTTATTATATACCCCTGATCAATGAAAATGCTTGCAATACGTGATTAATGAGATCAAAATATCCGCCATGGAAAAATTAGACTTAACAGCTAAAGAAAAAGCGGCATTGGAACTGCGTCATAAACAATCCCGCGATGTAAAAGAATCAGACCGAATTAAAGCCATATTATTGCGGTCAGAGAATTGGACAATCCCTATGATTGCAACAAAGCCTTACGTAAATCATGAAAGCACGGTTACCCGCCATATAAATGATTATTTGACGTCAAATTGAATATTGCCAGCGGTGGTTCTACGAGCCTGTTAAGCGAAGTTCAAACCCGTGAGATTCTCATCCATTTAACTCAGAATACCTATGAAACTACCCAAGAAATAATAGCTTACCTAGAAGATACTTATGATATAGTTAATTAAAATTTAAATGATCTATTTTAAATGCCTGATCGATGGCCTCTGCTAACGATGAATATTGACTAATCAATTTTCTTATCTTAACTTTTAAATTTGCCCAAAATTTTTCTATGG
>JAQGOH010000113.1 GCA_028293705.1 Francisellaceae bacterium | reverse complement strand
CCCATAGAAAAATTTTGGGCAAATTTAAAAGTTAAGATAAGAAAATTGATTAGTCAATATTCATCGTTAGCAGAGGCCATCGATCAGGCATTTAAAATAGATCATTTAAATTTTAATTAACTATATTTTAATAAGTGAATGAACAAATGGTTAATTATTACCAATATCTAAAGATCTTATACTCAAGTGTTATAAAGATGTAAAAAATTAATTATTCGTTATAATAGGATTATTTTTTCAATGACAATTCTTACAAAAACCAAATATATAATGATGGTGATTGGTTGTTTTGAAATTAAGATTACGGGTAATCTCCACTTGTCTTGCTTCAATAATCGCATCTACAAACTCTTCTACCTCCCCACATTTTACACAAATAAGGTGGTCATGATGTTTCCCAGTATCCAATTCAAATACAGAATGTCCTTCTTCAAAATTGTGACTAATCACCAGTCCAACATTCACAAACTGGGTTAAAACTCTATATACAGTGGCAAGACCCACATCATGCTTCATTTCTTTTAAGGATTTATGAATTTCTTCTGCACTTAAATGTTTAGAAGGAGCTGCTTGTAATAACTCCAGAATTTTAACTCGAGGCAGTGTGGTTTTAAAACCTAATTTTTTCAAAGTAAAACGGCTCATGAGTTACCTATAATTCCTTTAACAATTTTAATAAACTAGCTACAATAGAACTGGAAAGACCATAAAAAGTCAATTAACTGATTAACCGAGGTTTTATAATGTACCGTTTTACTGCTGTTTCTATTTTAACTTTATTTACTGCTCTATTCCTAGGCTCTTTATCAGCCTGCCATTTCCCGCCAAGAATACATCGTATAGATATTCATCAAGGCAATATAATAACGACAGAAATGCTTTCAAAAATTCAATTAGGCATGAGCCAAGATGCAGTCATTGAAGTAATGGGATCTCCCACTCTCCATTATGAAGAGAATGCAGAACGTTTAGATTATTATTTTCAAGTCATAAATGGAAATGGTCTTTTGAATGGTAAAAAGTATGTTAACTTTATTTTTAACAAAAATAAATTAATATCTGTGGGAATGGAATTAGATTTACCCCTTGGTTTAGATAAAAAAATGGCAATTGATTTATTAGGTGAGCCCACAACGAGCCGAGGAAATAAGCAAATCCTAGAATATCATTACGATTTTAAAGATAAAAATCATAAAACACTAATCAAACATCAGTATATTCTAGAATTTATCAATGATAAATTAACTCATTATCAAAAAATTAATTAATAATCATTTAATTAGATTCGGATTTAGCACGTAACAATCGGGCTTTTTTCGGATCAATTATTAACGGCCTATAAATTTCTATTCTATCTTTATTTTTTAGTAAAGCCTTCAAATCTGCTTTTTTACCCCAGATCCCAATTTGCTTATTTACTAAAACATTAGGAAACTCGGCCATAATCTCACTTATTTTTATAGCATCTTCCACATTGCTACCATTTTTTAGTTTTATGGTTTTCAATATTTCTAAATCATTTTCACAAAATACAATTTCTATCGTTAGATTATTTGAATTATCCATAGATTTTTTTCGCCTGGTCACAAAATGATTGCATTAAGGCCATAGTAATAGAATCCATAGAAGAATTAAAAGCAAAACCTAATAAAGCATTTGAAAATTCAAAATCTACTTGAAATTTAATTAAGCAACCATCTTGTAATTTTTCGAAAATCCAAAAACCTTGCAAATGTTTAAAAGGGCCATCTATTAAATTCATTTCTATCAGCTCAGGCCTACGGATCCTATTTTGGGTGGAGAATTGATATTGGAAACTTCCTTTTCCTACCCATAAGCTTGCACATACTAGTTCTTCGCTTTGAGAGGAAACTTGGGCTTTTTGGCACCATTTAAGGAAATGAGGATAAGCACTTATATTGTTAACTAAATCAAACATTTCTTCTGCCTTATAAGGCACTAGGGCTTCTTTTCTAATCTGAATCATTTTTCAAGCCTCAATTTTTGTGAAATTAAGTTTAACAAGGTATAATCCCCTTTATGAGTAAAAAGAATGACACCACTGGCTCTTCTACCATTGCATTAAACCGCAAAGCTCGCTATGAATATACCATTGAAGAGCGTTTTGAAGCAGGTATTATTTTAGAAGGTTGGGAAGTAAAAAGTCTACGAGCAGGCAAAGGACAAATTGCAGATAGCTATGTTTTGCTAAAAAAAGGCGAAGCCTGGCTTATTGGCTCTAATATTACTCCTTTATTATCAGCTTCTACCCATATTAAACCCGATCCTACCCGTTCAAGAAAATTATTATTGCATCGAAGAGAATTAGATCGATTAGTGGGACTCATTGATAGGAAGGGCTACACGCTTATTCCTTTAAGCGTATATTGGAAAAAAGGGCTTACTAAATTTGAAATAGGCTTAGCTAAGGGTAAAAAAGAATACGATAAACGGGAAACTGAAAAAGATAGGGATTGGCAAAAACAAAAAAACATGTTATACAAGAAACTTAGATAAATAATATATTAAATTGTTGTATAAACATCAAAATTTTGCTAACCCTCAATAATAATTTAGGAGAATAAAATGTTTAAATGTCTACCCTGTTTTTCGTCTCATAAAGATAAAACCCAAACCGTACATAATTTTTCAGTCGCAAGTTCAGTCACAAGTATTGAAAATATTTCAGATGCCTTTACCAAAGCTTTTAATGAAGGGAAATATGACTTAGCCTTACATCTAGAAAAATATTTTGGCCAAGCTTTTACTGTAGAAGCAGTCAATACAATCATTAAAGAATTTGAGGGCAATCAAAAACCTAAGACACCTCAAGTCTCCCCTACCCCTTTTAACAGTGTATTGCCTATCCCTAAGCATCTTGTAACCCTATCTAATTCAGAACCAGAAAATAAAAATTCTAGCCCTGAATCCAAATCTCCTAGCACTGTTATCATGATGCCAAACGGAATGGACGAGGTACCGGATATTAATATTGTGAGCCAAATTGAATTTTTAAGCTTATTAGAGGATGACCAAGCTTCTTTAAATGAACAGTCAGTAAAGGCGAACATTATTCCTATTGGGATTAGTTTTAATATTCGTGTTCCTTCCCCCACGATTAATGAGATTAAAGATAGTCCTTCTATTCTTATGTTTATGTCAGAATTAAGAAATGCAAGCATTGCTAAACCTTTAGCTAGAAAATTTTAAAATGTTTAAATGCGCATCAAAATGTTTTGAGGAGACACCCGGTAAAAGTTGTGCCATAGCGCCGATAACTTTTTCCTTTTCAACTCATGATAAATTTTTCCCGCATGCTGAAGAAATGTTAAGCGCTTATAAAAACCATGAACTTCCAAAAACGGCGTTTTTAAGAGGAGTATATTATGAATATTATGCTCCTAATTATAATGCAAAAGTAATTAAAGAAAATTTATTAAAAGCATACCAAAGTTACATGTATGCGGCGAAAACCTTTTACCCGGGCTCTACGAGGGCTGTTCAAGAAATACGTGCACAATGTGATTTTCTGTTTGAAAATAATTCTACTTCAATACAAGCTAAGGAATTGGCGGTTCAAAAACCCGTAAATTCCAAAGTAGTCCCCAAGCACAATAATTACATCATAAAGTAATTATTCATTCCAGTGTTCGTTGACATAACAGGAATAAGCCTTTAAGATTATGTTTCTTTTTGCTTAAAATGCAAAAATGCTATAATAATTAAGAGTTTACTCTTCCTTGGGGGCGACATGGCTTCGACGGGAGTGACAAAACCTAAGGCGCATGCCGAGTAGGTAGCTTAATCTCGTAAATCTTAGCTGCAGGCATATAGTTGCCAACGACGAAAACTTCGCAGTAGCTGCTTAAACACCAGCTCGCTGCCCTCTGAACAGTAGGTCGCTTATGCTAGCTGGTCTTGCAAAAGACATTCAGGGGTCGATTTACATAAGCTAGGTAGTTTAGTCTTGGCCCAAGGTTAAACTATTAAGATAAAAGGGCTCGCTATTAATTTTCCTTTGTCTTTCGGGTAGTTAATAGTTAAATAAATGAAGGGCTAAGCATGTAGAACTGAGGGCAGAGTGCTTTCGGACGCGGGTTCAATTCCCGCCGCCTCCACCATCCCTATTTTATTCTAACCATTCTTTCCAAGCCCTCTTTTAAAAATTAAAGCTTTTATTTAATATTTTAACCTGGAATGTTAACATAAATTTTGCTAACCTCGATCCCCTTCTCAGTAAATGGAGTTTTAAATGACAGAAGATCAACTCATTAAGGGTTTTAATTTTTACCGCTGCCCTATTTCTATTAGCCTACCTACCTACCCCGTCCAGTTGTGCCAGCACCCAAGTCGTACGAATCGTACACAATGTTTTAGCCAAGATATTCTTTTAATGGCTTTTAAAAGTAATGCAGAATGCCCCCTTACACGAATTCCTTTGAATGAAGAACAACAAGCTACCCGTTCACTGCTCACTGAAATGGTAATCTTTTTGTTAGAAGCCCAAAATTATATATCAAGTTTTTCTGCTAATAATTTGCCTATTGAACTTCAAGGAAGATATGGAATAGCTTTTGAAATTACAGAATGCCTAACAAAATTATCAGAAGCCATTAAAGCAGAAGGGGCAAGACTCCTCTTCGCTTTAAAACAAAATGATCGAGTGGAGCTTTCTCTAGAAGCCATAGCCCGTTTAATTAATTTTGGGGTGCAAGCAGATTTGCAAATTCATAATAATTATCATGCAGATGCCCTGGAGCAGTTAGAGGCCAAAGAAAAAGCCGAAAGAGAAGAAACTTTAAAAAATATAAATAGCTGGGCGGAATCAGAAGCTGAAAGAGCAGAAAGCCTTACAAAAGAAGTAAGTGACCTTAAAGAAGAAATAGATAAGTTAAAAGCTATAATGCAACGAAAATTAACTATAAAAAAAAATGGTTTGGAAGCAAGAATTAAACGCGAGCTTCGGGAGAAACAAAGCATTGAAAAGCAGTTGAATGAAGTTCAAAATGATTTTTTAAATATGTTATTCCTACATAAAAGACACTATAATACTCAGATGAAACGCTTACAAAAACTAAAATTAAATATAGAACTAGATTCTAACAAATTGCAACAAGCCCTTTCCATAAATCAGGAATTAAAAACAAAGCTTCAAGCTGAAGAAGTTACCAGTCAAACACTTCGCCAGGATTTGTGCGAAGCCCATACTCAATTATGTCTAAATTATCAAAAAAAAGGTGAAGAATCTTTAAAAATCCTGCACCCTCTTGCACTACCACCTTCAAATCATTTGCATTTTCTAGCTGCCCTTAAAGAAAATTTTGAAGCACAAAGAATAGCAATTTCTATAATTCAAGCTAGCCAAAATGGGATAGAACGACAAATGGCCCACCAGAGGCTAAGTATTTTGCAAAATACAGATAGACAAATTAGACACGATATATCTCAGTCACAAGGTGAATTTAAGAATCATGAAGTTTCAATTTCCCCTGCAGTGAGTAATAATTGGGAAGGAACCGCTAGACAGATCCATTCAAAATATTTTAAACATGCAACGAATCTGCCAGAACTTTTTATAGAAAGAAATTCGCATGAATCAATTCAACCGAAAAAAAAGCAAAAAGCTCCTTCTAGATGAAATTTATAAAACATTAAGAATAAGAGGCTTGCAAAAGCCTCTTTTAGATTTTTTAATAGAATTAGTTTTAAAAAGAATTAAAAAAATACTGATTAAGCTAATGCTATATAATTAGTAATTAAGTTTTAAAAATTATTTAAGACCTAGCAGTCCCATTACTTGCTTTTACAATATTAAATGTATTTTATATTCCTAACGAAAATTTACTATAAATCAATAGCTGTTAGTTTTACTTTCTCTAAAGCCCTTACTTTAATTAAATTACTCAACTAATCAGAACATTAATATCATTTATTTTCGTGTCAAATTTTTTTAGCATTTTTATGTATAAATAACTTTGGTAAACTAATTAAAACTAATAAAGAAATTCCTAAATAAAAGGCATAAAATTTTTGTTGATCTTGCGCTAATTGAGAAGGTTTGACAAAAGCTATGAAAAATCCAAAAAGACAAATAATACAACCAATAATCGTAACTATCCAAAGACCTAAATTATTACCCGGAACTTTATAAGGACGTATGGCTAAGGGATGAGAATATCTTAATTTTAAAGCACTTAAAAAAACCAGTAAATATTGTAAAACCGTAAATTGAGCGCTTAAGGCCGTTAAAATCCAAAAAGAAATGTTAGTGTCTTTTATCCATAAAAAAATTAATGATAAAACCGATCCAATTATGGCTTGCAAAATTAATAAGCCAATGGGCGCCCCATTCTTATTTGTTTTCTGCAATAAAGGGGGTAGAAAATCATCTTCAGCAGCAACTAGTAAACCTTTTGCAGGACCGATAACCCAGGTATTAACCCCTGCAAGTGATCCTATCACTAATAATAATGATATTAAGGGAATGGCTTTTACCATATGGAAATGGGTAAAAAAAGCCGTGAATGCCTGCATTAATCCTGAAACTAAATGTATATTAGTAGTAGGTACCACTACCGCAATTGATAAAGTACCTAATATGGATAAAATAATTATGATGCTGACAGCAATTAGCAAGGCCTTAGGATAATCTTTTTGCGGATTCTTAGCATCATGAATGTGAAAGGCCGCCAGTTCAACCCCTGCAAATCCTAATAATATCCCAGAAAATAAAACTAAATTATCCCATTTAAATGAGGGAATTAAATGATTAAAACTAATATCAATGGCTAATGGTTGCCCACTGAAGAACCAATAAGCCCCTAAACTAATGATTAAAACGCCTGGTATGATAGTACCTAATAACACCCCTATCGTGCTCATTAAGCTAGAAGTTCTAATGCCAAAAAAATTAAGGATAGTAGTTCCCCAGAATATAACTAAAATTAATATAAAATGAAAAGCAGTATTATTAGTAAGCCCTGGAAAAAAAGGAATTAAAGTATAAGCAATTAAATTAGCAATAAAGGCTAAAATTGCCGGAAACCAGGCAACGCTTTCCATCCAAGCAAGCCATAATGCTAAAAATCCCCATTTTTTTCCAAAAGCTTTTCCCACCCATATATAATTTCCTCCAGCCATGGGCCAAGCCGCAGTTAATTCTGCAGTAACCAAAGCAATAGGGATTAAAAAGAAAATAGCTGCAATTAAAATAAAAAAAACCGAAGAGAAACCATAGACTGCAGAAATAGGGAGATTGCGGAGGCTAATGATAGCTGCGACCGTTAGCATAGCTAAGGTAAAGGTCGTTAAGGTTTTATTCTTATGAATCATGTATTTCCCCGTAGTTCATGCGGTCAAAAAAATCATATTAGCATAAGTTGATTTAGAACTTAAAAAATAAAACCCGGGCTTGAAGAGTGTTCAAGGCCGGGTTTTATTAGTGTCTTCAATAATTAATTAACTAATCTTAAGCACTTTGTGGTTCCACTTTAAGTTTAGAAACTAATTTGCTGGCTTTTTGTAATATTATGGTTTGTTCTGTTTCACCAATTTCTTTAAGTTTAGCTATATAACGTTTACTTAAGGAAACAACCGACATTAACCAGCTTGCCACAACTACAGCAACAAAGAAGAATAAGACGGGTAAATTATCTGCGATTGCACCAAACATTAACACAACTTGCAAAATAACTCCTCCACCAGATTTACCTAGACGAGCCCCTACTACATCGATAGCAGCTTTCCCTTTCGTTTTAGATTCAGCATCTAAGGGTATATAGGCCATTTCTTTAGTGGGATCAAACAAGGAATATTTGGTAGCTTTACTCAAAATATTTTGTATAGCACCTACAACGACAGCTACCCAAATGGGTGAATAAGGAAGCACCCCTTCTAAGCCATCCTTATACATTACAAATACAAAGAATATTCCTCCAGTAACTAAGATCATTAAGGGTGCACTTAATGCTCCCGCTAACCAACCTAATCGACGAATAACATTACTACCAATCGTTACTAAAAATAAGGTTGCAATACCAGTTAACATGGAAAAATATCCCATAAAGGTACTGTAATCATTTTCATTGGTAAAATATTTACCTAATTGGGCCTTCCAGACTACTTCAATTAAATTAATTGAAATGCCATAACCCAATACCATTAAAGCAATACATCCTAAATAACGCGAACGTACTAAAAACATGAAGCTTTCTGTAATGCTTAATTTGGGTTTAGCAGCTTTTTTAGAAACATTTTTATCGATAATCGGATCATAGAACTTAGGATCGGTAAGAACATTTTTGTTCATCCAATAATAAGTAGCCATAATAATTAAACAGCCTAAAGTAACAGCTCCCATTAACCAATTTAATGTATAACCCCAAGCATCTACATCGGCAGGCAAATGATTACGTACATCTGAAAAATAAATAATGGTAAGCCCAGATGCTACCAAAGCCAAATTACCTAATTGGCCAAAGCCGGCATAGAACCGTTTCGCTTCTGTTGGACGAGTAATTTGATTAGCGAATTGCCAGAAAAGCAGAGAAATTCCCATACTACCCCAGAGTTCCGCTAGAATATAAAAAAGAGCA
>JAQGOH010000048.1 GCA_028293705.1 Francisellaceae bacterium | reverse complement strand
ATTGGTAAAAAAAATAAAGGCGCCCATGATAAATATGCCTTTTAAATAATTCATCATATATCCTCTTACTATTTGAATTGTGAATAATTGTGCGTATACATACAATTTAATAATGCATAAAATATTTTATAAATCTTAGAGCTATAAAGCTTAATTACGATATTCAACCTGAGTAAGTTATCTTATAATATATTAATCAAAGATAATCAACCACTTAATCATTTTATAATAAGGGGAAAATTTTTCCTTTGTTAACAATATTAGCTTAATTAATTGTTTAAAATTAAAATTTTTTTCAAGTTTTTGCTTTTAGAGAAACTAAAAAATAGGGGTATAATTCGTTATTATAAGGATTTAAGCAATTGCAATAAAAGCTCAACTTGGGCCCAAGCTTCATTTTTTGAATCAACCAAAATTGCCTCATTATTCCCAATAAAATTTAATTCTTCATCAGGATAAAAATCATTTTTTTGACAAATATTAGATTCTGAATTCATTATTCACGTCCTCCAAATTATTATAGACTAAGTCATCTTTTTAAATAAATTAGTTAAAGTGATTATCACAATCTTTAAATATTTTGTCAAGAGTTAGTTTTAATATTAAAGAGGATTGGGCAGAATAAAGAAGGATATACACTGAATATGGCAACAGTATTATTATTTTATATATTCATTTAAAGAATAAGGTTTTATTACCCCCAAATATTTAGATATAAAAGGGATTAAAGGGATTAAAGGGAAATTACAATTATTACCTATTGTGTAAATTATCTTCAATAAGTAGTTTTAATAAGTTTGTAGGGCAGTAAAAAGGGTACTAGCAAATAACTATCAGCATCGCTAAGTTACCACAGGTATTCAAATTACCAGGATACAACCATTAAAGTTCTATCAAACTAGTCTGGTAGTGTTTGTAATTATTTAGGCAATTTTCCTGATACATATTTTTAGGTACTTAAAAATTTCCATTCTTTTAAACGTGATTGTAATCGAAGCATGGATTGAGTATGAATTTGACATATACGAGATTCACTCACACCCAGCACTGCACCTATTTCTTTTAAGTTTAATTCTTCATCATAATATAATGCTAAAACTAATCGTTCCCGCTCAGGTAATCCTGAAATACCTTCCGCTAATATTTCTTTAAAATTGTCCTTGGTTAATTTGTCTAATGGTACATTTGGAGAATTGAGGCTTTCGGATAACGCTTCAATATTTACGCCTAGATCATCAAATCCAAATAGTCGGGTGCCGTTGGTATCTTGTAACATTTGATGATATTGATCGAGAGTTACCTCTAAATAATTTGCAATCTCGCAGTCTTTAGCATCTCGTCCAATCTGATTTTCTAATTCTCGAATGGCCTGGGCCATTCTACGAGTATTACGATGTACAGAACGAGGTGCCCAGTCTCCTTTTCGAATTTCATCTAACATCGAACCTCTTATTCTGATACCTGCGTAGGTTTCAAAACTCGCTCCTTTATTCACATCAAAATTTTTATAAGCTTCAAGTAACCCAATCATTCCTGCTTGTATTAAATCATCAGCATAAACGCTGGGAGGTAGACGTGCTAATAGATGATGGGCGATTCTCTTAACTAAGGTTGAATATTGTTCAATAACTTCCTCATTTGTTTTTTGCCCTTTAATATCTTTTTTAATCATCCTTTTGGGTTTCATTAATTTTACCTATCTTTAATAAATTATTTATAACATGTTGCAATCAAATGTTCTTAAGTAATCATTCTTCGATATATTCAATTCTTATCAATTAATATCTAGAACCATCAAAAATTTCAAATGATATAATTCTATTAAATGGTTTACTACCCATAAAATACCTTTTAACTGAATTATTCAATTTTAAATAGTTCGTCTAATTTAGTAATAATCAAAATTTTCTTAACATCGTTATTACAATTTTTTATTCTTATATCAGCATCATCCCCTCCAGCATAATCCCTTAAAGCCAATAACATTCCTAAAGCTGAACTATCTAAGTATTCAGATTCTTTCAAATCAATTACATATGCTAATGGTTTTTGTATAGTTTTTTCATAAGCATTTCTAAATAATTGCAAAGAACTAAAATCAAAACGGCCCACAACTGTAATAGTCAGTTCCTTTCCATCTGCGGATAAACCTGAAGTAATTGACATCTTTCTCCCCTTTTTCCATTATGAATCTTCAATAACCTAGCTAATATATTGTATAAAATTATTAGGCTTTATGATTCAAGCATAGTCTATAAAAGTATTTTCTATAAAAAAGTTGACTTATTATATTTGGTTTATTTGTATTAAGGTCATAGGGTTTAAAATTTGATTCATTTAATTTGAAAATTTTTCTATAAATTTCTATCCGTATATTTTATTACTGCTATGATTAAAATATGAAATCCAGAACTTTCAACTACCATCAATTAGCTTTTAGCTTAATTGAATTAATGAGCGTAGTGCTTATTCTTGCCGTCCTTATGGCAATAGGCTATCCTGCCTATAAAAATTACATAACTAAAACTAAGATTATGGAAGGCTTAAGTGTTGTTGATCCCTATAAGCTTATGGTTGAAAAATATGTAGCTTTTAATGGAAGCCTGCCCACCAATTATAATGCCACCTCTACTTTGTTTTCTAGTGGAAGCGCTGGCCCCATAGCTATGACTAATAATCCTCTAACTAACAACATTGATCATATCTCATTTTATTATTCAAGCTCTCCTACCCCCACAACGAGTCTTTTAATATATTTTGCTACGAATGCTAATTTAGGGGGCGCTTCAGGAGGAATTATGGCTTTAAATGCCACCATAACCAATACCACTACTCCTTGGGTTACTTGGAAATGTGCTAGCTCTTCTCTTTCTTCAGTAGTCCTGACCCCTTATCTTCCGAATACCTGTAAATAATTACCTATTTTTAATAGGTCGATTATCTTTCTATAACATTATGTATTAATATAACAAAAGAAATGTCAAAGAGCCTGTTACTTTCTATATACAGTTTACTTAATGACATACAAGCTCTCGGCAAAGGAGATAAGTTAAGATGGATATAGATACCTGTAATGAAACAATTCTTAATCCCTTAAAGAAAAAACAACCGAATGAGGATTACGCTTCTCCATCCTTTTCTTCTTTAGATAAACAAGCTGAAATTATTCCCCCGATTGATGAAATAAAAATCGAGACCCTTCGAAAAAAAATCGAGGAAAACACTTTAGATATTTTAAATAAAAATGCAGAAGAACGTTTAGCAAGCTCCAAACGAATTGCCGCGAAAATGCTAGAACTTGAAGCTTTATTAAGCAACCCTAAAAATAAATCTTAATATTTACCTACAAAATAAAAAAGGCGAACCCTTTTGCACCTGATTCTTAAGACTCGAGCCAACCTATGGAAGAGACCATCTTAAGGGTAAACACAAGGAGTTACTCGCCTACCCTCAGTTTAGGTCTTTTGATACAAAATTCTCAAAAATATTTATTATAAGCTTTAGTATTTCGGTCTTTAAATTTGCAGCAATCAGGTAAAACGGGATAATTTGACTTTTATTTATTTAAGAAATAACGATCAGCCAAATTTAAATCTTATTGAATTAAAATAATTACTTAAATTATTCTAGCTTTAGTTAGATGTGTAGATCTCACCATTTGCCAGAGGCTTAATTATATAAAACAAATTTAATGGCAAGGTTGTTGGAATAATAATCCCATGTATAATTAAATGAGTTATCGTGTATTATTAAATAAATCAAAAAACTTAACATCAAATCTAGATTAAGGATACGGTTAATGAAGTCTTCCACTGAAAATAATGAAATGCTGCAGCCCTCTCAAATGGATGCCACCTGGAAGGAAGCCCTCCAACATTATTTAAAAGATTTTTTTAAGTTTTGTTGGGCAAATGCTTATACAGATATTGATTGGGATAAGGGCTTTGAATTTTTGGAACAAGAATTACAGACCATTAAACTAGATGAAGAACTGGGCAAACGAGTCGTCGATAAACTAATTAAGGTTTATCTTAAGAATGGACAAGAACAGTGGTGCTTAATTCATCTCGAAGTGGAATCCAGTAGCAAAGCTAATTTTCCAGAACGAATGTATGTCTATGATGCAAAATTGTATGAAAAATATCGTAGGAATATTGCTAGTATGGCTATTTTAGTGGATAGGGATAAAAACTGGTATCCAGGCCCTTATCAACGTGCTTTGTGGGGCTCTGAAACTTATAGAAAATATGATATTATCAAAGTATTAGACTATCAAGCTCAGAAAATTGAGCTTAGTAAACTCGATAATCCCTTTGCTTTAGTTATATTGTGGCAGCTCACTGCGATAGAAACCCATAACAACCCTAAAGCTCGGCTATTTGAGAAAACTCAGCTAACCAGAATGCTGTATGCACACGGAAAAAGTGCAGATGATATAAGGCTACTGTATCGTTTCTTAGATGGCTTGTTGTCCTTAAATGAGCAGTTATCGTATCAATACCATGAAAGTGTAAAGCAAATTGAGGAGGAACTAAAAGTGAATTATATGACTACCGCAGAAAAAATTGGATTCCAACAAGGTATACAAGAGGGCATGCAACAAGGTATGCAACAAGGCGAAGCTAAAATTTTATTAATGCAATTAAAAACTAAATTTAATGAGGTTCCTGAATCCTATGTTAAAAAAATTCAAGCTGCTGATGATAATACCCTAAGCCAATGGGCGATAAATTTCATTAAAGCTAATTCTTTGGATGATGTTTTTAAACATTGATAGCTGGAGCGATCCCCCTAAGATCTAAACATGAACTAAATTTAGCTAGAAAATCTAAGATGCTGCTGAAGGTTGATTAAAACCTATAATAAATTTTTAATATTTCGAACTAAATAATTCATTAAAATAACTTATTTTACTTTTAATCAGTAATTATGGTAAATTCTGTTTAGTATTTTACTAGTCAAGGAGACCTTCATGAATTTAAAACCTTATTACCTTTCCGGCATGAGCTTATTGAAATTTTTGTTTCTATTAGGAAGTACAGGATTACTTATAACATTAGGTTATGAACTACTAAAATATATGAAATAGCCTAAGGCTCCGGTGGCGCAGCTGGATAGCGCGGTCCCCTCCTAAGGGACAGGTCAGAGGTTCAAATCCTCTCCGGGGCACCATAAACTTCCATGGCATTTATAATAAAATATATTTTGTTACTGATTTTAAGGTAAAAACTTTATCGGATCGACAGGTTTACCTTTATAACGAATTTCAAAATGTAACTTTGTTCTATCACTTCCAGTTTGTCCCATTAAGGCTATTTCTTGCCCTTGAGTAACTTTATCACCTTCTTTTACCTTAAGGACTTGATTATGAGCATAGGCGCTTAAAAAAGACTCATCATGCTTTAAAATAATTAAGTTTCCATAATCCTTTAAAGCATTACCACTATACACCACAGTACCCGAGGCTGAAGCTTTAATAGGAGTACCTAAAGGTCCTGTGATATCAATCCCTTTTTTATGCAAAGCATCATTATAATGATGAATAATGTTTCCCTTTACAGGCCAAATCCATCGAATAGAAGATTTAGGAATAGAGGATGTTTTAAGAGGTGTATTTACAGGACCTTTAACTATATTCACTTGTTTTACATTGGGTTTTTTAACCAATTTATATTTTGTATGACTGGCTTTTTTTACACCAAGGCGAGTAACTTTAAAAAGTACTTTTTGCCCCGGATAGATTGAATAGGGTGGTTTAATATTGTTGATTTTTGCAAGAAATAAATAATCCTGTCCAGTTTTAAAAGCAATGCTATATAAAGTATCTTGGGGTTGTACAATATAATATTGACCATTAAAAACGCGATTATTTTTAAAAACTTCAAAAGGTGCAAGACCATTACCAGCGCAACCAGTTAATAAACTTATATTTAGAAATACTATAACTATAAAATTTCGCATACTACACCAATTTAAAAAGCATAAAAGCAAGCCCTGAACCTATTATGCCATAAACTAATTTATCGACATATTTTCTTATTGCTCTTTGCATTTTTTCTCCACCCCATTTCATAAGCCAGCTTATGCTTAAAAATCTTAAACCCCGCCCAATAATGGATGCAAGAAAAAAATAATGGATATGATATTTTATAGCGCCTGCTGAAATGGTAAAAATTTTATAAGGGACAGGGGTAAAACCTGCGGTTAAAATAGTCCAAAATCCATTTTTATGTAACCATATCAAAGCTGATTGGTATCTGGCTTCATATCCAAATTTAATAATAAAATTATGAATGTAAGGCTCGAATAAATAACCTAGTGCGTAACCAAATAACCCCCCTAAGCCTGATGCAATGGTCGCAATCCCTGCATAGTGTAATGCTTTACGAGGTTTTGCTATACACATGGGGACTAACATAAATACGGGGGAAATAGGAAAAACCGAAGCATCTAAAAAACTGACCGCCGCTAAATAATAAGGGGCTTTTCTATGTTTAGACCAGCTAATTACTTTGTCATACAAGCCTTGAAAAAAAAGCATTATTTAAAAATCCTGAATAATTATTTGACAAAAAGTCTCATCTTTTTTGATTAGGCCAAGTTCAGCACGAGCCCGTTCTTCTATTGCAAAAGGATATTGCTTTAATTCCTGAATTTCAGATTCTAATATCTGATTACGATGACTTAATTGGGTAATTTCTTGTGCTTGAATATTAATAGCTTTATTTAGGCGGACGCTGTCTCCAATACTGCCCCCGCCATACCATAACCGCCACTGTAAGGCGATTAGTATTACCCCTAAACTTATCATCATCCCTTTCATAAAGTTCCCTATCTATATAGAAGCTAAAACATTTCTTCCCGCAAACCTAGCTTGTGATCCTAAAGCTTCCTCTATACGCAATAATTGGTTATATTTAGCTACCCTATCCGTTCGACAAAGCGATCCGGTCTTAATTTGTCCAACATTTAAAGCTACTGCTAAATCGGCAATAATACAATCTTCCGTTTCTCCAGAGCGGTGAGAAAATATAGCCTTATATCCTGCTTGATGGGCCATATTAATAGCATTGATGGTTTCAGTTAAGGTGCCTATTTGGTTTAATTTAATGAGGATAGCATTGGCAATTTTTAAATCTATACCCTTAGCCAATAACTCGGTATTAGTAACAAATAAGTCATCGCCCACTAATTGAAGTTTATTACCTAGGCGATCGGTTAATGCTTTCCAACCTTCCCAATCATCTTCACTCATTCCATCTTCAATCGTTACTATTGGATATTGCTTTACCCAATCTTCTAAATAATCAACAAATTGAATACTCGATAATTTTTTATTTTCAGACTTTAAATGATACAAATTTTCTTTATAAAACTCGGTACTGGCAAGATCTAATCCTAAGGCAATATCGGTGCCAGCTTTAAAGCCTGCGGTTTCTATCGCTTCTAAAATGACTTCTAATGCTTCTTTATTAGAAGATAAATTAGGAGCAAAACCCCCTTCATCTCCTATAGCGGTGTTAAACCCTTTTTGTTTTAAATTACTCTTTAGCGCATGAAATATCTCTACCCCATATCTTAATGCTTCTGAAAAGCTAGGCGCGCCCACCGGCAGAATCATAAATTCTTGCATATCAATATTATTATCAGCATGCGAGCCCCCATTAATAATATTCATCATGGGAAGCGGTAATTCACCAATTTTATTCGTTTTAATGCTTTTATAAAGTGGGGTTTGATTATTAAGGGCAGCGGCTTTGAAAGCAGCAAGGGATACCGCTAAAATCGCATTTGCGCCTAAACGGCCCTTGTTAGGGCTGCCATCTAAATCAATTAAAGTGTTATCAATAATTTCTTGATTGATTACATCCATGCCTAGGAGAGCTTTTTTAATTTCGGTATTAATATTAGAAACGGCCTTAAGTACCCCTTTACCTAAATAACGACTTTCTTTATCTCTCAATTCTAAAGCTTCTTTGGAACCCGTAGAGGCACCTGATGGTACGATTGCTCGACCCATTTGACCTGTTTTTAACCACACTTCGGCTTCTACAGTTGGATTACCACGGGAATCTAATACTTCACGGGCTTTAATATCAATTATTTTAGTCATTTTTTTTCCTAGTTATTAAATTCTCTAACCATTCTTCATTTTTAACCATTTGGTCAATTTGTATCAATAGTTTTAATAAATCATACATTTTATCTAAAGGCCAAGCATTAGGTCCATCACTTAAGGCTTGTTCTGGGTTGGGGTGCGTTTCCATAAATATACCCGATACCCCGGCTGCAACCGCAGCTCTAGCTAATACGGGAACAAATTCTCTTTGTCCTCCAGAACTCCCCCCTAACCCACCCGGTAATTGTACTGAATGGGTGGCATCAAAAATAACGGGACATTGGGTTTGCCGCATTAACATCAAAGCACGCATGTCTGATACTAAATTATTATACCCAAATGAAACCCCTCTCTCACATACCATAATTTGTTGATTGCCAGTTACTTTTGCCTTTTCAACCACGTTTATCATATCAAGAGGCGCTAAAAATTGTCCTTTTTTTATATTAACGGGTTTATTGAAACTGGCTACTTTTTGAATAAAATTAGTTTGACGGCATAAAAAAGCCGGGGTTTGTAAAACATCCACGACCGAGCTCACCTCATCCAAAGGCGTATCTTCATGCACATCTGTTAAGATAGGAACCCCAATTTGGGTTTTCACCTTTTCTAAAATTTTTAAGCCCTGTTCTATTCCAAGCCCTCTAAAACTATTATGTGAGGTTCTATTGGCTTTATCAAAAGAAGATTTATAGATAAACTTTATACCTAATCTTTCGGTGATTTTTTTTAATTGTTCAGCCGTTTCTAAGGCTAAGGTTTCACTTTCAATAACGCAGGGACCTGCAATTAAAAATAAAGGTTTATTTAATCCTACGTCAAAGTTACATAATTTCATAAAAAGCCTCTTTATGGATTTTGGGTGAGCGATTGAGCCTGATGGCTTAAAGCTGCCTGGATAAAAGCAGTAAATAAGGGATGCCCATCCCGAGGGGTGGATGAGAATTCAGGATGAAATTGACATGCAATAAACCAAGGATGATAACTAAGCTCTATAGTTTCTACTAAATTGCCTTGATTAGCCCGCCCGGATACGATAAGCCCATGGCTTTCGAGCAATTCTATAAAATGTTCATTCACTTCATATCGGTGACGATGTCTTTCCTGAATAGTGGATTGTTTATAAATAGTATGAATTAAAGAATCGGTTGTAAGGCTACAATTTTGAGCGCCTAAGCGCATAGTTCCACCAAAGTTTGAATTTTCATTGCGAATTTCTTTCTTACCTTCCTTGTCTATCCATTCGGTAACTAAAGCTATCACAGGGTAAGGCGTATCTTTATTAAATTCTGTACTATTTGCTTTTTCAAGCTTTGCACAGTGTCGAGCGATTTCTATAATAGCCACTTGCAAGCCTAAACAAATTCCAAAAAATGGAATATTATTGATTCTAGCATATTCTACTGCTTTAATTTTACCTTCAATTCCTCTTTCACCAAATCCCCCAGGAATTAATATACCATCCATTTTGGGTAAATATTGTTCTGGATTATTTTCAAGCGCTTCTGAGTGAATAAAATGGATGTTAACCTTTGTAGCGGTTTTAATCCCAGCATGTACTAATGCTTCAATGATAGATTTATAAGCTTCATTAAAATTTCCATATTTTCCAATGATACCTATATTGACTTTATAGGTAGGGTTTAATTTAGCATTGACTACCATTTCCCATTCTTTTAAATTAGCTGGGGGAGCATCTATCGAGAGACGGCTCAATACGATTTCATCTAAGCCTTCTTTATATAAGGCTTCTGGAATTTCATAAATGGATTGTTTATCGGTAGCACAAATAACCGCTTTTTCCTCGACATTGGTAAATAAAGCAATTTTACGTCTATCTATCTGTTCCAAGTTTTGCATTGACCGACAGATTAAAATATCGGGTTGAATTCCAATTGATCTTAATTCTTTCACGGAATGCTGAGTGGGTTTGGTTTTGATTTCATGTGCTGCGGCAAGATAGGGAATCAAAGTTAAATGTATATAAAGGGTGTTGTTATGCCCCAAATCAATTCGCAGTTGGCGTATGGCTTCTAAAAAAGGAAGCGATTCGATGTCTCCAACTGTTCCTCCTATTTCGATTAAAGCAATATCAAAACCTTTAGTACTTTCTAAAATATTTTTTTTAATTTCATCGGTTATATGAGGGATGACTTGAACCGTAGCTCCTAAATATTCCCCTTTTCTTTCTTTAGCTATAACCTTTTCATAAATTTGACCTGTGGTATAATTATTATTAGCAGTCATGGAGGTTCTAACAAAACGTTCATAATGACCCAAATCTAAGTCGGTTTCTGCTCCATCAGTGGTTACAAAAACCTCTCCATGTTGTAAGGGACTCATCGTGCCGGGGTCAACATTAATATAAGGATCGAGCTTTAAAAAAGTAATGGATAAACCACGAGATTCTAAGATGGCGCCAAGAGAAGCTGCTGTTATGCCTTTTCCTAAAGAGGAAACCACCCCCCCTGTTACAAATATATATTTTGTCATGCATAACCCTACTTATTAATAAAATGAACCTATAAATTCCGAATGCTTATAACAAACCCTAACTTTTCTGAAGCAACTTGATAGCCCTCTCTAACCCATAAGTCAGCTACTGCAACTAATTCTTCGCCATTATAAAACAAGGGGATTTTATCACGTTCCCAGGGGGGAAGCTTAATATCTTGTAACATTTTTTTTAAAGGACGAGTGAAAGGCGAGTTAGAGGATCTAAATACCTCTCCTCCTTTTCTAAATCTTATGGTTAATTGATTGTTATTTATAGTTGTGGGGTCAATACCTTTTCCCTTTTCCTTATGGGCATATAAGCATTTTCCTTTTGAGATTTCTAAAGGATTATTAAGATCCCACACTGATCCTTCTGGAATGAATGAACCGGTTAAAAAATTATCTTGATGTTTGAGATAAAGTTTATCTTGATGGCGTAGAACTAAATAATTGCCTATTTTAAATTTTGGGTTTTTATCTATTAAAGCCCTAATCACTGTTTTATGAATTAATAAAAGTTGTTTTGTGCTCGGATATTCTAAATGATGTTTATTAAACCAAATTCTTAAAATTTCATTTTGTTCATTAAGCGGTAATTGGATTAATTTAGAAATAATTAAATATTGATCAAGGGGATCACTTATTTGTTTAAATTTATTTTCTCGAGAGCTTAGGAATTCATTATTGTTTTCTTGACATAAATTGGCTAAATTTGCAATTTTTTCTGGGGCTTTTACCCAACGTTGTTTAATTAAGGGTAAAATTTCTAAACGAATAAAATTTCTATCAATGGATAAATTTTCATTATTAACATCTTCTATATAATCTAATTGATTAAGCTTTGCATAATGATAAACACTGGACTTAGGATAATTTAAAAGAGGTCTTACAATAGTTAAACCATTTATTTCCCTTTTAAAATGCATTCCTTCAAGCCCCTTAAGGCCTGTGCCTCTAAATAAACGCATTAATAAAGTTTCCGCTTGATCATCTAAGGTATGGGCTAACAATAAAATCTCAGTGGGTTTTATTTGCTCTTTAAAGGCCCTAAGCCGTGCCTCCCGTAAACCCGCTTCTAAACCCTTAGAAGCATTCGTATCATACGTTATTTGAATAGTTTTTAAAAAAATATTTCGTTGTTTACAGAAATTCTGACAAAATTCAGCTTGTTTTGTAGAGGCTATCCCTAACCCTTCATCAATGTGAATCGCTTTTACAGTTAAGCTTTGCTCAGTTTGAAAGACCTTTAAACAAATATCTAACAAAACAATGGAGTCGACCCCTCCGCTAAGCCCTACCCAGATAACAGATGAAGAAAAGTCCTTTAGCCTTTCCTTAATTTCAATAATATTAATCATGGCATGGTAGCTTTAAGTACGAATTCCCATTGAAATTAAGCGTTGATAGCGTTTATTTAATAATGTGTCGGTATTTAAACTTTTTAATTGATTTAAATTATTGATAAGGGCTTTTTTTAAAGTCGCAGCAACTTCCACGACATTTCGATGAGCGCCCCCTAAAGGCTCTGGTACAATTTCTTCTATCAAGCCCAATTTTAAAAGCCTATCTGCTGTAATATTCATAACTTCAGCAGCCTCACTGGCTTTAAGAGCACTCTTCCATAAAATGGTCGCGCATCCTTCGGGAGAAATGGTGGCGTAATAGGCGTATTGTAACATTAAAGTCTTATCACCTACCCCAATCCCTAAAGCCCCCCCGGAACAACCTTCCCCGATGACTACACATAAAACAGGTACTTTTAGTTTTGAAAAAACGAGCAGATTTTTTGCTATGGCTTCACTTTGACCTCTGGCTTCTGCTTGAATACCTGCATGAGCACCAGGAGTATCTATAAGAGTAATAATAGGAATATTAAACCTTTCAGCTAATAAGGCTACCCGTAGGGCTTTACGATAACCTTCGGGGTGGGGCATACCGAAATTACGCATGACTTTTTCTTTAGTATCACGCCCTTTTTGCTGACCAATAATCATAACTGGCTGCCCGTCCAAACGAGCAAGACCCGCAATAATCGCTTTATCGTCTGCAAAAGCCCTATCTCCATGAATTTCATCAAAATCAGTAAACATTTCACGGATATAATCTAATGTGTAAGGTCTTAATGGGTGCCTAGCTAGCTGAACCTTTTGCCATTCGCTTAAATTTTTAAAAATTGAACGGGTTAATTCCTGGCTTTTGTTTTGCAATTTAGCAATTTCTTCGCTGATATTGATACTTTTATCAGTGCCAACTAAACGAAGTGCCTCAATTTTTGCTTCTAGTTCACTTATTGGCTGCTCAAACTCAAGACAATTTAAGCTCATTTTATAACTCACTTTTTAATTAACTTTAAATCCGAGACTACCTTAAAACCGTTTTGTAGGCAAGAAAACCTCATTGAAACTGCCACTTATTCACTTGGAATTTTTGACGAAAATTGTATTGTCCACCATGCTTATAGAAGATACTCCTAAATAAAGGTTACACAATCATGATGACATCTCGCATAAATTATAAGTGCTTAAGCCTTTTAATCGCTTTAAGCTTTAATTCACCTACTCTTCTAGCTCAGGAAGCTGATTGGTTTAAAAAATCAGGTCATTATATTTGGACTGATGTAAAAGCAGACGTTTCTAATTACCTTGAAACAGATAATCTTTTTTTACTAGGGGATGCCTTCCTAGCCTCAGGTATTTTAGCAAATACAGGACTTGATAAATCTATCCGTAAATCTTGGCAAAAAAATATAAAAGGCTCTAAAAGTGATTCCTTCTTTAAAGGACCTCAACATATAGGAGGCATTGTTTGGAAAAGTTTTCCTATATATTTAGGGGCCATGATTTTAGGGGAAATGAGCTATGGTACAAAATTTTCAGGGCCTATATTTGAATGGGGTTATCGCAGCTTAAGAACTGGGTTTATAGGGGTAGTCCAACAAGCTAGTTTTACCTTAATCTTAGGATCTGGTCGGCCTATCAATAATGCTACCTCCAATTGGCAACCTTTTAGACATAGAACAGGGGTCAGTGGCCATTCTTTTTATGGTGCCATTCCCTTTTTAACCGCTGCTCATATGACTAACCCCTTACCCTTAAGAGCCCTTTTGTATGGGCTTTCAACTTTACCAGGAATATCAAGAATTAACAGTGATGCCCATTATTTTTCCCAAGTGGTGATGGGCTGGTCTATTGCTTTTCTTTCTTCTGCGAGTGTTTATCGTACAGAAGTATTAAGAGGGGATAAAAAAGATGATCCTATTCAATTTGGATTTTACCCTCATAAAGATGGTGCAATGTTGGTTGCAAAACTTAAATATTAGTTGCAGTATAGCAACTATTTAAGTTGTCTTTTAAGGAAAATCTATGTCGCATTTAATATCTTGCATTTGTCTTTTTATCAGTTTATCTTCTTTAAATCTTTCTGCAGCAGAATTAAGTTCTGATCAAGATAAATTAAGCTATACCCTCGGGATTAATATTGGGGAACAATTTCGTAACCAAATAATAACGGTTAATACTGCATTATTTACAAAAGGTTTAGAAGATGGGCTTAATAACCATCCTCCTCAATTAAGCCCTAAGGAAATACAAGAAGTGATGACCAAATTTCAGTCAGAACAACTTGTAAAAAACCAACAACAATCTCAAAAATTAGGAGAAAAAAATTTGAACGAAGGTAAAACATTTTTAGAAAAAAACAAAACCCAAGCTGATGTAATCAGTTTACCTTCTGGTTTACAATATAAAATTATGAAAGCCGGAACAGGCCCTACCCCAACAGTGACCGATACTGTTTCGGTACACTACAAAGGGACTTTAATTAATGGAACCGAGTTTGATAGCTCTTACACAAGAGGAACCCCTGCTACATTTCCGGTAAATGGTGTCATACCTGGCTGGGTTGAAGCTTTAAAACTCATGAAACAAGGTTCTAAATGGATTTTATATATCCCCTCACATTTAGCATACGGTGAACAAGGGGCTGGTAGATTAATTGGACCTAATGCCACCTTAATTTTTGAAGTAGAGTTATTATCTATAAAAAATAACAAAAATGATGATGGACGTGTTTTGGAAGAAATGTTAGATGAAACAGATGAAGGGTAAATATTAAACCAAATGGCTTTGAATTTTAATGATTACATTAATAGCGGTATCAAGGCCATTCAACAAAAAGATTATCTTAAAGCTTTAAACCAATTTAATCAGGCTTTAATTTCAGATCCCTTTGATTCTATTGTTCATAATTATCTAGGCAATACTTACAAATATTTAAAACAGTTTAATAAGGCCTATAAACATTATCAAGAATCGCTACGGTTAAATCCAAACTCAGAAATAACTTATAATAATCTTGCTAATTTATTTTTTGTTCAAGCCGATATGAAGCCTGCGATTTTTTATTATGAAAAAGCTTTAAATCTTAACCCCGACTTTCTAGAAGCTCATTTAAACTTAGCTAACGCAAACTCAAAATTAGATAATTTTGAAAAAGCCCTTACGCACTATGAAATGGTTTTAAAACAAGCCCCTCGGCATTATAATGCTAATTTTCATGCTGGGCTCATTTATTTTAATTATAAATCTTATGATAAATCTATTTCTTGTCTTGAAAAATGTCATGAAATCGCTCCTACGGAGTCTGTTTTTTATTATTTAGCAAATGCTTATTTAGAATTGGGCGCTCTTGAGAAGTCTCAGCATTATTTTGAAAATTTACTAGAACTTAATAATCAGCATGCCGAGGCTCATCATAATTTAGCTATTATTCATCTTAGAAATTCGAATTCAACCAAAGCCCTACATCACTTTAAATTAGCTTTAACACTTAACCCAAGCAATCAAATAGCCGATCATATGCTAAATGCTTTACAGGGCAATACCGCCCACTCCCCTCCCACACAACATATAAAAGCTTTATTTGACCAATATGCAGAATATTATGACGAACACCTTAAACTCACTCTGAATTACCAAGTTCCTACTTTATTAAGAAATGCCCTAGGCCAGTGTCTAAGCAAAGCTTATTCTATTGGTACCGTTGTCGATTTAGGATGTGGCACCGGTATTTCAGGTTTATACTGTAGGGATTTAGCATATTATCTTTTTGGTGTTGATATATCTCCTAAAATGCTTGAAAAAGCCAAACGCTTAGGTGCTTATGATAAATTAGTGGAAAAGGATGTTATTGAATTTCTTGAAGAAAATGAAAAAAATTACTTTGATATTATTTTAGCAGCTGATCTATTAAGTTATATGGCAGATTTAAATAATTTATTTGAATTAATTGCTAAGGTATTAAAACCGAATGCTTATTTTGCTTTTACGGTCGAAGCTCTTATTAAGAATCCTCTAGTCTATGAATCTTTTAAATTATTATCAAGCGGACGATTTTGTCACAGTAGGGAATATCTTCATAAATTATGCCAGCAATACCATTTTACCGTATTGAAAGAAGATGAGGTTATGTTAAGATTACAAGAAAATAAACCATTAATGGGCTACTTATTTGTGGTTCAAGCAAATCACATTATTTAACTGGAGCATTCTATGAGAAATTATTTAGCAGTTGTATTATTTGTTTTTTCCAGTTCTTTATTTGCTTGCGAAAAACATGAACGAATTTCCCAATTAATGGAACTCTCTGCTCAAGCTAAATTAGCGCATCAAACCTATCTTGATAATCCTAATGAAAAAACGCTTAAAGAATGGTCTATTGCAAATATGGAATTAACCCAAGCCGTGACTGATCATTTAATTAAAACGACTCTTTAAAATTAAATAATACTGATTAAAGAGTATTAATATTAGTACCATTACATGAACTTGGTAAATAGGGAAGACTAGTCCCGGCAAAGGGGGCCGCACTACTCCATAGCCCACAGGTAAAGGAATAGGTATTACTAGATGAAGCGGGAGGGAGCAGGGCAATAACTAAAAATCCTCCACCTAAGTTATTAGATAATATCGCTCCCGCCACACATTTACAAGGAGGAGTGGAGCAAGTGGTAGAAGCTGAACAATTACCCAGCGTACAAATACCATAAACTAAATTTTGTATAGAATTAACACCCGGTATGGGGACTGTGATACTGCCATTACTGGGAGGAACGGTCAGATCTCCAACTTTTAATGAAGATGGGCAATTACCCGTGCTATTATAACTTTCCATCATTTGTGTTTTAGTCGATTCTAATATACCAATGGCTTCAGCTATTTGAGATTTTTTGACATAGCTTTGATAATTAGGTATTGCCACCACCGCTAAGATACCAATAATAGCAATCACTATCATTAATTCTATTAATGAAAAACCCTTAAATGTTAATCTCATTGGCAATTTAAATCCTTTTTCTGCAAGCCTTTGAGTATATATAGTATAGGCCTTGTTGCATAAAACATTTAATCTACCATTTTTGAATTCGCTAATCCTAAACTTGAAAACTTATTTAAAATATTACATTTTATAAATGCCTCTACCGCTTGGCTAATAAACTTTCTTGAGCGAAGCATGGAACCAAATCCTATTTTTAAGCGATACATTATCGTTTCTGCTAAAGAACGCTTATGATAAGTACTATGTTTTTTCCAAGACTTTCTACCCATTCTTCTTATCTTGCGCAAGTTTTCATCCCTTTTATGGGCTTCTTTTTTTACATGTC
>JAQGOH010000045.1 GCA_028293705.1 Francisellaceae bacterium | reverse complement strand
GCCAAGCAGTAGAGGCATTTATAAAATGTAATATTTTAAATAAGTTTTCAAGCTTAGGATTAGCGAATTCAAAAATGGTTGATTAAATGTTTTATGCAGCAAGGCCCAATCCAATTAATCAATTATAAATATTTTTTAAAATTATTCTAATAATCTTTATTAAATAAAGAGCTCTTAAGCATTTTATTTGAAATTTTTTACTGTTATTTTATTTTATATCTTTTTCAAAGAGGTGCTTGATAAAATTTCCTAAACAAATAAAAGCCAATTGGTCTTAATTTAATAAAAAAGAAATTATTCAAAGAAAAATCGGGTGAGGTGGTTAAATTTAGACAAGCTTGGTATAAAATAAAAAGGAATTTAATTATTAAGAAAAATATAAAATTCTAATAAAAATTAAGCGAAATTACTTTCATAATTCCGCTTAATCAAAAAAAATATTTTTAGAAACCGGCTTTAATATGGCCTTTTAATATTTCAGCATCGGATAATGTTGTTACCATTTCTTTAGCCTGTTCCTCTCCTTTAAGTTTCAATGTTGTTTCCTCTATACCCTTTATAAGTGCTTTTGGAGATTTAGTGTAACTAAAACTTGAATGAATATTAGAAGCATTTAAGTTAACATTAAATTTGTCTCGCTCAAAGGGAGAAGGTACAAATGAATACGCAGATTTCGAAGGGCAATCGATTCCATTTCTAATATTTTTAGCAGATTGCTCTAATACTCTATCAATAAATCTTTTATAACTTGCCGCCCGCGCAGTTTCATAAGCGTAAGGAGTAAATAATCCTTCTGCTTTTTTTGCTCTAGCGGTTCTAGCTGTAAACATAGGGATTTCCCGAATTTCTTTATCAATTGCATCTTTCTTTTCTTGTTCTTCCTTCAGACTTTGAGTAGCTTTAAGTTGAGAAAGAAATCGTCCTAAATCATATTTTTCTGAGTTGAAGGAACCATCGTTTGCTTTTTTAGAAGCTAATTCAGCTACTTGTTTAGAAATTTCGGTTAAGGGTTTAATGCTTTCACTTTTCTTTTCATCATCAGCATATTTAGCTTCCATTTCAGCTTCAGCTTTTAATTCTTCTTTTTCTATTCTTAATGTTTCAAGTTCATCAGCTAAATTTACGGGTAGTTCACTTAATAATGTCTGTTCGTCTTCAATTTGAGGTAAAAAATCTTGAATATTTTCCATATTATCATGTTGAGCACACATTAAAATAAATGCTGCCTGTTCATTTTGGAAATTCTTTTTCAATTGATCTAGTTTAGTCATTGTCTTCTCCTAAAAAAAAATGATATGAATTATGTTTAAAATTTTTGGTGCTATTTTAGAGTTCAAAGGATTTAAAATAGTATTTTTAAACTCTGAAATAACTAGTAACAAAAAAATTATTTAGCTATCTTAAAATAGCATTTAAAGGAAGTCAATAATTATTTGATAGTGTACTAGCACATAAATTATTCCGGGGGGTAGACTCCAGTCTTAACGCTGGGTACAATAAATTCAAGGCGTAAATACAAGATCTGGATTATCATAATTTCTGTTTCATGTTATTAAGCCTAAATAAATATGTTAATTTAAAGAGAATTAATCCTTATGAATAAAATCCCGATGACTGTTAAAGGCGAGAATTTATTAAAAGAAGAACTTCAACTTTTAAAAACAGTCGAACGTCCGAATGTAATAAATGCTATTGCAGAAGCTAGAGCACATGGTGATTTAAAAGAAAATGCCGAATACCATGCGGCTAAAGAAAGACAAGGCTTTATAGAAGCAAGAATTAGAGATATTGAATATAAACTTTCATTAGCTCAAGTTATAGATATTAGCTTAGTTCCTAAAAGTGATAAAGTGGTATTTGGGGCGACGGTTACTTTATTAAATACTGATACATCTCAAAAAGTGGTTTATAAAATTGTAGGTGAAGATGAGGCTGATTTAAAACAAGGCAAGGTATCAGTGGGATCTCCTATATCTCGTGCTTTGGTAGCTAAATCAGTGGGAGATTTTGTGAATGTGCAGGCACCAGGTGGGGTAATTGAATACGAGATTGAAGCGGTTGAATACATTAAAGATAATTAATTAGGATTAAACCGTGCGATCGAAAAGCAGTGCGCGTTGGCTACAAAGACAACATAGTGATAAATATAGTATTGAAGCTAAAGCACTAGGCTATAGAAGCCGGGCTGCGTTTAAATTAATAGAAATTCAGCAAAAAGATAAAATAATTTCTCCTCATATGACTATTATTGATTTGGGAGCAGCCCCAGGGGGCTGGTCTCAAATGATTAAACAATGGATGGGAAAATCAGGTCGAGTCATAGCCATTGATATTTTAGAAATGCAAGCTTTACCTAACGTGGAGTTTATAAAAGGAGATTTTACCCAACCTGAAGTATTAGAAACTTTATACAATTTAATGGGGGATTCGCAAGCTGACCTTGTAATTTCCGATTTAGCCCCCAATTTAAGTGGAGTCCCTGCTGTTGATCAACCCCGTAGTTATTACTTGGCAGAACTGGCCTTAGATTTCGCGGTCAACCGATTAAAGCCTGGTGGAAATTTTTTAGTAAAAGTATTCCAAGGCGAAGGATTTCAAGAGTATTTGAACTTGCTAAAACAACACTTTAAAACCGTAGTGGTTAGAAAGCCTAAAGCTTCCCGGGCGGAATCTAAAGAATTATACCTTTTAGCAAAAAATTTCTTGTCATAGTATATGCTTATAGTATGAAGGACTTAATTTAAGTTAACTAGCAAATAGAGGTTTACTTTGAACGATATGATAAAAAATCTTGTTTTATGGTTGGTCATTGGTTTGATCTTGCTATTGGCTTATAATAATTTAGGTAAACCCCCTACACAAATACAATCCATTCCTTATTCGGTATTTGTGGATAGCGCTAAAAAGAATGATATTAAACAGGTTTTAATTGAAGGTAGGACGGTCACCGGATCTTATCTAAATGGACAAGGTTTTATTAGCTATTTGCCCTATGAATCCCTCCCTTTACAAGTCATGAATATATTAGAACAAAACCAAACTCAGGTTAAAGCTCAACCGCCAGAGCATCAAAGCGTTTTAATGCAGATATTTATCAGCTGGTTCCCTATGTTTTTAATTGTGGGTATTTACTGGTTCTTTATACTTCGCCAAATGCAAGGAGGCGGAGGGGGTCGAGGTGCTATGTCTTTTGGAAGAAGCCGAGCCCGTTTATTAGGTGAAGATCAAATAAAAATTACCTTTGCCGATGTGGCAGGTGTTGAAGAAGCAAAATCAGAAGTTTCAGAACTGGTTGAGTTCTTACGAGATCCGACCAAATTTCAAAATTTAGGGGGGCGCATCCCTAAAGGTGTATTAATGGTAGGGCAGCCTGGTACGGGTAAAACGCTTTTAGCTAAAGCGATTGCGGGCGAAGCTAAAGTTCCTTTTTTTACAATTTCAGGCTCCGATTTTGTGGAAATGTTTGTGGGCGTAGGGGCATCGCGGGTCCGAGATATGTTTGAACAAGCTAAAAAACACGCGCCTTGTATTATTTTTATTGATGAAATTGATGCAGTAGGCCGGCATAGAGGAGCAGGGCTTGGAGGCGGACATGATGAACGGGAACAAACCTTAAATCAATTACTAGTCGAAATGGACGGATTTGAAGGCAATGAAGGTGTGATTGTTATTGCGGCAACTAATCGACCTGACGTATTAGATCCTGCCTTATTAAGGCCTGGACGTTTTGATAGACAAGTATCAGTCGATTTACCTGATATTAGAGGGCGAGAACAAATTTTAAAAGTTCATATGCGAAAAGTCCCTGCTTCAGATTCGGTCGATGCTAAAGTTATTGCTCGTGGAACCCCCGGTTTTTCAGGAGCTGATTTAGCTAATTTGGTCAATGAAGCAGCACTGTTTGCAGCCCGCTCTAATAAAAAAGTGGTCGAGATGGGAGAATTTGAAAGAGCAAAAGATAAACTGTTAATGGGTGTTGAACGCAAAACGATGGTCATGGGAGAACAAGAAAGAAAATTAACCGCTTATCATGAAGCAGGACATGCCATTGTAGGATTAAGTGTGCCAGATCATGATCCTGTCTATAAAATAAGTATTATTCCAAGAGCTAGAGCTTTAGGGGTTACACTATTTTTACCTGAAGGGGATCGTTATAGTTACAGTAAAAGGCGTTTAGAAAGCCAATTATCCAGCCTTTTTGGGGGTCGGATTGCTGAAGAATTAATTTACGGTAAAGAATATGTAACAACGGGTGCTTCGAATGATATTCATCGCGCTTCAGAAATTGCACGTAATATGGTTACTAAATGGGGCTTATCTGAAAAACTAGGTCCATTGACTTATGGTGAAGAAGAAGGACAAGTTTTTCTTGGGCATGCTAAAAATAAAACTAAAGAAATTTCAGATGAGACTGCAAAAATCATTGATGAAGAAATTAGACTCATTATTGATAAAAATTATCAAAATGCTAAACAAATCTTAATCAAAAATATGCCTCAATTACATTTAATGGCAGAAGCTTTATTAAAATATGAAACAGTCGATGTCGATCAAATCCAAGATGTGATGAATGGTATTCCAGCAAGACCTCCCAAAGATTGGGATACTGACCATAAAACTGCTGCTATTCGCAACAGTGATGAGAACTCTTCTGGAGGGCTAAATAATCCAGTTGGCTCTAATAGTGAAATCAATAAAAAGATAGACTCTAATGATTCGATGGGAGATATGACTAGTCATTAGTATTTTAAAAACTATAGGGCTAAATCCGCTTTCTTCTTTTGTTGTAATGGGTATTTTAAATGTTACCCCCAATTCTTTTTCAGATGGGGGTCGATTTAATACCTTAAGCTCTGCCTTACAACATGCCCAGAAGATGGTAAACGAAGGGGCAAAGATTATTGATGTAGGGGGGGAGGCTACTAATCCGGGTTCCGCTCCAATTTCACTACAAGAAGAATTAGATAGAGTTATACCTGTTATTGAGCACATAAAAAAAAATATAGAGGTTTTAATTTCTATTGATACCAGTCAGCCTCAAGTGATGAAAGAAGCCTGTGCGCATGGAGCCGGTTTGATTAATGATATACGGGCTTTGCAAATCCCAGGCAGCTTAGAAATGGCCATACGCCTGAATGTTCCGGTTTGTTTAATGCATATGCAAGGCATCCCTCAAAATATGCAAATTAATCCCACTTATCAAAATGTAAATCGAGAGGTTAAACATTTTTTTAAAACGAAAATCGATCATTATTTAAGCATGGGATTACTACCAGATAATATTATAATCGATCCTGGATTTGGCTTTGGAAAAAATTTGGCTCATAATTTAAGTTTGTTAAAAAATTTAAAAAAATTTAAAAAATTAGGTTACCCTATTTTAGTGGGATTATCGAAAAAAAAAATGATTGGTGATATCTTAGATTTGCCGGTTGAGCAAAGGCTTAATGGTAGCATTTCCTTACATTTATATGCTTTTAACCAGGGCGCAAAATTTTTTAGGGTACATGATGTCAAAGCCCATGTGGAAGCATTGCGGGCTTGGCAAGCACTTAAGTAATTAGGAGAATATTTTTGGGTAAGCGGCAATTTTTTGGCACAGATGGCATTAGAGGACGGGTAGGTAAATTACCTATTACCCCTGAATGGATTAAATATTGCGGCTTAGCACTTGGAAATCTTATTGGTCCTAATTTGCCAAAAAATGTGGTGGTAGTTAGAGACACTCGTGAGTCCAGTTCTATGATTGAGGCGGCATTACAAGAGGGCTTATTTGCTGCTGGAATTGAAGTTTATTTACTAGGGGTTATTCCTACTTCTGCAGTAGCTCTTTTAACTCAACAGTATAATGCAGCTTTTGGGATCATGATTAGTGCTTCTCATAACCCTTATTATGATAATGGCTTAAAATTTTTTGATAACCAAGGCCAAAAGTTAACTAAAAAATTTGAGTATTTAATAGAAAATACTATTCAAGATTTGCAAAAGCAACCCTTTAGAAATGCTCATTCTAAAAATATAAAACCTAAAAATATTACCGAAAGTTCAAGAGAAGATTACATCCAATTCTGTAAAAAAACTTTTCCAAAAAATTTAAGTCTTAAAGGCTTAAAAATTATTTTAGATTCAGCGTCTGGGGCTGCTTTTAGTATTGCTGCCACCATATTTAGTTCACTAGAAGCTAGGGTAATCGCCATAGATGATAATCCTGATGGAGTGAATATTAATGCTAATTCAGGTGCCTTATATCCTAAAAAATTACAAACAAAGGTCTTAGCCGAAAAAGCAGATTGTGGCATTGCTTTAGATGGAGATGCGGACAGACTAATTATGGTTGATGAAAAAGGGAATATAATGGATGGAGATCAAATCCTATTTATTATTGCCTCTTGGTATCAGAAAATAAGTCGTTTAAAAGGGGGAGTAATTGGTACTTTGATGAGTAATTTAGGCTTAGAACAAGCCCTAGCTCGCAATAATATCCCTTTTGCAAGAAGCTTGGTCGGTGATCGGTATGTATTGGAAGATTTAAATAAGAATGGGTGGACTTTAGGGGGAGAAAGTTCTGGTCATATTTTATGCTTAGATATTCATTCGACGGGAGACGGGATTATAGCGAGTTTACAAGTATTAGCAGCTTTACTTAATCAAGCAAAACCCCTTTCAGAATTACATCAGGATATAAAAAAATATCCTCAAGTATTAATTAATGTACCCTATAATGCTGGTATTCCTATTTTAGAAAACCATGAACTTAAACAAGCAGTAAAATCCGCGGAATTTTCATTAAAAGATAAGGGGCGGGTTTTATTAAGATTATCAGGAACCGAACCTATTATAAGAATTATGGTTGAAGGGGATAATCAAGAATTGGTGATCCATTTAGCTTCGCAGTTAAAAGAGGTTGTTGAGCAATTAAGTACTAGTGTATCTTAGTAGTATTTAATTTATTGTTATAACTTTTAGTTTATTTTTTTATTGCTAATTTAAAAATAAGTTATTAATATAAAAAGTATTGATTTTTTTAGATAAGTGTAATGATCCCTCATTAATTTTCTCATGGTTAAGGATTAACATGAAATATTGTGATTTAAACAAGGACGTAAAACCGCCTTTTCTTTCTCAATTAGGCTTTACCTTAGTAGAATTAATAGTCACCATAGCTGTTTTAGCTATTCTCGCAGCCATCGCTATACCCTCTTTCTCAAATCAAAATATCCGTAGTAGATCTGCGACCTTAGTCGCCGCTGCAGGCCCAGCCCAAGATTATTTGGCTAATTACTATGCCGAATATGGGGTATTTCCACCTGCCATTGATAATGGTTCTACTGATTTTACCACCCCCCCTAAAAATAGTAATTTCATCAATCAAATTCTGGTGAACTCCAATGGGGTGGTTACGATACAAGGTAAGCTTAGCGGTTTCAACGATAAGAGTATTAATTTGTATATGGTACCTAAGATTACCAATGGGCATATAAGTTGGAGTTGTCAAACCGATAGCACTACTTTAAGTATGGCTCCAAGTAATTGTAACCAAGCTTATACCGTAGCCCCCACTTGTACTGGTCCAAATGAAGCATCAACAGGAAATGGGAATTGTGCTTGTCCCGCTGGCTATCATTTAAGTGGTGGAACCTGCATAACGTGTTCTGGGAATCAAGCATGGAATGGTACAACTTGTGAGATAATTTGTACGGGCGGAAGAATAGCGAGTGGAAAAAATTGTGTTTGCCCAAGCGGGACTACCTGGAAAAATGGTGTATGTAGTTGTGTGATTCCCGGCCAGACTTTAATTGACGGAGTTTGTAATTGTCCGAAGGGTACTCATTTGAAAAATGGATCCTGTGAGAATGATTGTGATGATGGCTTTGAATACAATGGCACTCAATGCGTAGCTAAATGTCCTGCGGGTATGTATTGGGATCTTGAGCATAATCAATGTTGGGAGACTTGTCCCCCGAACCAAACTTTTGATGCGGTTGCAAAGCAATGTAGTACTCCTTGTACGGGTTATAAATCCTATTGGAATGGTTCGGCGTGCACTTGTCCGGTGCAAACCCCTAATGATACGGGTAATTCTTGTGTAGCTTGTAATACCTATAAATCTTATTGGAATAGTGCTGCTAAATCTTGTAGCTGTCCGCCTTCATTACCAAATGATTCAGGATCAGCTTGTGTTGCAGCATGTACCTCACCTTTTATTTGGACTAATGGTACCTGCGCCTGCCCTGCTGGGACAAATGAAAGTGGGAATACCTGCGTAAAATGTTCTTATAAAACTTGGGATAGTTCAACTTCAACTTGTTCTTGCCCAGCTTCTGCTCCTTATGACACGGGTAGCGCATGCATTGCTTGTAACACTTATAAAAATTATTGGAATGGTAAGGCCTGCGCATGCCCCGTGGCCACTCCCGTGGATACCGGTAGTTCCTGTGTTAATTGTGGCTATAAAACTCAAAAAGGCTCAACCTGCCAATGCCCAACGTCAGCTCCGATAGATACTGGTAGTAGTTGTATTGCCTGTCCTAATCAATCCACTTGGATTAATAATGCCTGCATTTGTAATTCTACTTCTATGTGTATGGATCCCAATACCTCTACTTGTGTGAGCAGTGGTTCTGCTACTGCCGATCCTACGACGGGTCAATGTAGTTGTCCTGGAGGACAAGTTTGGTCTAACGGAACCTGTGCTTGCCCTATTTCTAAGCCTTTATATTCTGCTAATAATTGTGTTCCTTGTCCTAAAAATGCTACTTGGAATAATTCAGGTTGTGTTTGTAATTCTTCATCAAAATGTTTTGATCCAAATACTTTAAGCTGTGTGCAAATGAGCACCGCAACTGCTGATCCGACTACTGGAGAATGTACTTGTAGTGCTAGTAAAAAAGCTTCCTGGAATGGGTCAACCTGTGTGTGTCCAGGAACTAAAAATTATTCCACAAACGATGGATGTGTAGCGGCTTGTACAAGCCCATTAACATGGGATCCTTCAGCTCAAACCTGCGCTTGTCCTAGTGGGTCTTATCCAGACTCATCAGGAGGATGTGTAACTTGTAATACAGCCGCCAATGCTTATTGGGACTACAATACATCTACTTGTAAGTGTGCTGATGGCTATTTTTTGGATAATAATGGAGACTGTATTTTATGTGCGGGCGATTATCATTGGGATAATGCTGGGAACTGCGTATTATGTACAGGGGATTATCATTGGGATAACTTTACTAAGCTATGCCTTTCAAATACCTCAACTATTACACCCATTGTACCATCTTGCAATGCACCAGCAGGCATTTATCACCAGTCGTATGGCCTGTGTAAAGGGACAAATACTCCGTCGACTGCTTATGATCAATGTATTTGTGGTGGAGTTGGTACGCCTAATAATTGTGTTTGTCCGAAAGGTTACCATTTGGCTTGTGGAGCCCTATGTATTCAATGCATAGCCCCACAAACTTGGGATAGTGCAAGTTCAAGTTGTGTATGCCCCAGTGGTTCAACAGACACGGGTTCAGGTTGTGCCTCAGCCTGTGGTTATAAAACTTGGGATAGTACTACTTCAAGCTGTACTTGCCCTGCCAGCGCACCTAATGATACAGGCTCTGCTTGTGTAGCAGCTTGTAGTGGGTATAAAAATTATTGGAATGGAAGTGCTTGTATTTGTCCTGTATATACCTTTGATAATGGAAGTAAATGCGCTCCCTGTCTAATTGCTCCAATGGGAGGAGCTATCTATGATCCAACCACTAATCAATGTTACTGTTGGAAAGCGTTACCACAGGGCAATACTCCTACTTTAGCCGATAAAGTATTTGACCCTTCTACTGGAAATTGTATTTGCCCTCCCGGTTATCCCGTAAAAGACGGTTGGAGCGATTCATTGCAGCCAGGAGGCCTTTGTCAAACCTGCACGGGTGGAACCTACGATGTTAATAGCAATCAGTGTGTTTGTACAAAGAAATCTAAAACTTGGAGTAACGGGGTTTGTAGTTAATAAGGATTAAGAAGATGGCAAACAAGAATTCAATGCTTGGGTTTTCTCTGATTGAGCTAATGATAGTTTTTGTGTTTTTATAGGCATACTTACCTTGCATGCCCAATAGTTGCAATGTTAGCAATTTAGCTAGTTATTATTAATTTTTTTTAATATTCGTGAAAGGGCTGATACAAGATTATTATTAAATTAAATTTCAGTAAAAATGTTTCCTATTTTAACCTATTCAAATGTGTTAAAATAGGAAATTTATTAGGTGAAGAGAAGAAATGAATAAAGTAAATAATTTCAGTAATCTGGTGAAACAAGGTGTTGAAGAAGGTTTATTTCATTCTCCAAAAGGGGCAACAGACGCTTTACCTGACCAAGTTTTTGAACAATATAAAATGCTGATTGATTCTGCTAATAAATCAGATGATAGGAGAGGTGGAACCAATAGCTTTTTTACGACGATTAACGGCATTTTTGTCCCTTATCTAATTAATACTTTTCCACTTGGAAATCATAGTAATGGAAAACTTGTCGTTTTATTTATATTAATTGGTGTAGGGCTTATTATATCCAGTGAATGGCTTTCAATAATAAAGGCTAATAAAAAATTAAATTATATTAATTACACAGCTATTAAAGCTTTTGAACAGAAATTACATAGTAAAGTATTTTCACTTAAAAGTGATTTGTTAGCAGAACACACGGAACTTCCAAAAGCCAATGTTTTATTGGCAAAAGAAGCTATAATTCCTAAATTATTTATTGGAATATATGTAGTTTATCTGGGCTTAAGTTGCCTTGCTATTTGGTATAAATTTTAATTAAAAGCGGACTCTGCTAATTAATTAGCAGAGTCCGCAAAAAAATTAAGATAAGTCTTTATTTAACATATTTTCAATATATTCAAGATGTCTTTGTTCGTCTTTATAATTTTTATCTAGCAAGGCTTTAAGCTCAGGGGTTAAATCCGTGTGTTCACAGGCCTTTTGATAATAATGGTTGGTTAATTTTTCATTCATTTTCATCGCCATTAAAGCACTTTTAGTTCCCATAATACTTTGAAGGGAGGTCATACCTTCGATTAAATAGCCTTTAAAATCTTTAGTGGGTTCAGTAGGGGTGCCCCCTGTTTTTTTTATGTAAGTTGATAATTCTTCAATATGACGATGATGATCGGCTTGGAAATTGGTTAATGCGCTTTTTATTTGTTCGTCTGAGACACCTTCAATGGCATGACCGTAAGCAAAACTGGCATCCACATCTAATTTAATAAGATTATTTAATATATTTACAAAATTCTTTTCAGACATACTATTTCTCCTAATAATATTAGAAACAACTTTAAATATGCATTAGGCCAAATGATATGTCAACGTTAGGACTTTTTTTCGTAACGTTTAACTAGAAACTTTGGTTAAAGAAAACAATAAAACTTTTTAGTCGGCTAAATTATATGCTATTATATTAAAAAGAGAGATCGTTAAAATCAAGGATGATAAGCTAAATTGATGAATTTCCTAAAAGATAAAGAGAGTAGGGGGGGCTTGCTATTCCCAAAACTTAAATTAAAATATTTATTATTAATTACTACTATCGTAATAGTTCTTATTGGGTTTTTAACTTTACTATTTCATTCAAAAGCTAAAGTTAGCGAAGATAAACTTCAACTTATAACTCAAATAAAGACTCAAACTGAAAAGTCTAATGTGGAAAACCTTACCCTGCCTAGCAATGATCCCCAATTACCCATCGATATTAAAAATTCTAATGGCAGCTTAATTTGTACTGGGGGACAAGTTTGGAATTCGAGCACTAAAACCTGTTTGTGTCCTGCGAATACTTATTTAAATGATTCATTAACTTGCATTAGTTGTAAGGATGGTACCTGGAATCCTCTTACTTCTATGTGTGAATGCCCTAATCAAAGTCATTATGATGGGAGCAGTTGCATTACTTGTCTACCCACACAAAATTGGGATCCAATCAATAAAAGTTGTGCGACTTGTAATGAAGGTGTTTGGAATCAAAATACTTTAAGTTGTGATTGTGCGAAAGATTATTATTATAATGGCAAAATGTGCGTCAATTGTCCTTTACACACCCATTGGGATCCGATTAGTAAACAATGCGCCAACTGTCTTAATGGTCGATGGAATTCAGTCACTTTAAATTGTGATTGTGAACCTAATTTTAATAATGATGGCAACAATTGCGTACAATGCCTGGGGGGACAAATTTGGGATCCAAGCACTAAGTCCTGTATATGCCCAATAAACTCTTATTTAAATGCTTTAAAAATTTGTATGCAATGTAAAGGGGGCAATTGGAATACTAAGACCCTCGAATGTGATTGCGCTCAAAATCAACATTATGATGGTAATAATTGTTTAAGCTGCTCAAAAGACAAAAAGTGGGATCAACAAACTTTAAGTTGTATTTGCCCTGATAATGCTTATCTAAATAAGGAAAATAACTGTGTGGAGTGTAATGGAGGGGCTTGGAATAATTATACTTTACGCTGCGTTTGTCCCCAGGATTTACATTATGATGGCAAAAGTTGTGTGGTTTGTAATGGTGATAAAACCTGGGACTCTATAAAAAAAATATGTCATTGTAAGACAGGATATTATCTAAATCAAAATGGAGACTGTATTCAATGTAAGGGTGTAGTTTGGAATTTTGCGACACTCCGCTGTGATTGTCCAGTAAATCAGAAACTTAAAGCCGAAGGCAATTGTGTGTCATGTCCCGAGGATTATGCTTGGAATGATACTACTCAAAGCTGTTATAAAAAATCTACCGAATTAAATTGCCCCATTTCTGGCACCATCTATGATTACAAAACTCATGCTTGTATTTGTGATAGTAACTTAGTGCTTAATCATAAGGGAGATGCTTGTATATGTCCTAAGGATTTACCTATTAATCATCATGGTACCTGTATTACTTGTGGTTATAAACAATATAGACAGGAAACCTGTCACTGTCCTGATAAGACTTATGATAATGGTAAGCGTTGTGTTACCTGCTTTGGAGGACAAATTTGGGAAGAAAAAAACAAACAATGTGAGTGCCCAGCTTCTCTTCCTATTAATTATAAAGGAAAATGCATTAACTGTGATTATAAGATATTTTATGATGAGGAATGTAGATGTCCTGTCAACACGCAAGATGATGGTACACAATGTGTTCCTTGTAATGATAAACAATTTTATGATCCCAAGGCTTATCAATGCGTCGATAAAAAGAAAGTTAAGCAATGTGATAAGACGACAATGTATTTGATGCCCGATCAAACCTGCGTGTGTATAGGTAATAAAATAATGACTATGGATAATACTTGTATTTGTCCACCCGGCCTGCCCCTTGATTCTGGAAATAACATTTGTGTAAAAGCCAAAATTTGTGAAAGGTTATCAGTATATAATGTATATACCAATGAATGTGAGAAGGGTGTAATGATGGGTTGTATTGAACCTATGGTTTATAGTAACGACCAGAAAACTTGTGTTATGCCTAGTTATTTTATCCCAAGCTTAACCTCTGAGTGTCCCAGTGGCTGGAAAGATGTCATCAGTTCTCATTGTTCGGATTACTATAGCTATATGAACAAACTAATTCGAAGTGCAAACCAAACAAAATAATAGTTAAGCGCTCATTATAATCAATTTGATTTGGATTCTTCTCGATAAAATACACTAAGGCCTATTCCAAAGAGAATTAAAGACGCATAAAAATGCCAACTAATACTCTCTTTAAGCCAATGCCACCCAAATAAAGAGGCGAAAACTGGCGTAATAAGCCCTGCAAAAGACATAAAAGTTGCAGAAAATCTTTTTAATAAAAAACCATATAAATTATAACAAATAATATTTGAAATTATACCCACCGCAATCGCAATTTCTAGAAACGGTATATAATTATTAACGGGGATTGGATTCCAATTTTCACCGATGCTATAAGAAAAAATTAATGATAAAGCTCCTCCTAAAGTCATACTAAATCCATTTGCCATAACAGGAGAATAATTAAAATCTTGTACAATTTTCTTCAATAAGATCCAGCCATAAACACTACAAATAACAGCTAATAACATTGCTAATTCTGGATAGGAGAAAAGTCCCCATTTACCTGAAAGAATTTCTGTTGGGGTTTGAGTTAAGGTAATGGGTAATAAGCCCAAAAATCCGATAAATAGTCCTATCCATTGTCGGACATTTAATTTTTCTTTTAAAACAATATAGGCAATTAATGCTGATAAAAAGGGCGATAGGCTATAAAGTAGGCATACTTTAGAAGACAGCATATGATCAGTTGCCCAAATTTCAGCTATATTGGTAATGAAGCTCGCTGTAATACCTAATAATACTAAATACATTAAATGCGTTTTATTTAATGCAATTGTTTTTTTCTTTATAAAAAATTGATAGGCTAAAAGTAATAAGCCAGCCACTAACATTCTGGAACCCACAAAGAAAAAAGGCTGAGTGTAGTTAAGAGCGTTTTTGCTAAGGGTAAAAATGCAGGCAAAAAGTGCATAAAGTAATATAACTAAAAACAAACTGATCCCCTACTATTTTGATAGTTAACTTGAAAGGGAAGTATTATAGCTTAAGTGATAGCAACTTAGAAATAGGCTTCTAAGAATAGCCTTAACCCCATATACTCAATTATATTTTTGTGATGAGTAAAATTTAAATGTTAATAGCGGGAGTCGATGAAGTAGGAAGAGGCCCTTTAGCAGGGCCTGTTGTGGCGGCAGCAGTTATTTTAGATCAAAATAGACCTATCAAGGGCTTAGCGGATTCTAAAAAATTATCGCTTAAAGCTCGAGAGCTTTTGTATGAAGATATTTTTACTAAAGCGCTTGCGGTGGGGATTGGGGAGGCAAGTATTCAAGAAATTGATAGTATCAATATCCTGCAAGCAAGCTTACTAGCTATGAGGCGTGCTGTCTTAGCTTTGAAAATTAAGCCAGATCATATAGAAGTGGATGGTATAAATGCCCCGAGCGTTTCGATGCCGGTAACGACAATTATTAAAGGGGATAGTTTAATACCTGCCATTAGTGCAGCTTCCATTATTGCCAAAGTAACCCGAGATAGGTTAATGGATGAATTAGATAAGGTTTATCCAGAATTTGGCTTTAAGCAACATAAAGGGTATCCTACAGCTTTTCATTTACAGGCCTTAGAAAATTATGGAATTAGTCCTATTCATCGTTTAAGTTTCAAGCCGGTTAAAAAATTTCTACCTTCAAAGATTATAGATATTATATGAGCCACACATTTATTCATTTACATTTACATTCAGAATATTCTTTACAAGATGGCATTATTCGAATACCTGAATTAATTAATAAAGTAATTGATTATAAAATGCCCGCAGTAGCAATAACCGATATTTCAAATTTATTTGCTATGCTTAAGTTTTATCAACAAGCCTTAAGTGCTGGTATTAAACCCATTATTGGCTCAGAGGTTTGGGTAGAAAATGAACATGATCCTAATAATCATTTTAAATTAATTTTATTATGTCAAAATACTTTAGGTTATCGTAACCTTACTGAGTTAATTTCAAAAAGCTATATTTCTAATCAAAGCAACACTAAGGCACTTATCAAAAAAAATTGGCTTAAGGGCTACAATCAGGGGTTAATTGCTATCTCACCTTTTGAAGAAGGCGAAATCATCAAAGCGCTTATCAATAATCATATGGAATTAGCAGAGACCGTATTCGAATATTGGTCAGGAATATTTGATAATCGATTTTACTTAGAAATTACAGCGCTTAAAAAGGAAGGCGAAGCAAATTATTGGGATACTTTATTACATTTTTGTGAGAAAAAAGAAGCCTTATTAGTAGCAAGTAATAATGTCAGATTTTTAAATGCTGAAGATTTTGAAGCCCATGAAGCGAGAGTGTGTATTCATCAGGGGGTTACCTTAAGTGATCCTAACCGAGCTAAAAATTATACTGAAGAACAATACTTAAAATCTTCAGAACAAATGTATAATTTATTTAAAGAACTCCCCGAGGCGCTCAGTAATACAGTAGAAATTGCTAAACGATGTAACTTAGAGCTTGATTTAAATAAGGTAAGTTTACCTAATTTCCCAGTTCCAAAAGGGTTAAGTGTTGAATCTTATTTTAAATTAAAAGCCGAAGAAGGCTTAAAAGAACGATTAAAAGATAAACTAAATACGGTTTATACGCAACGACTACAAATAGAATTAAACGTAATTAATCCAATGGGATTTGCCGGTTATTTTTTGATTGTAGCAGACTTTATTTCTTGGGCTAAACAAAATGGTATCCCTGTAGGACCGGGAAGAGGCTCTGGTGCAGGTTCCTTAGTTGCTTACGCACTACAAATAACCGATATAGATCCCCTAGCTTATGATCTGCTTTTTGAACGGTTTTTAAATCCCGAACGGGTATCCATGCCTGACTTTGATATAGATTTTTGTATGGAAGGTAGAGATAGAGTTATTGAATATGTAGCATTAAAATATGGACGAGAGTCGGTTTCTCAAATTATTACTTTTGGTACCATGGCCGCAAAAGCCGTTATTAGAGATGTGGGACGTGTTTTAGGACATTCTTATGGCTTTGTGGATAAAATTGCAAAATTAATCCCCAGAGAATTAGGCATTACTTTAACTAAGGCAATAAACCAAGAAGAAACCTTAAAAGAGCGTTATGAGAAAGATGATGAAGTAAAAATCTTATTAGATTTAGGACTTAAATTAGAGGGCATTATTCGTAATGTAGGTAAACATGCAGGGGGATTAGTCATAGCGCCCTCAAAATTAACAGATTTTACCCCTCTTTATACGGAAGCTAATGAAAAAAGTCTTTTAACTCAATTCGATAAAAATGATGTCGAAACCATAGGCCTAGTTAAATTCGACTTTTTAGGATTGCGGACTTTAACTTTAATTGATTGGACAGTTAAAACAATAAATCAACAAAAGTTAATAAATAAACCTCCCTTGGATATTAGCCTTATACCCTTAAATGATGAAAAGACTTTTGACTTATTAAAAGCTTGTCTAACCACAGCGGTTTTTCAATTAGAATCAAGAGGCATGAAAGATTTAATTAGACGTTTAAAACCGGATAATTTTGAAGAAATTATTGCCCTTGTGGCTCTTTTTCGTCCAGGGCCTTTGCAGTCTGGTATGGTAGATGATTTTATCAATCGAAAACATAAACGAGCAGACATAGATTATTGGCATGCTGATATTATTCCTATTTTAAAGCCTACCTATGGCATTATTCTTTACCAAGAACAAGTAATGCAAATTGCCCAAGTCCTAGCAGGTTATACCTTAGGGGCTGCTGATATGTTAAGACGGGCAATGGGTAAGAAAAAACCTGAGGAAATGGCTCTACAAAGAGAAATTTTCACGGAAGGGGCTATCAAAAGGGGAGTAAGCCATCAATTAGCTACTACTATTTTTGATTCTATGGAAAAATTTGCAGGTTATGGCTTTAATAAATCTCATTCAGCAGCTTATGCCTTGGTTACTTATCAAACGGCGTGGCTTAAAGCGCATTATCCAGATGCATTTATGGCTGCAGTATTATCTTCAGAAATGGATCATACAGATAAAATTGTTATCTTGATTGATGAATGCCGGTTAATGGGCTTAAAAATAATATCTCCTGATATAAATTTAAGTCAGTATAAATTTTCTATTAATGATAAGAACGAAATTATTTATGGCTTAGGAGCCATTAAAGGGCTAGGAGAAGCCGCTATTCAGTATATTATCGATGCCCGATCAAAAGAAGGACCTTTTATAGATATATTCGATTTGTGTGCCAGGGTCGATCCCCGAAAAGTCAGCCGACGGGCCCTTGAAGCTTTAATTCTGTCCGGAGCCTTAGATAATTTGGCAGCGCATAGAGCGGTATTATTACATACTTTAGAAGAAGCTATTCAAGCTGCTGAACAATTTTCTAAAAACCAATTGATGGGCCAAATTGATTTGTTTGGTAATAGTTTAAGTGCCAATACCCTGATTAAAGAATTAGATTCAGAAAGTATCCCAAAATTGAGTGAATCCCAACGTTTATTAGGTGAAAAAAATACTTTAGGGCTCTATTTAACAGGCCACCCGATTGATCAGTTTCACAAAGAACTAAGTTTTATTGTAAGTGGAACTTTAAAGACCTTAAGGCCCCAAAAAGGCAAACAAACCCTGGCTGGCTTTATCGTGAGCATTAGAACCTTACAAACTCGTCATGGCGACAGAATGGCAGTTATTTCTTTAGATGATAAAACGGCAAGGCAAGAGGTATTAATTTTTGCGGATTTATACAAACAGCACAAGGAATTACTTATTAAAGATGCTTTGATTATTGTTGAAGGAGAAGTCGGAGCGGATGATTTTTCAGGGGGGATAAGGGTTCGAGCCATATCGCTTAAAAATTTATCTCAAGCCCGGTTACAATATGCCAAATTTTTAAAAATTTCATTAGAAGAGGGGGGAGCTTTTGAGGAATTGATGGGCAAACTATCGTCTCATTTTAGTGATAAAGCCACATTCCCTATTAAAGTTCAATATAAAAGAAAGGACGCTATCTTAGATTTATCATTGGGCAATCACTGTAAAATAAATCCAACCGATGATTTTATTCTAATGGTAAAAAATTGGATTGGGCCCGAAAATGTAGAAGTATGTTATAATTGAAACTCAACCCCTTCTTGTCATTTAAGTTTTTACTTTCAAGCTGGTTTAAATTTAAACTTTTGGTTTTTTTTAAATTATGTAATAATTAAACCCTTAAATAATTGTAAATTCATAAGGTGAAAAATATGGCTAAAGTAAAAAAAAGTACTATTAAAAAAACCGTCTCTAAAAAATCGACTCCTAAAGTCGTTAAAAGCTCCAAGCCCCTTGTTAAAAGTAAAAAAGTGGCCCCCAAAAAAAAGCCCTTGGTAGCCAAAACAATCAAAACCGTAAAAAAAACCGTTTCTAATCTTAATTTGGAACAGCAATTTCATGAATCTAGAAAAGAATTGCTTGAAATCTATAAAAATGAAATTAACAAGGTAAAAAAACAAGTTGATAAACTTAAAGAACAAGAGAAAGTTATTGATACTAAGCTAAAGAAAGCTAAAGCTGCTAAAGAGTTAGCAAATAAAAATAAAAGTGCTAAAGGTACTTCCGCCAGAAAACAAGCTGATAAAACTAAATTAGCTTTTACCAAAGAAAACCAATCGAAATTAGAAATCAGTAAATCATTATTAGAAGCTAAAAACACCTTAAAAAATCTCCAATTAGGACAATCAAAGATCGTGGCTTTAAATAAAGCCGTGGATAAATTTGAAAAAGAATGGAAAGCAGAAACCAAAGCTCAAAAATTGGAAGATAAACAAAAAAATAATCTTAAAACTAATAAAGATAATGTAAAAACCGCTTCTGGAAAGAAAAAAAAGACTGAATCCAAACCTATAAAACCTTCCAAGAAGGAAGAACAAAACGAAATTTTTAAAGAGGAACCCCTTTTTAAAGATAAAAGTGAACCAGAATCCTTAGCTGATGAAGATATCTTGTTTGAAGAATTAGAAGAAGAACAGGCTTTAAATTTTGAAGATGATTCAAGTTTTCCGGAGGAATTAGATAATCCTTTTGAAGATGAATTTGATGAAGAAGAATCTTTCTAATTATAAGGCCCCCTTTTAACGGGGGCCTTTTTTTCATTTATTAATGATGACTTTTTTATGAATTATAAACATCACTTTCATGCCGGAAATTTTGCCGATGTTTTTAAACATCTTATTCTTATCGCTCTCTTAAAAAATTTAAGACTTAAAGAAAAACCTTTCTTTTATTTAGATACCCATGCGGGGGCAGGAACCTATCGTTTAAATAAAGAAATAATAGAAAAAACCAATGAAGCCCACTCTGGAATTTTTAAGTTATTAAATACTAAAAACATAAATGCTTCTCCATTATTAATTGAATATCTTGATATTATTAAGTCTTATAATACTGAACTATCCTTTGAGAATCTCTTATATCCGGGTTCTCCAGCGATTGGGCTTAAGTTTATTCGTTCTCAAGATAAAATGATTTTAATCGAGTTAAATAAAGAGGTTCAAATAAAATTAAAAACCAACCTCACAAGTTACAAAACCCTAAATACCTTGATGGAATTTCATCATCAGGATGCTTATCTAAGTCTTAAGGCCTTACTTCCCCAGCCTATTAAAAGAGGAATTATATTGATCGATCCCCCTTATGAAGAAGCCAATGAATTAAAAAATATAATTGCTTATCTAACAGAAGCTTTAAATAGATTTGCTTTAGGTATTTATACTATTTGGTATCCGATTAAAGATCGGCAGGCTATCAATCAATTTTATCGAAATTTAGAAAATAAACTTTCAACTTATGCTAGGCTTATTATTGAATTTGGTATTGATGAACCTTTAAATTTTAAATTAAATGCTTGTGGGATATTAATTATCAATCCCCCTTGGCAATTACAAACCCTATTAGAACCGAGTTTAAAAATACTGGTTAAAATATTGGGACAATCAAAATCTCCTTTTTATTCTTTTAACCTGAATTCGGGTTAAGCTAATATAAATTTTCTTATGTTCTGTTGCTCATGAATTATTTCAACTCCCTTAATACCTGGTTTTTTATTTTGAAAAGTATAAGCTATAAGTCCACAAAGTATATTTATTCCAAAA
>JAQGOH010000008.1 GCA_028293705.1 Francisellaceae bacterium | reverse complement strand
TTCGCTCAAGAAAGTTTATTAGCCAAGCAGTAGAGGCATTTATAAAATGTAATATTTTAAATAAGTTTTCAAGCTTAGGATTAGCGAATTCAAAAATGGTAGATTAAATGTTTTATGCAACAAGGCCCTTTTATACAATACCTATTTTAATATTTAATTTTCAAGGGATTTTGTAAAGCTTATTTAGTGTAGTTAAATTTATAATTAATTAAAGAGCATTATTTAATATTAAAAGCGTGATATCATCCGGCAATTCTTTGTCATCCGATAATTGTAAACTTTTTACAATTTTTTCTATATCTGCTTTAGTCTTTTGTACACATTCTAAGAGCCACGTTTCCTTGGTAATCATATCCGGAGCTGGAACAATTTCCATGATACCGTCTGAAAATAAGGATATTTGACTATTAGGGGGATAAGGTATAGTTATATTTTGATAATGGGCTTTTTTCATAATACCCACTGGGAAGCCCTTACCCTCCAAAAATCTAGCCTGACCATTTTCAAGTAAAATGGGATTCGGATAATGACCCCCAATACTGTAAGTTAAAGTATTATCGGTTTGGTCGATAATACCATATATCATGGTAAGGTATTTTCCTAATTGAGAGCCATGAATTTCGCTACTGAGCACACTTAATACTTTTTCTGGATCTAATATAAGGGTATCGGTATTAGCTTGATAGTGGCTCAGAAATTTATTCATTAAACTTTTTAATAAAACCGTAACGAAAGCTGATGAAGCGCCATGACCTGAAACATCCGCAATATAAAATCCCAGCTGCTTATCATTTATTTTAAAGTAATCAATAAAATCCCCACTAAGATAAAGAGAAGGCAGGACTTTATGAGTAAAGCAATAATTACCAAAGCTCAATCCTTGTGGGGGTAATAATTTGAGCTGGACGCTTCTCCCGGCTTCTTGATCCGCTTCCAAAGTGGCTAAACTCTTTTTAAGTGCTATATTTGCAGCTTCTATTTCTATTCTATATTGTTTATTTTCATTAACTAAGCGAACCCTTTCTAAACATTTACAAATAGAATGTTCTAAGACCGCTAAGTCTTTTAAAGGTTTAGCTACATAATCCCAAGCCCCTAATCTTAAAGCTTGAATAATTTGATCCATACTTTTTGGTTCTGAAACAATTAGGGCAGGCAGCTCTGGAAAATAATGAGTAAAATATTCTAATACTTCTAAACCACTCATTTTGGGTAAATCTAAATCACATAAAATTGCATCGGGGTTTTCATTAGTGAACAATTTAAGTCCATCTTCCCCATTACTGCTCTGAATTACTGTGAAACCGCTATCCTCTAAATAATCTCGCAATAATTTACAAAACGCTTCATCCTTATCAATAATTAAAATTTTAGCGGTAGTTTGAAGAAACATAGTTTGATAACCCTTAAATTTTAAATACTATTATTCAGGTGGGGCATCTAATTCTACAGCCTCTTCAGAACCTAAGGGTGAGATAGCAAGCGGATCATCTTTTGCACCAGCAGTGGTATCTTGGATTAAATAATTTCGTCTTTGTAAATAAACATCTCTAAGATAAGTATATTCATCAGTTGCTGCAGCTTGCATCACTTTTTCAGCATCTAATAGGTTTCTTCTAGTATTAATAGTAGTGAGAACCGTTAGCTCATTTCGTCCTTTTACGGATTCTATATAGGGCCAGGGGCTCATATAGTAAGTTCCTACTCTACCTACCGTATCTCTAAGAGTACTAGGGCCTAGTAAGGGCAAAACAATATAAATTGAATCTTTATAACCAAATTTTGCTAGCGTTAAACCAAAATCTTCTTGTTGTTTTTCAAAGCCCATGGAAGAATCAACATCAAAAATTCCTGCAAATCCTAAGGTAGAGTTAATGACAAACCGAGTCGTATCATTGCCAACTTGCTTAAATTTAGCTTGTAAAATTCCATTAGCTATAGTTGGTAACTCTCCAACATTCTGAAAAAAATTATTAACCGAAGTACGTAATGGATAAGGTGTCAAGGCATCATAAATTAAGGCCACCGGTTTTATGATTAAAACATCGGCTGTTTTGTTTACCTGATAAATCCCTCTATTGAGACCTTCTAGGGGATCCCTTTTATCTTTCGGGGCTTTTAAGCAACCTTGTAATAATACGAAACTTACTATTATCCCTTTTATAAAAAAATATTTTTTTGAATGTTTCAATTTTTGATGTCCCGAGCTTACCAGTTAAGTTAATATTATAACAGATTCTTATACTCTTCAAATCGCAGTCTTTTATCTATTTTACTTAGGTCAAAAAAAAGCCCTGCTAAATTAGCAGGGCTTTTATTACCCGAAGGTCAAAGAGTCCATTACCACATTGCTTGGAATCTTAAAGCTAAGGTATCAATCTTACGTGCACTCAAATCCAATTTTGAATGAATTCGTTGATGGATCCAATTAGCTGCAACACGGAAATTATCATTTACGAAATAATTAAGACCTAAAGTCCCATTATGTTCCCTTCCGCCACGTATATCTTTGTCATTTAAATTAGCGAAGCTATAGCGACCTAAGACTTCCCATGCTCCACACTCTGTTGCTGGTTTAGGATTTCCAAAAGTTCCAGATTGTGTATGGTAAACACGGTTTTCACCAGTTAACATATAACCTGCTTGAACGTGCCAACCAGAAGCTTTCACCTTCCCTTGAGTCGCCCATTTACGAACAAAACGACCATTAAAATATTCCGCTTGTATGGCAGCTGGTCCAAAAGCTGCAGCAGCTTCTACACCATACTGTTGATAAGCAGAAAAACGAAGTTGATTATTAGCAGGGTTATAACCTGCGATACTGCCTGAATCAATACCTAGTAAAGCTGGTTGGCTGTTATTTCTAGTAACCGCTTCAGGAACGGAAGCAAAAGTGGTCAATAATGCGCTACCATCGGCCGGATTGGTTGCAGCTAAAGCTTGATGACGAGCAGACACCCCTAAATGAACTGTTTGTTCATCCGTATGTTGTGGTGCAAAAGTTATTCGACCATTAACTGCCCAACGATCTGACTTACCGGCGGGTAATAAAGAACTGGAAGCAGCAGGACTATTGGCATCCGGTTGATAAGCAGATACTTGAATATTGAACATATCATTAAAAGAAGTATCAGCAAAAATTCCTAAACCATAACTTGGATTGAAGGTACCAGCCATTAAGCTTCTTTCAATAAACCAAGTTGCTCCATCAGCGGTGGAGCCTTCTAAACCCCAATAAGGTTTGCTTTGACCTACTGCAACATTGATACGATGGCCTAAATCAAAGCCTGTATAATTAACTAGAGCTCTTTGTACTCGAGGAGTTCCACTGAAATCTACTTCTAGCCAATAATTTAAATGTTCACCAATACCACCATTTAAATCCATTCGAACTCGACGGGCATTCGCACCGGAGCTATAATTACCTTGTTTATCTTTATTTTTTCCCATGAAAATAACTTCATCTAATTGGATAAGTCCACCGACTTTAAACCAATAATGTCCATTATCTGCATCATGAACTTTTAACCCGCCAGTAGACTCAGCTTGCATATGAGCAGAAGCAGCATTGGTTACTACTGCGCCTAAACCAGCTAGAGTCAAACCGACCCATTTTAACTTAGTGTTTTTCCTCATGGACAGTTCTCCTACTTAACACGCATTAAACAATACTAGATAATAAAAAAGATAAACTTCATTCTATTTTATTACCTCTCAATTTACACGAAACCATAAACAAAAGGTAAGTTTTACATAGCTTAAAAAAAGTAACAAGTATTCGGTCTTATTTATCCCGTTGGGAGTAAATATATTAAGCTAGAATCAAGCATTCTATAGATGAAGATTTAGGGAAATAGTGTTTATATCCTTAAACCACTCATCATCATCCTTGGATAACGCACCGCAAAATGAATTCAATTCAATGCTTACCAATTACTACTTGGTAATGCGTCACCTAACGTACTTGATGTTAGCAGAATATTTTAGAATTTACCAGTTTTTTATTTTTTATGTTTATTTTTTCCGTAGGGATCGTAATAATGGTAATTTCTGCCTATCCTCCCAGCACTCAAGAATTTGCTGTTCATTAATATTTATAACCACATAATTATGATCAACATTATCCCATAGCATTTTTTTATTGGTGATTCCTGATGCAGCTTGCCTAAGAATAGGGTCCACTTGGTTTTTTAAAGATAAATGTTTTTTAAGGAACCAAGACCGAGATGTAAAATTTTTAGAATCTAAGCCAAAATTTTGTAGAGTTCTGCTTTTAAAATTGGCTAGCGTTAAGATTCCGGG
>JAQGOH010000093.1 GCA_028293705.1 Francisellaceae bacterium | reverse complement strand
TGCTATTTAGCATTTATATGAAAATGGTTTTCTCAATTGACTTGACGCCACCTATCGGTGCCTCTTCGAGGCCTAGGTGGCTGCGCGGTCTACTCGGCTCGGCTTCGCCTTCCTTCCTCGCAGCGATAGGAGATGCTTTAATTGATGGAAAAATATTTCTAGAAAATGAAGTTAATTTATTAAAAGGAGATACTATAATATCGATAGTAGTTAACTTATTATTAAATGCAAGATATTTATTTGAATACCCAACTTCACACCGCTTTTATTTGAAAAAATTTAATGAAAATTTAATAGAGTTACAAAAAAAACTTTTAGATGAAAATTACCGATTATTACTAGCGGGGTTTAAGAGGATTTCTAACATTTCAGAATATAAGTTTTTGGGTCTAATCGAAAAAGCACAGGCATTAAATGATATTTTTGAAGAACGTAACATTATGTTTCTTATTGGAGAATCCGTAGGTCACAAAGATTTAGCTTATAAATTAGCAAAAAAAGAAATTCAAGGAATATGTCAAATTCATGGCAAAAATTTTGTAGTTACCCCTATTGAAGTGAAACGTAATGATAATGAAAGGGATGATGCCTTAAATGGTTTTATTCTGATACCTGAATCGCATGATGAAATAAATAAAGTTATCAATGTCCATATTACTTGGACGGGAACCTTTGATCAATCAACAATCTTAGCAGATTTAGAAAGAGCCCCGGGTCTCGAGTCTTACCTTGATGGTGAAGACCAAGTCCTAAAATCAATCGTTAACTCTTTAAATAAAATAATCGAATTACATCCAGATAAAAAAATAAATCTGATTGTGTCAGGCCATAGTTTAGGAGCTTCCTTGGCTCAACTTTGTTTTCATTCTCTCCAAAAAGCTATTGTACATAATTTATCGCGGAATAATCCTGATATCAAAACAAAGTATGAAGATTCAATGACGAATTTTCAACAAGAGTTAAAAAACAGTTCTTGGGGCATTAACTTAAGTGAAAAAACAAAGGAAATTCAAGCTGTAGATAACCTTAATGATATTAACCCAGATTTTATTGAAGGACTTGTGCTGTTAGGTAAAAATAGCCCAGGAGTTTTGCATGCAATTACGAACCATACTAATATTTTATCCAGAATTTTGACGGAAAATAAAATTTCTCAAAGGGCTTTTTATATGATGCAGCATGGTGATTTGGTACAAGCCACTGGGGAATCAAATATATTGAATGCGGTAGGAGAAAATGGAGCAGAAATTAACCTCTTATTTTTAAAAAACAATCAAGCTGGTTGGCTTAAAAAAAGTTTAGCAGTAGCAGGTTCCGGTCCTACGGGATATGTTTTAGCTAGTGCCATTGCGACCGGGCTTGCTGTGCCTCTTATAGGAGGTGCTACATTGATGGGGTTATAACCCCGCTGGAGCTTTATTAAAAGGGGGCGTAAGCTCTCATACGGCTCATTTTTTTGATGAAAAGGGGGGGCTACTAAAATCTGACGAAGATTATAACTATTGGTGTTCGGATACAATAGAGCATTGTCCCGAAATAAAATACGAATTAAACAATAAATCAGGAGTCTTTACAGTTGGTGCTCATGCAATCAGTGGTTTAAAAAGATGGTTATATCCTAATAATACTAACATACTTAAGGCACCCCTTAGTTCAATTGCTATTTCAACTACTGATGAAACTCCTTACGTGAATGTATCACTTGAGGTAAAAGAAGATCCTAAAAATACAAACTTAGCCATAGTCAATGTGGCATTGGATCTTAAATCCAATATAGATGTACCAAAATCAGAAGAGAAAAAGAAATTAAGGCCTTAGAAATGGGGTTTTTCAATATACATTAAATTATTTAACAAAAAGTAATTTTTATTTAAAGAATAAATTGTAATAGATAAGACCTAATCTGACACTTCCTAGTAATTTGATTTACCTCAACTATAGTTGAGGTATGTCATGTAAACCAAAAAACTAGGAGCGTCATTATGAATGTATCAGAAAAAATAATAAAACCCAAATTAGGATTAATGGAACTTGCAAAACAATTAGGCAATATTTCTCAAGCTTGTAAAATTATGGGGTATAGTCGGGATAGCTTTTATCGATTTCAAAAGCTTTATGATGGTGGTGGAGAAGAAGCTCTGCGCGAATTAACCCGTCAAAAAGCCAATATAAAGAATCGCGTTCCTGACTATGTGGAAACAGCGGTCATCGAAGTGGCTATAGAAAACCCCGCTTACGGGCAGGCGCGGGCGAGCAATGAGCTTAAAAAGCGGGGTATCTTGATATCCCAAGGTGGGGTAAGAAGCATTTGGTTACGCCATGATTTAGAAACTTTAAAAAAGCGCTTAAAAGCCCTGGAAGCTAAAGTTGCTCAAGATGGCATCATTCTAACAGAGGCACAAATTAGTGCTTTAGAAAATGCCAAGCTTGAAAAAGAGGCTCATGGCGAAATTGAAACGGAATGTCCCGGATATTTAGGGTCTCAAGATACCTATTTTGTGGGTACCATTAAAGGAGTAGGTAGAATCTATCAGCAAACCTTTATTGATACTTATACCAGAATAGCTTTTGCC
>JAQGOH010000092.1 GCA_028293705.1 Francisellaceae bacterium | reverse complement strand
AAAGAATCTATATTGAGTTTTTTGAAAACAATTGGTAGAAAGAAAAAAATATTACGTACACGAATTACTGATAAATTTAATTTGTTACACTCACCCATTCTCGCATCTTGAAGTGTAATGGGTATATTCTGCTTTTTCAGGGTAAAAACCTAGAATTAAAAAATGAAAGAATTGGCACTTTATTTTTAAAAAATTCTTATACTGTACTTAAATTATAAATGTTTTTTCAGTGAAACACTGATTAAACACACAACTCCTGCCACCAAAGCAGCCGCAGGTAAGGTAATAACCCAAGCCCAGACAATTCGTCTCGCTATCCCCCAGCGCACAGCTGAAATGCCATTCATACTCCCCACTCCTACAATCGATCCGGTAATAGTATGAGTGGTTGAGACTGGAATTCCTAAATAAGTTGCTAGAAACAAGGTAAGAGCCGTTGCTGTTTCAGCACAAAAACCATGTACTGGTTTAAGTTTTGTTATTTTCATACCCATGGTTTTAACAATTCGCCAACCACCAAATAAGGTACCAAAGGCCATTATCCCATTGCAGGATAATATAACCCATAGGGGCACATTAAAATGCGACTCTATTCCACTTGAAAATAATAAAATCGCAATTATTCCCATCGTTTTCTGCGCATCATTACCTCCATGGCCTAAGCTAATGAGAGCAGCGGATACAAATTGCAATTTTCTTGCTACCGCATTTACTTTTTGGGGTGTAGTATTAAAAAAGATTCTTGAAACCGCAAACATTAGTAATAAACCAATAATCATACCTAAGGTGGGAGCTGCCACTATAGAGGTTACAATTTTTGCAATACCTTTTAAATGTAATACAGAAAAACCAGATTGCGCTATTGCAGAACCTATTAAGCCACCTATTAAAGCATGTGAAGAGCTGGAAGGTAATCCATAATACCAAGTGACTAAATTCCAAAAAATGGCACCCACTAAGGTTGAAAAAATTAATAAAGGGGTCACCACTTCTTGATGGATTAATCCTTTACCAATGGTATTTGCCACATTTAAACTAAAAAATAAAAAAGCAATTAAATTAAAAAAAGCGGCCCATAATACTGCCCATTGTGGTTTTAATACCCGGGTTGAGACAATGGTAGCAATAGAATTAGCCGCATCATGAAAACCATTTAAAAAATCAAAAAATAGGGCTAGTGCAATTATAAAATATATAAATAAATGACTATGCTCCATTAAGAATACTCCAAAGCAATGCTTTTAATAACGTTTGCTAAATCTTGGCAATGATCAACCACCTCTTTAATATCTTCATAAATTTCTTTTAATTTTAATAAACGTTTAATATCCTCTTCTTCTTTGAATAATTTGTTCATACCACTTAAAAGGAAAGCTTCTGCATTATTTTCTATTTCATTAATTTCTTGTGAGATTTGGATAATATCATCTAGTTTTTTTAAGGTTTCCATATGCACAATAGCCGTTTGAATTAATTTAGCGCATTGTATAGCACATTCTGCTATTTGAGGTATTTCTTGGGGAACTGTTTTTAGCTCATAAATATAAGCCCTTTGACTTACCTCATGAATACTATCAATGATGTCATCCATAATAGTGGTAAAATGATGAATATCATCTCTATCAAATGGGGTAATAAAGGTGCTGTGTAATCTTTTATAAATTGTAAACGCTATAACATCTGCCCGTCTTTCTTTAATAGCTATTTCATCGGCATAATGCTTAGCCTTATTTAAATTATTAAATAAGGCTAATAGTAATTGAGTAGCATCTAATAATTCGCAGCCTGCTTCTTTAAATAAATTAAAAAAATTTTCTTGAGGGGGAAGGAACCTTTTGAGCATGATGCACACCTTAAAGTTAGTTAACCAGGACACATAATTTGTACAGTTTGTCATCCTATGTTGACATCCTCCTCTTCCTAAAGAAAGAGGATTCCTAGACTCAGCTTATCGCTGCTAGGGGTTCCTGGGCTTGTAGCGTAACCGCTCCAATATCTCCACAAGCTAACCGGGCATGTCCTGCCCTTGCGATGTTTATCGAAGCCACCGGTGTCTGCGTGACCTTGATAGGCACATACTATACACTCAAAATGCATTTGAGTTTGACGATTTTCTTTACTAACCTGAAAACAGTGAGGACAAGTCTGACTGGTATATTTGGGATTTACATACAAAACTTCTCCACCCAGCCAGGCTTGTTTGTATTCCAATTGGCGGCTAAACTCACCCCAGCCCTGGTCAAGAATAGATTTATTCAATCCAGATTTGGCTTTAACCTTTTTACCCGGATTGTCTAAGTCACCTCTGGCTGAAGCACTCATATTCTTTACCTTTAAATCTTCAAGAACAATTATCGCGTGGTTTTTGCTAATAGCACTTGAAGCCTTATGTAAAAAATCTTTACGGGTATTGGCAATATGAGCATGTATTTTTTGAATTTTAATCTGTTGTTTCTTCCAATTATTAGAAAATTTGGTTTTATTCTTTAATTTGCGTTGCGCTTTTTTTAACTTTTGTTCACTTTTTCTAAAGCTATGAATAGGGCTTATATGCTCTCCGGTCGAAAGACTCGCAAAGCGTGCCACACCCATATCGATACCCACTAAGCTTTGCGAGGGGTGTCTTGGCTCTTCGCTTATATATTCTGTTTGAATGGATACAAACCAAAATGTGCCGCAACGGGAGATAGTAACATTTTTAGGCAGCCCTGTGATTTTTTGGCTATGCCTAAAGGCTACCCAGCCTATCTTGGGTAAAAAGATACGCCTGCCTTCTATCTTAAAGCCTTGGGGGATGCGAAAACTATCTCCCTGCCCCTTTTTTTTGAAAACAGGCAGCCTTTTGTTAACTTGTTTTTTATCAAAGGCATCTTGATAAGCTTTGTCTAAGTCTTTTAGTTTTTGTTGCAGAACTTGAGAAGGGCAATCCTTTAAAAAACCATATTCTTCAGATTTTTTCCAGAGTTTGGACCAGAAATCTAACTCGTAATAACGTAAAATTCGCTGACCTTGTGCTAAACGGTCTGTATTCAAGGCTAGCGCTTTGTTCCATAGAAAACGACTCATTCCCGCAAAAGCATTCAATAATGCGGTTTGCCTATGATTCGTTTTTAACCTAAATTTAAAAGCCTTGCGTATTAACATACCTCTATACTACAATTGCCCTATAGAAAAGTTCAAGCCCAATTCGTACTGCCAGGAATTGTGTATGCTTAATTTATGCTTATTTGGTCTTCCTCCCCAAATATTGCAGGACGGTATTTTCAAAAGTATGTTAGTAACTATGAGGCAAATATTTGAATGAGAAAGAAAACTAGATAGGGAATGTGCCCTCATCACCCACCTGAAGGAAGGTGTCTTGGGCGTATGGTATGATAAAATGCTTTTTTTATTAATTCGATACCAATGTTATGCTAATTTGCGCGCTTTGTGAAAAAACTTCAAATAATTATAAAGATTCTCCTTGGCTCATCCATAGCTTTCCTCATTCTTACCTCTATGTAGGGGAGCATCAAACTTTTCCAGGTTATTGTTTGCTGGTCCTTAAGTCCCATGTCTCTAGATTACATGAATTAGAGCCCGCTATACAAATCGCTTTACACCAAGAATTAATAAGCGCGGGTACCGCCATAAACCATGCCTTTAAACCTACTCAAATTAATTATGCTTGTTATGGCAATTTAACTCCACATGTTCATTGGCATTTATTTCCTCGGTTTGAAAATGATGCTGCCTGGCCTAAACCGCCTTGGAGCATTATGGATAGCTTTGCTCAGCATACCACTTCCGTCTTGCAAGCTAAATCTATTAAAGAAAGCTTGTTAAACCATTTACCTATTTAAAAGTTATTAATTATGAATTTAATCCGTCTTGAGAATGTCTATCTTGCTTTAGGTGAAGCGCCCTTACTAAATGAAATTAGCCTTATCGTAGATGAGGGTGAAAAAATCTGTTTAATCGGGCGAAATGGGATGGGCAAGTCCACTTTAATGCGAGTTATAGCCGGGTTTCAGTCGATTGATAGTGGAAGTATTCTTAAGGCACCCAGCTTGCGGCTAGCTTATTTAAATCAAGCATTACCAAATGACATGGATAAGACCGTGTATGAGTTTATAGCTGAAAGCCTTAGTGATGTAGGTCAATTATTAACTCAATACCATGCTCTTGCCCATAAAATGGCAACTAATATGGAAGAACGGGATTTAAAGACTTTAGAAATTTTACAAAAACAAATTGAATCCAAAAATGGCTGGGAGTTTTCTCAACAGATTGAAAATGTAATTACTCAATTCAATTTAGACCCAGATAAACCTTTATCAACTTTATCAGGGGGCTGGCAAAGAAAAGCAGCTTTAGCTCAGGCCCTAGTTACCAACCCTAATTTATTATTATTAGACGAGCCCACTAACCATTTAGATATTGAATCCATTGAATGGCTTGAAAATTTTGTCAACACCTTTAACGGAGCTATCATTTGTATTACTCATGATAGACGGCTAATGAATACTTTTGCTCAAAAAATTATTGAATTAGATAGAGGTAAAATATTAAGTCTACCAGGCAATTACGAAGAATTCTTAGAACGTAAAGAACATTTATTACAAGTAGAAGAAAAACATTTCAAAGCTTTTGATAAAAAACTAGCCCAGGAAGAAGCTTGGATACGGCAAGGCGTTAAAGCCCGTCGCACCCGAAATGAAGGACGAGTTCGTGCTTTAAAACAATTAAGAGCTGAGCGACTGGAGCGAAGAGACTTACAAAAAAAACCTAATTTTAAAATTAACGATACTCCTTTATCGGGCAAACTAGTGATAGAAGCACTTAACATTAATTATGATATTGCTGATAAAAAGATTGTGAAAGACTTTTCTCTTAACGTGTTTAGAAATGACAAGATAGCTTTAATCGGCCCCAACGGGGTTGGTAAAACCACTTTATTAAAATTATTATTACAGGATTTAGCTCCTCAAACCGGCTCTATCCGATCAGGAACTGAATTAAAGATTGCTTATTTTGATCAAAAAAGGGTTCAAATTAATCCAGCCCTTACGGTGGTAGAAAATGTAGCTGAAGGCCGGGAAGCTATTACCATTAATGGAAAAACCAAACATATTATAAGTTATTTATCCGATTTTCTATTCACCCCTGAACGGGCTTTAACCCCTGTTAAATTACTTTCGGGTGGCGAATGCAATCGAATGCTCTTAGCTCGACTTTTTAGTCAACCCTTTAATTTATTGGTTATGGATGAACCCACTAATGATCTTGATATGGAATCTTTAGAATTATTAGAAGAAATTCTGACCGAATTTGATGGCACCCTTCTACTTGTGAGCCATGACAGAAAATTTGTGGATAATATAGCAACCTCTTTGTTAGTTTTTAAAGGTAATGGCATTATTGAAGAGCATGTAGGTGGATATTCTGATTGGGAACGTTATGAAAAAAGCAAACGAAAAGATTTATTTCAAAAAAAATCTATTACTAAACCTGAATTAAATAATAATAAAAACACTAAACTTGAGAATAAAGACCAACAGGAACTTAGTAAATTACCCAAAAAAATAGAATCTTTGGAAAAAAAATTAGCTCAATTACACCAGGAAATTAGTGAAAAATCCTTTTATGAACAAGATCCTAAAAAAATCAGTAAAACTCTAGACCAAGTCAATCAAACTGAAAAAGAGTTACAAGCTGCCTATATACGTTGGGAAACCCTTGAGAATTTAAATTGATAAAGGCTCTGCACCTTTAAATAAGAACTAAAATACTAAGCCTTAAAGCTTGAATAAGTTTGATTCATTTTGATCTTTAACCTCTTCGGAACTTTTTAAGGAATTGTTTTGTGCACAATTTTGATTTGTAAAAATTAATTGTTTTGAAAAATCTTTTATTACTTCTAAATCATCCTCGCCACTAAGCTTCTCATATTGAGCTAGTCTTTGTTTTAGCATTTCATTTTCGTCCCTAAGCTCATTACCTTTTTGAGTTTTTTGATAGCTTTGATCGGCTATTTTAAAAAGTAAATGAGTCAATTCTTGTTCATTATTAAAGTCCATATTAAAAAAATCACTAAATTCTAAACCTGCATATATGGCAAAATTTTGTGCAAACAAAATGGAATCCCCTTCATGTTCACTCATCAAATCAAATAATTTTAATACTACCTCACCAAATCTTTCATGTTTTTCTTGATTTGGATAATCTCGTTCATGAAATTGACTTAATAAAAGATTTCCAAGCTGAATTGCTGCGTCTTCATGATAAAGAGTATCCTGTTTAGGAGCGAAGGCTAATAGAGCTTCTAAAGCTTCACAAGCTTGTACTTTCAATCCTATTTTTAAGGATTTTTGACTTAAAAAATATAAGGCATAAGCTGTAAATTTACAATCGCTGCGAGGAAGGAAGGCGAAGCCGAGCCGAGTAGACCGCGCAGCCACCTAGGCCTCGAAGAGGCACCGATAGGTGGCGTCAAGTCAATTGAGAAAACCATTTTCATATAAATGCTAAATAGCA
>JAQGOH010000091.1 GCA_028293705.1 Francisellaceae bacterium | reverse complement strand
TGCTATTTAGCATTTATATGAAAATGGTTTTCTCAATTGACTTGACGCCACCTATCGGTGCCTCTTCGAGGCCTAGGTGGCTGCGCGGTCTACTCGGCTCGGCTTCGCCTTCCTTCCTCGCAGCGTATGTATTTAACTAAAATATCAAGGAATCCAAGCTTTGAAAGAGAATATCCGGCGGCTAAAAAATTTAAGGCATTTTAGTTTTTACTAAATTTAATAATAAATTTATTCTTAGAAGATCTTCGTCTGTAACTCTTTTAAAATTAATAAAGCTTTAGCTATCGGATTTATTATAATTTCATAAAAAAATTCAGGAAGTATTACTTGTCTTCTTGGTCTAATTACTGGTTATTCTTAAGTTTAGGTTTATAATATAAAACAAATACTTATAAAATATAATTCACAGGGAGTGAAATTTTGTATATTGCATCCATTTTATTTTCATTAATATTCGTATTCCTAGTGATTGTTTTTATTTATGATATCCGTCAAACTGAACACGCGGTCTTAAGAAACTTTCCAATTATAGGTCATTTTAGATATCTTTTTGAATCTTTGGGTGTATACCTTCGCCAATTTTGGTTTGCACAAGATAGAGAAGAATTACCTTTTAATCGAGCAAGTCGTTCCTGGGTATACAGAGCCGCTAAGGGTGCTGATACCATGATAGGTTTTGGCTCCACACGGGATTTAAGGCCAGTCGGAACTATTTATTTTGTTGATGCCCCCTTTCCCGTTTTAGGAGAAGATGCTTGTGAAACTTTACCTATCACGATAGGTCCTTATTGCAAACATCCCTATATCACTACCTCTATCTTTAATATTTCTGCCATGAGTTATGGTTCTCTTTCTAAAAATGCCATTCTGGCTTTATCACATGGCGCAAAATTGGGTGGATGTTGGCTCAATACCGGCGAAGGTGGGGTCTCACCTTATCATTTAGAAGGAGGATGCGATATAGTCGCCCAAATAGGGACAGCAAAATATGGCTTTTGTGGCATGGACGGAAAACTGAGTGATGAAGCCTTAAGAGGTACCGCGCTTTATCCTCAAATTAAAATGTTTGAAATTAAATTAAGTCAAGGTGCAAAACCCGGTAAAGGGGGGATACTCCCTGCCATTAAAGTCACACCTGAAATTGCTGCTATACGTCATATTCCCCCTTATCAAGATTCTATTAGCCCAAATAGACATACCGATATAGCAAATGTGCAAGAGCTATTAGATTCAATTGAACATATTCGAACCATGACGGGAAAACCTACCGGTTTTAAAACGGTGTTAGGAAGTTATGAATGGTTGGATGATTTATGCCAAGAAATTTTAATTCGTGGTCTTGAAAAAGCTCCTGATTTCATTACCTTAGATGGTGCTGAAGGTGGAACAGGTGCTTCTCCTTTAAGTTTAATTGATTATATGGGGTTGCCTATCGCAGAAAGCTTACCTGTTTTAGTGGATATCTTAATTAAATATGGGTTACGTGATCGAATAAAAATTATTGCCTCAGGCAAATTAATTACCCCAGCAGATGTAGCCTGGGCTTTGTGTGTGGGAGCAGATTTTGTAAACTCCGCTCGGGGTTTTGCTTTTTCTCTAGGTTGTATACAAGCACTTGAATGCCATACCAATAAATGCCCTACCGGTATTGCGAGCCATAAACCCTATTTAATGAAAGGATTAGATCCTACTAATAAAGCGGTCAGAGTGGCTAATTATCATAAAAGTGTTTTATATGAAACAGGCGTTATAGCCCATTCCTGTGGTGTAAAAGAGCCACGTCAATTAACCAGAAAACACGCCAGGATAGTAACAGAGAAAGGAATTAGTGTCTCCTTAGCAGAACTTTACGCTAATAAAATTCCAGGAATAATAAATGAAAGTTGAAACGATTTTTATCTGTAATTAATAAAAAGGTTCAGTCAAGGATTAAGTTTAACACCCCTGCGCATCCTTAACTGAACCCTTCATTATTTAAACTATTGGTTCGACTTCTTGTTCATAATTAACATTAGAAAATCCAAAACCGAAAAGTTTTAAGAAATCCGCTTGATAATTTTTAAAGTCGGTTAATTCATAAATATTATCAGAATTCACTTCATCCCATAACTTTTCAACCTGTTGTTGGACAGATTCTGATAACTCGAAGTTATCCATTCGAATTCGGCCAAGTTCATCCACGTGAGGAGAAGCTTCAAATAATTCTGTGGTAAATAGTCTATATACCTGTTCAATGGAACCCTCATGCCAGCCCTTTTCTTTCATAACTTTATATAGTAAAGATATGTATAAAGGCATAATGGGAATAGCTGAACTGGCTTGGGTTACGATGGCTTTCATGACGGCTACATATGCCCCACCACCGCTAGTTTTTAAACGAGAATTTAAGGCTTGAGCTGCCCTATCTAAATCTTCTTTAGCTTTACCAATAGCTGCTTTTCCATAAATAGGCCAGGTTTGTTTAGCGCCTATATAAGTATAAGAAACGGTTTTGCAACCCGGTGCTAACAAATTAGCTTTTTGCAAAGCTTCAATCCATAACTCCCAATCTTCCCCTCCCATCACACTCACTGTTTCAGAAATTTCTTCAGGAGTGGCAGGCTCTATAATAATATCTTTAACTTGGGCTTTATCAGTATCTAAAGTTTTACCGATATATTGTTGACCAATTGGTTTTAAAACAGATTTTGCAGTATGACCGGTTACTGGATGAGTACGGCGCGGAGAAGCTACGCTGTACACTATTAAGTCAAGAGGCCCTATTTCTTTTACTAAATTGATGGTTTGTTCTTTAATAGCATCTGAAAAAGCATCGCCATTGATGCTCTTAGCATACAAGCCTTGATGATGTGCCGCTTTTTCAAAAGCTACTGAATTATACCAACCAGCAGTAGCTGTATGAGTTGCTGATGGTTCTTTTTCAAAAAAAACACCGATGGTAGCAGCTTGATAAGCAAAAGCTGCGGTAATGCGTGAAGCCAGGCCATAGCCAGTAGAAGCTCCAATGACCAAAACATTTTTGATCTTCTTAGCTAGATTATTTTTATCTTTCACAAAATTAATTTGTTCTTGTACATTTGCAGCACAGCCGGTTGGGTGGGCAGTCGTACAAACAAAACCTCTAACTTTTGGTTTAATAATCACAATTGGTTCCTCTGCATTTTGAGTATTTGGCAAAGTCCCCATCTTAGCTTAATATGAAAATTCCAGCAATAAGAATAGATTTTAATAATGGGTGTTAACCACGGGTAGAATTTAGAAAATTAACCAACAAATTTTAAATAGGTTAAAAATATGCATTTACAAAAGCCATTGAATTTAAATCCCAGGTTTGTGGCGAATATCAAAGCTAATTATGGTCATATGGCTGAAGAATGGCTAAACTTATTACCAAAAAATATTAGTTTTTTAGCTAACAAGTGGCAGTTTAAATTAATTAAAACATTAGATTCATTAAGCTGCAATTACCTGGGACTTATCCAATTAAATGGACACAACGAAAAAGCCATTTTAAAAATGGCTCCCATTAAGCTTTCACTCAAATTAGAAGCTTATTGGCTAAAATCTTTCAACCCCTTCACCCCTCTTGTCTATCATTTAGATGAAGCATTAAATGCATTAATGCTAGAGCATATGGTGCCAGGAACTTCTTTAAAGGCTCTTGTACAACAAGGACAAGATAATTTAGCAACAAAAATTATAAGTCAAGTTATTTTAGATTTACATACCGTAAAATTAAATCCTCATTTTAAATTTCCGCATTTATCTAGTTTTTCAAAAGATTTAAAAATATTGCAAGGACATATAGATAATAAATTATTTTTAAAATGTGAATCTCTATTTTTTAAACTCACGAGGCCCTCTCAAGAGGACCGGTTAATTCATGGGGATCTTCACCATGATAATATTTTAAATAATGGCGAACATTGGAAAGTCATAGATCCGCATGGATATATTGGCAATCCCATTGCAGAGATTGGACCTATGATTTTTAATCCCGTGGATTGCTTTCCAAAAACCTCACCTTTAAAAACCATTCTTAAAAATAGATTAGATATTTTGTCGAAATTACTACCCTATTCACAAAAAGAAATCAAAGATTGGGCATTGTGTAGAGCCCTTTTATCTGCAGCCTGGGATATTCAAGCCAGTGGAAAAATTATGCTTAATCAAGTGGAAATTGCCCAAGCTATAGATAACCTTTATTAAAATACATATTTATTTTAAATTCAGTTTATAGCTTTTATCATATTCTTGAAAACCTACTAAATTGCCAAATTCCTGTGTTCCTAAAGCCATAACCTTAAATAACTCTCCCATTTCATGGGGCATTAACAATGTTTGTAAACTATTTTTATCTTTAAAACTTAAATTTTTATCTAATATCCCTAATTCTAATAAAAATGATGCCTGATTAGTATATCCTAAAAGTTTTAAACCAGATTTTAAGGCAGAGGTTGCCACATTAGTAAAATCTACATGAGCGGTTATATCTTGTAATCCTGGAAACCAGAAAGGGTCAGTATGAAAATGATGTTTATAATGACACATTAAGGTACCCATAGAGCGTTCGGGATGATAATATTCCAAAATTGGAAATCCATAATCAATCAATAATATGACTCCAGAATTCAGGATGTTTTTTAAGGCATTAATCCAGGGACCAATAAGGGCATTATACTCAAAAGTATATTCTGGAAAGTCTTGTAATAAAGTAGAGATGGAAACAGGAATAGCGGATAAGGGTACAGGTTTTAAAACTTCAACTAATTGATCATTGTTAATGCTTACAAAAACCTCATAATAATCATCATTTTTTTTTACAAACCGATTCACGGGCATGGCATCCATAATTTCATTAGCAATCACAAGGCCATTTAAGTGGAAATCCTCTAAAGTATCGATCCAGATAATCTTATCAAACAAATGAGGTATATTGTTTTTTATCAAAGATTTTTGGTCCATTTTCAAAAACGCACTTACTTCTAAAATGTAATAATATTGTGGTAATTTATTTAATAATTCGAGTTCTTGCAATATATCAACTGCGAGTTTTCCGGTTCCAGCTCCTAATTCTAAAATAGAATATAAAGTCCATTCTTTAAATAATTTATGACAAAAGCCCCCCAAGCATTGACTAAATACCGCAGAAATTTCAGGAGCAGTTACAAAATCTCCTGAAATTCCAAACTTAAGCTTTGGATTTGCATAGTAACCTAAGGAAGGAGTATAAAGACAAGCATTCATATATTCTTTAAAATTGATGCTTCCCTGATTTTTTTTTATTAGTTCTTGAATGTACACCATCAGTTGTTTGCTTATTCTTAATTCTTCAACATTTGGAGAACTTAAATTAGGATATGGATTCATTTTGTGTTCCAGTTAGGGATTTATCGTGCCACCAATTAATTACTTAAAATACGAACTTACTTTTTTGATCTATTGACGATACTATTGTTACAAATGTAACATTAAGCAATAGAATTTAATATAAGTTTAGGAAGTCAATAATGCCAGCCCTGATGGAAGAAATAGAATCTTATTCACAACCTAATAAAAAATTATCTTTTATAAATTACCCCTCCCCAAATTTTAATCAACGTATGGATAAATTTTCTGGGCTTATAATTGATAATCCAACTATTTTAGTTTTGCATTATACAGCTACCCCTTTACCTGAAACCTTAGCAATATTTAGTAAGCCTGATTCTGTTTCAGCCCATTATACTATTGATGAGCTGGGTAACATTTATAAGCATGTCAATGAGGATAAAAGAGCTTGGCATGCAGGTATAAGCTATTGGAACGGTATCACAGATGTAAATACCTATGCTTTAGGGATTGAAAATATTAATTTAGGCTATACCTACGGATGTTTTCCAAAAATAAAAGAATATTCTTTATGACCAGTTACTTTGCTAAATACTATAAATAATATTTATAGAAGTTTTAATATCGGTTTAATGCAATTCCAGAGAAGAATGGTTGAAAAGGGATATTTAGGTGAAAAAAAATGGCATCCTTTTCCAAAGGCACAAACTCAAAACCTAATTAATATTTGTCAACACTTGGTAGAATATTATAATATTCAGCCTTGGAATGTAGTGGGTCATGCTGATATAGCCCCAGGAAGAAAACAAGATCCAGGCCCCTTATTCCCTTGGCAAAAGTTAGCCCAGGCTCGAGTTGGCGCTTGGGCAAATTCTGATAATACCCATTTAATCCGACAAGAAGGTATGAGCATATCTAGAATGCAAAAAGCTTTAAGCTCTTGGGGATATAAAGTCCCTCATAATGGTAAGCTAGATCCTGAAACTAAAAATGTATTAATCGCCTTTCAAATGCATTATCGGCCGGAAAGGTATGATGGGATCTTAGATAAAGAAAGTATGAAAATTATTGATAATCTTAACCACCAACGGCAATTAATGATGATTTAATAGTTAACTTCTCTTAACCCTATAGAAAAGTTAAGTTAATAACAAAACAATGATTTATTTATAAATCACAAGCCTTAAATTAAATTTTATGGTAGTCTGCAAGCTTGTTAATACGGAATCCAATCATTTTATGCAAGTATATTTATTTTTGTTGTTAGTATTGCTTAGTCCTATCATTAAGGCATTAACCTGTGAGGACTTCCATACCCAGTTCGGGGTTATGCAAGTAATTCCTCCTAAACCAATTCCAAGCTTTACCAATGATAATCAAAATGCTCAAGCTCAATTTTGGAAAGATTTCCAAAATTTAGAAAATAATACTGACCTTAATATTTATCTTACCTCTCTAAGTGAGGTTAAATTAAAGGCCTTAAAATTTTTTATAAAAAATAATTCTATTTTTAAAAATAAAAATGTCACTTATTTTCTAATAAAGACTGATTCTAATATTGCAAACCAACCTATCGGTATTGCAATGGCTGAAGAAGGCGCAAAAAATCGCATTAAGGATGCTAAGAAAACATTAAAAGATAGAGACGCACACCACCTTTTTGTAAGCATTGAAAATTATATTGAATTCAATCAAAAAGACAAGAGAGCTATCGATCGAGCATTTATTATATTAGAAAACTCGGAAGGCACTCAATTAAAATATATTTCTTATGGTATTGAGCTTCCTATCTCATTGTTTTTAGAAGCTTATCAAAAAGGACTTGATTTAACTTTCGGTGATTTATTGCACAACAAATTTAATCTTAATCCCCAAAATTGGCAAGGCTGCCTAACAAACGGAAAAATGGATAGAATTATGCAAATTGCGCAAACGCTTCTTTCTTAAATATTATACTTATCGATTATTCGACTTTTTAATTATCAGGTTTAATTTGTATGCTACAACTAGATAACATCTCTCTTTATCGCAATGGAAATTTATTATTTAAAAATGTAAATTTTTGTATTTATGATGGTCAAGCCCTAGGTTTAATTGGAAAAAATGGATCTGGCAAAACCAGCTTTTTATCTCTACTTAGAGGGGAATTAACTCCTGATAGTGGCGATATTAATCTTGCTAAAAGAAGAAATATAGCCCATGTTAGCCAGACATTAGTGGAGAGCGAATTACCAGCTTTGGAATTTGTTTTAACAGGAGACGCTGAATACACTCGCATTCAAAATGCTATTAAAAGTGCTGAAGCTAAAGAAGATTGGGATCAATTAGCACCTCTTTATACTCAACTTGAAGAAATTGATGGATATAACACCCCTATTCGGGCTCAACAAATTTTAAGTGGTTTAAGGTTTTCTGATCAGGATTTCTTAAAACCAGTGAATGCTTTTTCTGGTGGTTGGCGTTCACGTTTAGGTCTAGCACAGGCCCTAATGACACCCTCTGAAGTTTTATTGCTGGATGAACCGACCAATCACCTAGATATGCATGCTATATCCTGGCTAGAACAATGGTTAAAAACCTATCGTGGAGCATTGATTATTGTATCTCATGATTGTGCTTTTTTAGATAATGTTATAAGCCATGTTTTATATTTAGATAATCAAACAATGAACATCAGTCAAGGAAATTATACTCAGTTTATCGAGCAACGGGCTTTGCAAATTGCGCTACAACAAAAACAATATGCAGCTATTCAGAAAAAAGAAGCTCATTTAAATGCTTTTATAAGCCGTTTTAAGGCTAAAGCCTCAAAAGCAAAACAAGCTCAGTCTCGGATCAAGGCTTTAGCCCGTTTAGAAACGGTGGAACAAGTTTTTCAAGCTTCCCCTTTTAAATTTGAATTTAAACAAGTATCTGAGCCCCCTCCTCTCTTAATGAAATTCGATAAAATAGATATTGGGTATAATGATGTCCCCATTTTAAATAAAGTAAGTTGTTCTATAAGAGCTGGAAGTCGCCTGGGCATTATTGGAATGAATGGAGCCGGTAAATCGACTTTTATTAAGGCCCTTGCAGGCGTATTGCCTCCTTTAAAAGGAGAAGCCTTTTGGGATAAACGTTTACGATTAGGTTATTTTGCCCAACATGAAGTCGAACAATTAAATGATGGATTAACCGCTGCAAATTATTTTCAAACCCTATTCCCAGATGTTCAATTTCGGGATATCCGTAATTATTTAGCAACCTTTAATTTTACGGGCGATAAATCACTTCAGGCAATTGGCCAAATGTCGGGAGGGGAAAAAGCCCGTTTAGTATTATCGATTATTAATTGGCAAGCTCCTAATTTGTTATTATTAGACGAACCAACTAATCATTTAGACTTAGAAATGCGGGAAGCGCTAACCATGAGTTTACAAACATTTGAAGGCGCAATTGTCTTAATATCGCATGATAGGCAATTAATTAGTGAAAATTGTAATGAATTATTATTAATTGAAACCGGTACTTGTAAAATATTTCCAAGCGATATTCATGACTATTACAGCACTATAACGAGCTCAGTTAAAATTTAACTTTTAAGTCACTCTTTCCTGTAATTGAGTAATTAAGCCCTTTAACTCGGTAATTTCTTGCACCAAAAATATTTTTTCATGTAAAATTTTAGTCAATTTGTTATCGGATTCATTTTTATCTGCTTCAATAACCATCATCTTTTCTTTTAAGGAATGAAGCTCCATGTCTGCTTTATTGGTTAACTCTTCTTTTTTATGAAACTCTATTAACAATTTTTCATGGGTTGAGAACAAAGCATTATACTTTGTCTCTAGAACTTGTATTTTTTCTTCTTGATTAAGTATTTTTAGGTCTCTTTCTTGTATTTCTCCTTTGTTTTTTTCTATCTCGACTTCAGCTTGCCTTCTTTCAAAGGCAAGCTGATCAACTTTATTATTCATTTCTTTATTATTTTCAGATTCCCGATTATATTGTTGTCTAATATAGGCTAATTCTTCTTTCAACTGCGCCAATTCTCGTAGATATAATTTATTTTCTTCTGCTCTTAAGTTGGAGTGGCTTTTTTGAGCTTGATCAAAAGCCTCTTGATTCAAATAAATTTGTTTTTGTAAAATTTCTACTTGATTGTGTTTATGCTGTAAGCGCAGATGAAGATCTTCATTTTTATGGTTAGCTTCTGATAACCTCACTAAGGCATTTTTTAGCTCCGTTTCAAGACTTTTGTTTTGCTGCATCAAAGTCTCATATTGGAATCTTATTTTATCTAATTCTCTTTCTAATTTTGCCTGATTTAGAAAAGAGCTTTCTAAACTTTTTTCTATAGTATTACCAAAATTTTGCATAGCTTTATTTTGCCCAAATGTGAAATCTAAGCAATAATATCATGAAAGGGTATTTGTTAATCAATTATTTTTTCTTCTAAAAGTATAAAAATTTTAGCTTTGCATTTCAATTGAATTGTTAGATTACTTTTTTTATTTTTACTCGTCTAATAAAATAATAGGTGGATTTTAATCTTAGGTAATATGGTAATCTATATGAGGACATGACATACTATTAATTTTTATTTATCCTAATTGTGGAAACTGTTATAAATGAATACTCAAGTTTTTACTCCTGTTGAGATTCACCAAGATCTTTATTTTGCCAATATTCATGTGTACAAGCCATGTGGTTTTGAATTTATAAAATTAAGGCAGGAAACTGAAAGCAAGGATTATGGAGCTTATAATTTTGAGCTTAATAATCGAAAAATTAAATTTAGGGTTGCCAAAATCACCCCTACTAAAATTGGACAGTTTGTAACTCTATGGAAAAGAATAAATAAGGGTCCTATTATCCCTTATGATAGTAATGACAAAATTGATTTATTTGTAATTAACGTACGCACTCACGAGCACTTTGGTCAATTTGTTTTTCCTAAAGAAATTTTAGTAAACAAAGGCATTGTTTCAATGAATGGGAAAGGTGGGAAACGAGCCATTAGAGTCTACCCTTCATGGGATTTAGCTGAAAATTCTCAAGCAAAAAAAACTCAAGCATGGCAACTTAAATATTTTTTTAAAATTCAAACCAATAATAATGTCGATATGGACCATGTCAGAGAATTATACAATGCTAAAATTGGTACGAACCATTATTAATGGTTTTCAATAGTTATCTTTTTCTTAAACAAAAGAAGGTTAGTGAAATTTACTACCTCATCCATCACTTCATTACCTCGGGCCTTAGAGTTTAATATCAATTTATCACGAATATTATTCTAAAATAAAAATACTATTAGTATCAATTTTAATTATTTAAATTCAATCTAAAATTAGATTCAATGTATTAAGTTTATTTTTAGCTAATTTAGACTATGAACATTCAATATAAGTCAGACACCTCATAAGTTGTAAAATTGCTGAAATCACTCCTGAATTGGTCATTATCTACTCACCCAGATTATACTTTATAAAAAAATTATAAATTTAATTTAAATATCAGAAATCATTATAGGCTTTAACCTATGTTTAAAATCTTAAATTATTTTTATATTCTTCTATTTCTTCTGTTGTGTGTTCAAGGTTATTAATTGAAGAATTTGGTTTAACAAATGCTTCATGACGATATTGATTACCTAGTTGTATATATTTATCTAATTGACCTTCAAAGTTTTTATTTACATCCCTAAAAGCTTTCATATTTATATTTTTAAGGGCAGAAGCATAAGTACTAATACGAGCATGAATAAATCCACTTGCAGAATTTTTGATTAAAGGATTAGCTACAGCACAATCCTTAAGTTCTGCAAAAGATTGAAGCAATTGAGCCTTACAAATTTCTTGGGTAAAGTCTTCTTTTTGAACAAAGTCAATAAACTTATAGAACAGTTCGGATTCAATAGTGCTTAAACTGTCAGTTTTAGAACTCGCTTGAGCTTTGTTTTTAATTAAATGGATTAGCTTAAGACTAAGATCCAGCACCTCAGCTGTAGTAGCTTTATTAATTATTTCAGGGGCATGGAAAACGGCATGCCTAAATTTTATGGATAAGTCATTTTCTTCTGGGTTATTTTTGAAAGGAGAAATATCTTTATTATTTTTATAATGTTCCATTAATCGGGCTAAGGTGCCTAACAAAGCATAACGGTAAAGAGTTTCTTGCTCTTGCAAATTTGTTAAATTTAACAAATCTTCTAATAATTTTATTTCTTCTTGAACAGTTAGCCTTTGAGTTAGGCAGGTTACCGAATTTACCGTGGGGTGATTAATCGATTTTCTAAACCAATAGCTGGAAGAAGAAGGTATTGGTAAAATAGGGTTATTAGAAAGCTTAGAAGCCTCTTTTTGTTTTTTTAAAGCTATATCGGCCTGCTTTTGTTGCTGAGCTTTAACCAACATTTCTTTTTTTTGTTTTTGTGCCTGTTGTAGTTTTTCTATTTCAAGAAATAATTGTTTAATTTTATCAAGTGACAAATTTAGGACCTCTTCGTCTATGTCATTTTCAGGTTCTGGTAAATGAGAACTAGCTATTTTTTTAATGCGACTAAGGATTTTATTATTTTTAGCAGTGGCGCTTTGAATATTATCAATTACTTCTCTTAATCTTTTATTTGCATTTGATACATTTTCAATCAAATTATTGGTCTTAGTAAAAATTTGTTCTAAAAAATTCAATTTGTTATCAGCTTTACTATACTTATGTAAATTTACCCATTGATGAATAGTTACTTCTGCATATTTATATTGTTTTTCAAAATATTTAAGGTACATGATAAGTTTTACTTCAGCAGTTTCAACTATATCAGTTAGCGCTTGGATAGTTGTAGTCCACTCCGCCAAGTTACCAGCTATTTTTTTATTAGATAATAATTCTGTCCGGCCTTTTTGATAGAATTTAATATTCTCTTGGGTCTCCTTTAAATTATTCCTAAAATTACTAATAGTATTAGTTAAATTAGTTTGTGCTATTTTATGCATTCTATCTTTTAAAGCATGAAATTTACTGAATAGGGAATTTGATTGCTCACGCATAACTAGCTGCTTAGCTTTATCGTGTAACTCTTTTTTATTTTTTTTCTCCTCAATGCAATGACTTATTAATAATGTTTGTAATTGGGAGAGGTTGAGAGAGGGATCGAAAGCTTCAGAAATTAAACATAAACTATCCGCATCAAAGCTAAGGGTTTTATAGTGTTTATCTATACGGCTATTAACTTTTTTTAATTGTCCTATTATTATTAGGTTGTCTTGTATATCTGTCCCTAGCTCAATTAATTGTTTGGCTAAAGACTCAGAAATAACTTTTTTTGGTTCAAGTTTGAGTGGTTCAAAAATTGGTTTTAATTTATTAAAAAATTCTATAAATTCCGTCTTTTGCTTAGCAAGCTCTACTTGCTTTAAATTATTTTTATATTCTTTTATAAAAATTTCAAGTTTTTTTTCAATTTTATCCGCTAACGATCTATTTTTTTTGCAAATATTTTCAAACTGTCAATTGTTTGAGGTAATAAATCTTTTTGAATTTGAAGCAAAAATTCAATCGTGTGATTTTGCTCCGTTTGGGCGGCAATCATTAAAATATTGAAGCCATTATTAGTCACTTTTTGCAAAAGGTTTGGGTCTTTCTCTAATAAAAATTCAATGGTTTTATTATGCCCATTTACCGCAGCAGCCATTAAAACCGTCATGCATCGTTTATTAACTTTATGTAAAAGGCTACGGTCTTTCTTAAGTAATAGTTCAATGGTATCGTTTTGGCCAGCCGCGGCTGCAGCCATTAAAACGGAATTGCCAATAATGTCAACTTTTTGCAAAAGGCTGGGATAGTTTTCTAATAAATATCTAATGGATTTTTTATTTTTATTTGAGATCGCTATCATTAAAACATTATTACCATCATTGTCTGTCTTATCTATCAGACTAGGATCTTCCTCAAGTAAAAACTCAATAATTTCTGATAGCGTCGCTAATTTCAGTAATTATTTAAAGGCATCCCTGCCAATAAATAATCTTCAAAAACGCGACGACTGATTAATATGCCGCGCTCGTCCTCGTCAACCATATGCTATTTAGCATTTATAT